>NZ_CEEDBP010000012.1:0-155489 GCF_979252845.1 Belnapia sp. AC561
GAGGGCGAGGGGGGTAATTGGGGGGACTGTGACCCGGCCGAGCCGCGCAACCGGCGGACCCGAACCTCAGCACTGCTGGAGGGGCCCGATGGGCGGCGGCTGCTAATCGACGCCGGACCGGATATGCGGGAACAGCTGCTAGCGGCGCGGGCAGCGAAGCTGGATGCGATCATCTTCACCCATGCCCATGCCGATCACTGCCTCGGCATCGATGACCTGCGACAGGTCAATCGGGTCATCGGCCAGGCGCTGGACGCCTATGGCACCCGGACCACCATGCAGAAACTGGATGATCGTTTCGATTACGCCTTCATCGGCCCGACGCCGCCGTTCTTCTACCGGCCGGCGCTGGAGCAGAAACGGGTGGCCTATGGCGATCGCTTCGAGGCGGCCGGCCTGCCGGTTGAAGTCTTCCGCCAGGATCATGGGGTGATGGATACGCTCGGCATCCGGATCGGTCGCTTTGCTTATTCGACCGATGTGGTGATGCTGCCGGAGGAAAGCATGCCGGCGCTTGAGGGGTTGGACACCTGGGTGGTCGGCTGTTTCCAGCGTGGGCCACACAAGGTGCACGCGAACCTGGACCAAGTGCTGGAGTGGGTAGCGAGACTGAAGCCGCGGCGCACCGTGCTGACGCATATGGGGCCGGGCATGGACTACGCCGCGCTGCTGCGCGACCTGCCGCCGGGAATCGAGCCGGCGCATGACGGCATGGTGCTGGACGTGCCGCTCACCTGAGCAGCCCGGGTCTGGGAAGACACGGTCAAGCGATGGAACACGCTACCCACAGCTTCTCCACGGCTTTATCCCCAGGTCTTTATTTTCCATAATATATCTTATGCGGTAATTAGATTTGGGGATAAGGCCGCGCCCAGCGGCCGCGGCCTCCCTTCTCACGCCAGACTGGACTGCTGCCGGTCCTGGCCAATGGCGAGCGGCTGTGGTGGTACCGGCACAGCTTCAGGCGGCAGCTTGGCCGGCACGTGGCCACGGATGACCACCAGCGCATTGACCACCGCGAGGATGAACAGGATCCCGAAGCCTGGCCCGGCCTTGGCGCTGAGCGCGGCCAGCGAGCCCATTCCAAGGATCGCTGCCAAGGCGACGCCGAGGATCGGTAGCGAGACCACATCATCGGGCGCGCCGGTGATGCGGCGATGCCAAGCCTGCAGCCGTTCCGCCCCGGCCAGGTGCGCCGCCGTGGCCGGCGGCGGCAATTCCCCCAACGCATAAGGTAGCCGCGCCACATTGGCGAGGATAAGGCCGAGCAACAGTAGCAGGCCGAAGGCCATGCCGAATGCCAGGGTCAGCAGCAGGTTCAGCAGGCCCAGTATCACAACCGCCCAGACTGCCAGATCGAAGCGGTACCTTGGGGTCTGCGCATCGAACCAGGCATTCCACCGGTAGAGTTGATCCAACCCGTTCATCGTCCGCCTCCCTGCGAATGGCAGCCCGAGTATTGCGCGAGAATGCGGAATGGATTCAATTATTGAGCTGCCTTTCGCCCGCACGCTCGGTCGATTTTGCGGCAGTGGCGAGTTGTTCGGCCGCTCCGGCGCTCAGACGCCTAGCGTTGGCAATGAATCCCGCTGGTCGTCCTGGGTGACCCCCTTCCCTGCTCTCGGCCACTGCGGTGATGACCGCGGTCGCGTCCGCCGTCCCCCGGGCGGATGAAGGGGATGCGGCGGGCGAGGCCCAGTACATCGCCGAAACCGGTCAGCTAGTCGTTCATGGTCATCATCCAGAGCCCCTCGCAAGCGAAGTCCTGGCGCATCAGCATCGGTTGGCGAGATTCCTCAGGGCGACAGGCGGCTTCCCGGACATAGACACCGAGCTGGGCAAAGCGCAGTTGGTGCGGTGTGGCCAGCCCACGCTCGATGTTTTCGACCGTCCCGCGACTCGGCGTGCAGGCCTAGTCCTGGGAATAGGCGCCGGCGAGTGCCATCGGGATCGGGCGGCTGACAGGATGCGGATCATGACGTCCTCCGTTATGCGGCGTTGTGGGCAGCATGGCGGCATCAGATACGGGATGGCATTGATATCGGCCGATCCCCTCACCCGAACCTTAAGGAATACTCATGCCCGACTCGGCCCGCACGCAGGTTGCTCTCTCTCGTTTACTGTCTATCATGGCTCGTTTGCGGGCGCCGAATGGTTGTTCGTGGGACCAGGTCCAGGATTTTGCCTCGATCGCGCCCTATACGATTGAAGAGGCGCATGAGGTGTCGGACGCGATCCGGCGCGGGCCGGATTTTTCGGCCCTCCTGGATGAACTGGGGGATCTGCTGTTCCAGGTCGTCTACCACGCGCAGATGGCGGAGGAGCTCGGGCATTTCGGTTTCGCGGAGGTGGCGGCTGGCATCGGCGACAAGATGATTCGTCGACATCCGCATGTGTTCGGCGAAGCGGCGGCGCGCGATGCCGAAGCCCAGACCGTCGCCTGGGAAGCGCAGAAGGCGGTAGAGCGGGCTGCCCGGGCCGAGACGGGAACGCTGGCGGGGGTACCGACCAACCTCCCTGCCCTCACACGCGCCGCCAAGCTGACTCGGCGAGCTTCGCGGGTTGGGTTCGACTGGCCGAATATCGGTGGCGTCTTCGAGAAGCTTGAGGAAGAAGCGGCCGAGCTGCGGGCTGAATTGCCAACGGCAGATCCGGTCCGAATGGCGGATGAGGTGGGCGATCTGCTCTTCGTCCTCGCCAATCTGGCGCGAAAGCTCGATTTGGATCCGGAGGAATGCCTGCGTGGCGCCAATGCCAAATTCGAACGTCGTTTCCAAGGGCTTGAACAACGTCTGGCAGCAGAGGGTCTGGGCCCAGCGGATGTGTCGCTAGAGCGGATGGAAGAAGCTTGGCAAGCGGTAAAAGCCGAAGAAGGACCGTAATGTAAATTACTTGACAAAGTGCCAGGATAAGTCACTCATCGTCTTCCCGACTCAGGTGCATAATTTACACAGCATAGAAAGATGTTTGCGGAGGCGAAGGTGCCGCTCCAGACGCGCAGAACTTCCAGCGAACAAAAAAGGAATGGTGCGGGGGGCTCGCCAATACACGATGAGGGTGGATCATCCGAATGACAGGCAAAGCGGCACGTCGCCTGTCCGGCTGCCGAAGATGGCCCGCGGGCGCCCCTTTCCCGGAAGCGCGACAAGTGGCACGACTTCGTCAGCGGAGAGATGCGCGTACGGAGGCCAAGATGCCCAATTGGACCAGCCCAGAGACCCTGGCCCTGCATGGCGGCAGCCATCGGGCGGATCCCACCACCGGCTCGGTCGCGGTGCCGATCCACCAGACCACCAGCTTCCAGTTCCAGGATACCGGCCACGCGGCGCGGCTCTTCGGCCTAGCGGAGCTGGGCAATATCTATACCCGCATCATGAACCCGACCTGCGATGCGCTGGAGACGCGGATCGCGGCTCTCGAGGGCGGTGCGGCGGCATTGGCGGTCGGCTCCGGCCAGGCGGCGACCAGCTTCTGCGTGATGAACCTCTGCGCCGCCGGGGACAACATCGTCTCATCGACCGATCTCTATGGCGGCACCTGGAACCTGTTCGCCAATACGCTGAAGCAGTTCGGCGTCGAGGTCCGCTTCGTCGACCCGGCCGACCCGGAGGGCTTCGCCCGCGCCACCGACGCCCGGACCCGCTGCTACTATGCAGAAACCCTGCCGAACCCGAAGCTGCAGGTCTTCCCGATCGCGGAGGTGGCGGCCATCGGCCGGAAGCTCGGCGTGCCGTTGATCATGGACAATACCGCCGCACCCATCCTCTGCAAGCCGCTGGCGCTCGGCGCCGCGGTGGTGATGCATAGCACCACGAAATTCATCGGCGGGCATGGCACCAGCATCGGTGGCATCGTGGTGGATGGCGGCAACTTCGACTGGGAGGCCGGTGGCGACCGCTTCCCCACCCTGAATAGCCCGGACCCGAGCTACCATGGCGCCGTCTGGTCGCAGGCGGCCAAGCCGCTCGGCCCCATCGCCTATATCCTGCGCATGCGGACCTGCACCCTGCGCGACCTCGGTGCCGCCATGTCGCCCTTCAACGCCTTCATGTTCCTCCAGGGGCTGGAGACGCTGCCGCTGCGCATGGAGCGGCATTGCGCCAACGCGCTGAAGGTCGCAGCCTTCCTCTCGGCGCATCCCAAGGTGACCCGGGTGATCCATCCGAGCGTGCAGACCGGCGAAGCCAAGCGCCGTGCCGATGCGGCGCTGAAGGGCGGCTATGGCAGCCTGATGGGCTTCGAGATGGCAGGCGGAGCGGAAGCGGGCGCGAAGTTCATCGATGCGCTGACGATGTTCTATCACGTCGCCAATATCGGCGATGCGCGGTCGCTGGCGATCCATCCGGCGACCACCACGCATAGCCAGCTTTCGGCCGAGGAGCAGCTGTCGACCGGGGTGACACCGGGCTATGTCCGGCTCTCGATCGGCATCGAGCATATCGACGATATCATCGCCGACCTCACCCAGGCGCTGGAGGCCGCATGACCATCGGATCGCCGGTCGGGAGCTTCCCGAATACCCGCATGCGGCGCAATCGGCGGGATGCCTGGACCCGCCGGCTGAATGCCGAGAATAGCCTGACGGTCGATGACCTGATCTGGCCGATCTTCGTCCGCGAGGGCGAGTGCCAGACCACCGATGTCGGCTCCATGCCCGGGGTCGTCCGCGTTTCCATAGACCGGCTGGCGGGGCATGTGGAGAAGGCGGTCAATCTTGGCATCCCCGCCGTCGCCATCTTCCCGATGACGCCGCCGGAGCTGAAGAATGCCGAGGGCTCCGAGGCACTGAATCCGGACAACCTGATGTGCCGTGCGGCGCGGTTGCTGAAGCGCGAATTCCCCGAACTTGGGCTGGTCGGCGACGTGGCGCTGGACCCCTATACCGACCATGGGCATGACGGGGTGATCCGCGACACCACCGCCGGCGAATACGTCCACAACGACGACAGCGTCGCCATCCTGGTGACGCAGGCGGTGAACCAGGCGGCGGCGGGGATCGACGTCATCGCGCCTTCCGACATGATGGATGGCCGCGTCGCTGCCATCCGCACCGCGCTGGACTCGCAGGGACTGATCGATACGCGAATCATGTCCTATGCCGCCAAGTACGCCTCCGCGTTCTATGGCCCGTTCCGTGATGCGGTCGGGTCCGGCAAGGCACTGCGCGGTGACAAGAAGACCTATCAGATGGACCCGGCCAATTCGGACGAGGCACTGCGCGAAGTTGCGCTCGACCTCGCCGAGGGCGCCGACATGGTCATGGTCAAACCTGGCATGCCCTATCTGGATATCGTACGGCGGGTGAAGGACCGCTTCGGCGTGCCGACCTTCGCCTATCAAGTCTCCGGCGAATACGCGATGATCATGGCCGCCGTTCGGAACGGGTGGCTGGAACACGAACGGGCGATGCTGGAAAGCCTGCTGGGCTTCAAGCGGGCCGGTGCCAATGGCGTGCTGACCTATTTCGCCATCGAGGCGGCCGAGGTGCTGCGCCAGCGCTGACACCGGACCGCAGGGCCCCTTGACCGCCCTTCCCGCCCCGCGTCTCATCGGCGCAAAAGCGGGAGGGTAGCGCATGAATACCGATTGGCTCGGCCTCGCAGACAAGATCGCTGTCGTCACCGGGGCCGCGGGCGGCATGGGCCGTTCCATCGCCGCCTCCTTTGTCGAGGCAGGCGCCGCAGTTGCGCTGCTCGACCGGGACCGCGAGGGGCTGCGGGCGATCGAGCAGCAATTGGCCGCGGCCGGAGGCCGGGTGGCCGCCATCGCCTGCGATACTGGATCCGAAGCCAGCATCGCCGATGCGGCACGGGCCTGTGCCGACAAGCTCGGCCCGGCGGATATCCTGGTGAACAATGCCGGCATTCTGCGGGCCGGACCGCTGGCGCAGCTGCCGCTGGAGGAATGGAATACCCTGCTGGCGGTGAACCTGACCGGCTACCTGCTCTGCGCCCAGGCTTTCCGGCCGCAGATGCTGGGGCGGCCTGCGGCGCTGGTGCATATCGCCTCCATCGCCGCCTCGAACCCGCAGCCGCGCAGCGGCGGCTATTCCCCGAGCAAGGCCGCCGTTGCAATGCTGTCGCGCCAACTCGCGCTGGAATGGGGGCCGGATGGGATCCGCAGCAATATCGTCAGCCCCGGGCTGATCCGCACACCGATGTCGGAAACCTTCTACCAGGCACCGGGCGTGAAGGAGCGGCGGGAGCAGATGCTGCCGGCACGGCGCATCGGCACCCCGCAGGATATCGCCGATGCGGTGATCTTCCTCGCCAGCCCACGATCCAGCTACGTCACCGGTGGTGAGATCCTGGTCGATGGCGGCCTGGACCAGGTGGTCATGGAGCTGACGCCGCGGCCGGGGTACTGAGCCGCCGGCGTGTTCCAGCTGCGCGCCTTCAGAAGGCCAGACGGGTGCCGACCAGGAAGACCTTGGTGGTCGACCGGTCCTGCACCCCAGCATTCTGCGGGTCGAGGTCGCGGCCCCGTTCGGCAACGGTATAGCTGCTGAATTCGGCAAGCAGGTCGAGGCCCGGGCCAATCCGGTAGTTGCCGCCGACGCCGAAGCCGAGGCGACGCATCATCGCCGTCCCTGCCGGATTGGCTACGAGGTTGTTCCGCCCGCCCGAGGCATTCGCTTCGGCGGCACTGAAGCTGGAGCGGCTGGCGCCCTCGAAGGTGCCGATCACGTAGTTGCCGCCGAAGCTGAATGGGCCGTTGGTATAGCTGGCACCGGCGAAGAGCTGGTCCATCGGCCGGTCGCCACGTAGGGTGTTGCCCCAGAAATAATTCGCGTCGCCGTGTTCGTATTGCACGCCGAGGGTGAATCCCCGGGCCGAGGCCTGGGCGCCGAATTGCATGACGTTGATGGCATTGAAAACCCGTGCCTGGGTGCCGGTGGTGGTCAGCTCCCTTGCCGCACCGGCACCGACATAGCCGCCGGTGAAGGCGAGCCCGACGCCCGCCAGGCTGCCGCGCCAGCGCAAGGCCGCCTGATGCTCATTGCGCCGCACCGCGAAGCCGCCACCGGCGGCGGGAACGCCGATGGCGCTGGCCCCGGTGAAGGCATAGGCAGTGTCGCACCAGCCGGAGGAGGCATTGCTCGGGCAGCCGGTATCCTCGCCCTCATTGTAATTGAAGGCGAAGCTGGCGCCGAAGTCGAAGCCGAAGAATTGCGGCGAGAGATAGATGATTTTCGTACTGTCGCCGATCGCGCCGGGGGACGTCATGGTCCGCGCATTGGCCTGGCGGACGACAAAGGATTCGCGGTCCCCGTAGATGCCGCCCGAGCCGAAGTTGGTGACAACGCCGCTGTTCATCAGGCCGCCGACCGGGCCATCCTCGTCGCCAAAGCGGAGTTGGCCGAAGGTCGGAGAGGCGACGAAGGCATAGGCCTCGTCGATGCTGGCGGTGGTCTTGCCGCTGCTGGCCCGCTGCTGGAGGATGTTGCGGCCCTCGGCCTGGTTGAAGGCGATCTCCACCACCGCGCCATAGGTGAGGCCATTGGCGACCTTGCCATTGACCAGGACGCGTACCTCGGCATCGGTGCTGAAGTCGTTCTTCGATAACCGGGCGATGCCCGAACCATTGGCCGGCAGGTTGCCGGAAGCGCTGGCCACGTTGTTCGGCAAGGTCGTCGGCACGGTGGAGTTGCGGCCGCTTTGCTGGGTATTGCCATAATAGGCGCGGAAGAAGCCGCCGATCCGTATCGTCGGTGCTTCCTGTGCCAGCGCCGGGCCAATGCCAAACTGGCCGGCGCCGGCCAGAGCCGTGCACCCGAGCATAATAGTCCGCATCATTGTCATATCCCCCGACCTCGGCCTTATGACTTGCCGATATTCAATTATGATTTCCGCAACCGACAAAATCGGGCAGAAGGCAGCCGGGCTTTTTCTTGAAGACTGGTAAATTCTGGCGCCGGTGCTGCTCGGCTTTTTATGGCGCAATCATTAATCTGCAGCAACTCGTCGAAGCGGTCGGCCAAGGCTTCCCTAGAATCATGTGGCCACGCAGCCACATACTGTTTTTAATTCAACATTATACCGATGGGCTACTGCAGGGCAGCGGTCCCTTCGAAGAAGGCGCCGATCGTCCTCACCGAAAGACTGTCTTCCGCGCGGTCGTAGAAGCCGCAATGCCCGCCGCCAGCGATCGAGAGAGGCGCCACCGCGGGACAGGCCGCCCAATCGATCCCAGCCAGGCTATCAATCGGCACGATGGGATCATCCTCCGCCATGAGCAGCAGGGTCGGCACCCGGATGCGCGGGAGGGCCGCCGCCGCCCGGTTCATCTCGCAATAGACGGCATAGGAGGGGTAGCCGAAGCGGGGAGCCGTCACCGTCGCTTCGAACTCCACCAGGGAGGTGGCCGTGAGCGCTGCCTGGCGGAGTGGCTCCGGCAGATCCCGGGCCGGCACCGCCAGGACTTCCTGCCGGTAGAGCGCCAGCAGGGCGCGACCGAGGATCGGCTGGGCATCGATGGCGCGATGGGCGAGTTCCGGCTGCAACGGCGGACAGATGGCGGCGGCGCCGAGGATCGGCGGCAGGGCCGCGGTCTCCTGCGCCAGTAGTTGCAGCACCAGGGCGCCGCCGAGCGACCAGCCTGCGAGCACGACCCCCTGCCCTGTCAACGCCTGCGGCAGGACTTCCAGCGCTTCTGCGAGATCCTGGCTGCGGCCGAGGTGGTAGTGGCTGGTGCTGCGCGCACGGCTAGGGGCGGAGCCACGGAGATTGAGCCGCAGCACGGGAAAGCCGCGGCGCAACAAGCCGACCGCCGCTTCGCGTAGATAAGGGTCCTCCTCGCTGCCGGTCATGCCATGGACCAGCACGGCCAAGGGCTGCCGGGCCATGCGTTGGGGCAGATGCAGGCTGGCGGCCAGGGCGTCGCCATCGGCCAGGGGCAGCCAGAGCCGGTGGCCGGGCGGCAGGCGGTTCGGGATCGGCCAACGCAGTGCGCGCAGGGTCTGCAGGGTAGCGCCCAGCCAGGGCGGGCGGGGCGCAAAGGGCTTCGGCGAAGGGATCATGCTGGGGACAACGCCGGGGAACGGCTGGCGTTACCCCGGCGTCGGCCTCGGCACGTGGGTGGGTCGCGGATTACCGGCCCATCCGTGGTGACTACAGGATGCCTTTGTCCCGCAGCGCGGCGATCTCGGCAGCCGGCATGGCCAGCAGGCCGCCCAGGATCTCATCCGTGTGCTGGCCCAGCACCGGCGGCGGGCTGCGATAGTCGGGCGGCGTCGCGGAAAGCTTCACCGGATTGGCGATGACCTTCACCGTCTCGCCGCTGGCGTGCTGCATCTCGACCGTCATGTTGCGGGCGACGACATGCGGATCGGCGAAGACCTGTTCCAGCGTGTTGATCGGGCCGCAGCCGATCTTCAGCGCCTCCAGCACGTCGATCCATTCCGCGGTGGTCTTCGACTTCATCACCGGGGTCAGCGTCTCGGTCACCAAGCCGCGGTTGGCGACGCGCTTGGGGTTGGTTGAGAAGCGCTCGTCGCTCAGCAGATGCTCCAGGCCATTGGCCTTGCAGAACCGCTCAAAGGTCGGGTCGTTGCCGACGGCGAGAATGATGTAGCCGTCCTTGGTCGGGTATTCCTGGTAGGGCGCGATATTCGGGTGCTGGTTGCCGAGCCGCGGCGGGTTCTCGCCGGTCGCCAGGTAGTTCATGCCTTGGTTGGCCAGCCAGGCCACATGGGTATCGAGCATGCCGATATCGATCTGCTGGCCTTGGCCGGTGCTGTTGCGGTGGTTCACGGCGGCGAGGATGCCGATGCAGCCGTAGAGGCCGGCGAAGAGGTCGGCGACGGGCACGCCGACCTTCTGCGGAGAGCCATCAGGCTCCCCGGTCAGGGACATGACGCCACCCATCGCCTGAATCAGCGCATCATAACCCGGGCGCGGCGCATAGGGGCCGGTCTGGCCGAAGCCAGTGATGGAGCAGTAGATCAGTCGCGGGTACTTCTTCGAAAGCTGCTCCCAGCCCAGACCATATTTGGCCAGTGCACCGACCTTAAAGTTTTCAGCCAGGATGTCGCAGGATTCCAGCAGGCGGTGGATGATCGCCTGGCCCTCCGGCTTCGATATATCCAGCGTGACCGACTTCTTGTTGCGGTTAACGCCGACAAAATAGGCACTCTCGCGGGTATTCGGCACGAAGGGCGGGGCGAAGCCGCGGGTGTCGTCGCCGGCTTCCGGCCGCTCGATCTTGATGACCTCGGCGCCGAGGTCGCCCAGCATCTGGGTACAGGTGGGGCCGGCGAGGACGCGGGTGAGGTCGAGGACGCGGAGGCCCTTCAGGGGTCCTGTCGGCTGGGGCCCCGTCGTTTGGGGGCCAGGTGCTTCCTGCATGATCGTCTTCCTCTTGGCGGGCATCGTCGCTGCCGTCATGCACCAAGCGTCGGGGCGCGACTAGAGCAAACCCCCGCCCGACGGGCGCCCCTAAGCCGGCCGCGCCACTGCCTTTTCGTCACCGCCCAGCAACCGCGGCAGCCGCGCTGTCAGCCGGCTGGTCGTCGCCTTGGCGGCTGCGGGTAGGGCCAGCAATGCCTCCACCGCGGCCGAGCGAGCGACCTGGCCGGAGCGGACGAAGCGCTCGTGGTTCTCCTCGATCGTCTCGGGATCATAGAGGTAATTCACCATGATGCCGTGGCTCTCCCGCATCCCGCGCTGGGCGGTATTGCCGAGCCAGTTGATCCGCTCCAGCCGGGCGCCATTGCCGAGGTGGAAGCGGGCCACCGGGTCGATGCCGCTCATGCCGGTATTGGGCCGGGTCAGGTAGCAGGCGGCCAGGCGAAGCAGCACCGGGCGCAGCACCGTCTCCCGCACCGGATCCTGCCACCAAGCGCCGGCGGTCAGGGCCTGGAAGGCCGCCGTCGCATCCGGCTCGCCACCGGCGGTCAGGGCGGCGACCTCATCGGCGCGGAAGACGCCGCCTTCGGGAGGAGAGGCGAGCTGCCGGTCCAGCCAGCGATGGAAGCCCGGCACCGGCGAGAGGGTGGAGAACTGGGTGATCTGCGGCAGCTCGGCCTTCAGCTCCTCCACCACCTGCTTGATGAGGAAATTGCCGAAGGAGATCCCGCGCAGCCCTTCCTGGCAATTTGAGATGGAATAGAAGATGGCGGTATCGGCCCGGGCGGCATCGCCGGCCGGGGCCTCCCGCCCCAGCAACGGCTGGATGGCGCTGGCGAGGCCGGCGACCAGGGCGACCTCGACGAAAATTAGCGGCTCCCCCGGCAGCGCCGGATGGAAGAAGGCGAAGCAACGGCGATCCGCCGCCAGGCGCCGTCGCAGGTCGTCCCAGCCAGCGATCTCGTGGACCGCCTCGTAGGCAATCAGCTTCTCCAGCACCGCGGCCGGGGTCTGCCAATCGATCCGGCGAAGTTCCAGGAAGCCGCGGTTGAACCAGGAAGTGAACAGGTGCTTGAGGTCGCTGTCGAGCACCCGCAATGCCGGGTGCTGCCGGGCCAGGGTGGCCAATTCCTCGCGGATCTTGACCAGACGGGCGGTGCCGCCCGGCGCCATGTTCATGCGACGGATCAGCTCCTGCCGCGGCGGCTCGGCGGCTTCGGCCAGCCGGGCGGCGACGTCGGGGCCGGGGTTGGCGAGCCAGGCCTCGGCAGCGATGCGCAGCTTGTCCGGGTCGGGCCCGAAGCCTTCCGAGAGCTTGGTCAGGAAGGCGACCCGGTCCTCCGGCGCCAATACCGCGATGCTGTCGTGCAATTCGCGGGCAACGGCAGCGCCGGACGCCTCGCCGCGCTCCGACAGCAGGGCTTCCGCCAGGCGGGAGGCGCGGTCCAGCGGGGGCAGCCCGGCCGCAGGAACATCCGCATAGGCCCGGCCGCGATCGGCAACCGAGGACCACACCCATTCCAGCCATCCGCGCGAGGCGGTCGCCGTCGAGACTGTGCCTGCCATACGCGCTGCGTCTCCTGTCGATAACCCTGGGTTCATCCTATCAGCCTGCGGGGGGCGGCCGAAAGCTTGGCTTGGCTGACTTGCCCTTGTGGGGACGGCGGCCCATGGTCTGGCCCCTTCAATGTTCCGCCATCCCGGGAGGAAATCCATGCTCGACCGGCCCCAGCACACCCCCGCTGCCCCCAGCCTCGACCCCTTCGCCCTGGCGAAGTCGCTCTCGGGCTTCCACTTCATCGACGGCGGCTATGTGCCCGGCCGGAACGGCGCGACCTTCGCTGTGGTGAATCCCGCAACCGGCATCGAGGTGGCCCACGCTGCCGAAGGCGATGCGTCCGATGTGGATGCCGCGGTGCAATCCGCCTCCAAGGCACAGAAGGCCTGGGCCAAGGTGCCAGCGCGCAAGCGCGGTGCCATGGTGCATGCCTGCGCCGCGCTGCTGAAGGACCATGTCGAGGAACTGGCGCGGCTCATCGCGCTCGAGACCGGCAAGGCGCTGCGGACGGAATCGCGCGTCGAGGCCGGCGTCGTCGCCGATGTCTTCGAATTCTTCGGCGGCCTGGGCAGCGAGCTGAAAGGCGAGAGCGTGCCCTTCGCGCCGAATGTCCTATCCGTGACGGTGCGTGAGCCACTCGGCGTTGTAGGGGCGATCATCCCCTGGAACGTGCCGATGCTGCTGATGGCGCTGAAGGTGGCCCCTGCCCTGGTCGCCGGCAATGCGGTGGTGGTGAAGTCGGCCGAGGAGGCACCGCTCGCGGTGCTCCGCATCTGCGAGCTGATGAACCGCATCCTGCCGCCCGGCGTCTTCAACATGGTCTCGGGCTTTGGCCCGGAATGCGGCGCGCCGCTGGTCGAGCATCCGCTGGTCCGCAAGGTGACCTTCACCGGCAGCGTCGAGACCGGCAAGATCGTCGCCCGCGCGGCAGCGGCGAAGCTCATTCCCGTCACACTGGAGCTCGGCGGCAAGTCGCCGATGATCGTCTTCGCCGATTGCGATTTCGACAAGACCGTTTCCGGCGCGCTGACCTCCATGCGCTTCACCCGGCAGGGGCAGAGCTGCACGGCGGCGAGCCGCATCTATGTGGAACGGCCGATCTTCGACAAATTCGTGACGGCGATGAAGACCGCGGTCGATGCCATGGTCATGGGCGACCCGCTGGACGAGAAGACCGACATCGGTACCATTGTCAGCAAGGACCAGCTCGCCAAGGTGCGCGGCTTCATCGAGGAGGGGACGGCGACTGCCGGCGCGACTGCGCATGTCTGCTCCGCCATGCCGAGCGACCCGGCGCTGAAGAAGGGACTCTTCATCCAGCCCGTCATCTTCACCGGCCTCGGCCCCGACAGCCGGCTGGTGCGGGAGGAGATCTTCGGACCGGTCACCGTCATGGCGCCTTTCGATGAGCCGAAAGCGGTGCTGGCCGAGGCCAACGATAGCGAATACGGCCTGGCGGCCAGCCTTTGGACCAACAACCTGAAGGTCGGGCTGGACTTGGCGCATCGGCTGGAGGCAGGGCTGGTGCAGATCAACCAGAACCTCGTCGTCCAGGCGAACCTCAGCTATGGCGGCGTGAAGTCCAGCGGGCTCGGCAAGGAAGCCTCGCTGGAAGCGATGCTGGAGCACTTCACCCACAAGAAGACCATCATGGTGAACATGGACTGACCAATGCAGCTTGGCCGGGCGGTGACCACCGCCCGGCCCGCCAGCGGCACATGATTTGCTACTCCCTCGACGAACTGGGAGAGTGGTGCGATGGAGTTTCGACTTGGCTGCGAACTGTCCTATTCGCTGCCGCAACCGGCGCCGATCCTCTTCAATATCGAGGTCGCGCGAACCGCGATCCAAAACCTGCGCCATGAGGCGCTGAGCCTCCCCCCGGAGCTACCTCGCGAGGTTTGGATCCAGCCCGAGAGCGGCAACCGCTATCTCCGAGTGATGGCCCCGGCCGGCGCCTTCACCCTTCGCTACGAGGCGACCGTCTCGCTCTCCCCGGGACTCGATGATCCCGCAGCCATTGCCGAGGTGCCGGCCGGCGAATTGCCCTTTGAGGTCTATCCCCACCTCTACCCCAGCCGTTACTGCCAGGCCGACCGGCTGACGCCCTTTGCACAGAAGACTTTTGGCGGGCTGCCCCCCGGCTATGCACGGGTGAACGGCATCTGCAATTGGATCCACGACCACGTCGACTACCAAGCTGGCAGCTCGGACGAGCAGAGCTCGGCCATGGATACAATCCTGCAGCGGGCCGGCGTCTGCCGCGACTTCTCGCATCTGGCCATCGCCTGCTGCCGCGCCATGGGCATACCGGCCCGCTACGTCAGCGCCTATGCTTGGCGTCTCGACCCGCCGGATTTCCACGCGGTCTTTGAGGCCTGGCTGCAGGGCCCCGGCGGCGGTGCCTGGTACATCTTCGATGCGACGCGGAAGGCGGCGCCCGATGGTCTGGTCCGGATCGGGATCGGCCGCGACGCTGCCGAGGTCGCCTTCGCCTCGCCTTTCGGTGCCTTCGAGGCGGCGAAGCCCAAGGTCTGGATCGCCGCCACGGAAGAGGCCACAGGCCCGGTCATCACCGACGCGGTGCGGGTCGAGGGCTGAGGTTTCTCCCGAGACACCTTGATCAGGCGTCGAGCGCGCGCCTGATCTGCTGTTCCTCCAGATCCAGTTCATCCACCAGGGCACGATGCGCCTCGCCATCCAGCGCATCCGTGCGCTCGGCCAGCCTGTCCCGCGCCGCCTGGATGGCGACCAACCGGAGCTGAAGCTGGGCCTCGAGCTGCGCCCCCTTCGCTTCCAGATCCTGCCCCTCGATGCTCGCGCGTTCCGCCCGGACCTCGTATTCCTGGACCAACTCCGCTGCCGCCGAAGCCTCGTCGGCATTGCTGGAGTCGTCCAGCCGCTCCCGCACCGCCTCCAGCGCGGCGGTGGCGATCTCGGCCCGCGCCTCGGCGGTCTCCGGCTCGGGCAGGACCTGCTTGTCGCCCACCACGCCAAGCCGACCCACCAGCCAGCCCAGCGTGGTGCCCTGAAACAGCAGCGTCGCGCAGATGGCGCAGAAGGCCAGGAACAGGATGAGGTCGCGGCCGGGGAAATGCTCGGGCAGGGCCAGGGCCGCGGCCAGACTCACCACGCCCCGCATCCCGGTCCAGGCGATGACCACCGAATGACTCCAGTGCGGCATGGGGTCGCGCGAGCGCAGCGCCGGCGACAGGGCCCGCGGCAGCCAGCCGGCAGCGAAGACCCAGGCGAAGCGGCTGAAGATCAGCGTCGCCGCCATCGCCCCCGCTACGAGGATGAGTTGCCCGGTTTCATAAGCGGCCAGACGGCCGAGGATGTCCCGCAACTGTAGCCCGATCAGCATGAAGACCAGACTGGTCAGCGCGAATTCGAGGAAGCCCCAGACCGCCACCAGCTCGATCCGGGTCCGTGCGGTGAATTCGGCATGCTGCTGGCGGCCGAGCACCAGGCCGCAGGCCACGGCCGCAAGGACGCCGGAGACATGACAGGCCTCAGCGGTGAGATAAGCGGCGAAGCCGGCCAGGATACTGATGGTGAGGTCGAGCAGGGTATCCTCCAGGTGGAGGAAGATCCACATCGCGGCCCGACCGATCAGCCAACCGATGCCTGCACCGCCCAGTGCCACCACAATGAATTGCCAAGCCCCATCGGTGTAGTCGACCGTGCCCATCCCGACCGCCGCGACCGCGAATTTATACAGCACCAGGGAAGAGGCATCGTTGATGAGGCTCTCGCCCTCGAGCACCGTGACGATCCGCTTCGGCAGCCGAAACCGCTTCAGGATGGAGGCGGCGGCCACGGCATCCGGGGGGGCGACGATGGCACCGAGGGTGATCGCCGCCCACCACGGCAGTTCCGGTACCAGCAGCCTGGCCATCACCGCGACCAACCCGGCCGTGAAGAAAACCGCGCCGATCGCCAGCAGCAGGATCGGCCGCAGGTGGTCGCGGAAGGCCGGCCAATCGGTCCGGTAGGCACTGATCTGCAACAGCGGCGGCAGGAACAGCGCCAGCACCAGATCCGGGTCCAGCACCAGCGACGGAAGGCCTGGGATGAAGGCGATTCCCATGCCGCCGATCACCAGCGTCACCGCCAGCGGCAGGTCGAGTAGGCGGGCCACCACGGCCAAGACGACGCAGGCGGCCAACAGGGCCAGCAGAAGTTCGAATATTGCCACAGGGCTCCGGCGCCCGGCCGGGCCGGGTCTTCACGTAGGGACGGACTGCGGAACATCCGCCACGGCTGAACGCGGCAGACGGCCTCCCGACGCGACGCCGGCCGCGTTACTCGGGCGGGGCAGCTTCCCGTTCCGCGACACCGATGAGATTGGCAGGAGGCAGCCCGTCAAGCACCCGCCGGATATTCGTCGCGGCATGGCGCAGCGCCACAGCCTGGATGCCATGCACCGAGGCCGAGTTATGCGGCGAGGCGATGACATTGGGCAGATCCAGGAAGGGCTGGTCCATGCGGAAATGGCCGTGCCGCACCGGTTCGATCCACCAGGCATCGATGCAGGCGGTGAAGCCGGGATTCGCCAGCAGATGCCGGTACAGATCCTCCTCCGCCACGATCTCGCCGCGGGCCAGGTTCACCAGGATGGCGTCGGGCTTCATGACGCGGAGCGCACGGGCATCGATGCTGCCGCGCGTGGCATTGGTCAGCGGCAGGCTGAGCACCAGCACGTCGCTGGCCGCCAGCATCTCATCCAGCCGGTCCGGCGTGCCGATCCAATCCACCGGCTCCTCGCTGGTGCCGCTGCGGCGGATAGCGTGGATCCGCATGCCCATGGCCCGCATCAGCCGCGCCATGGCGATGCCGATGCCACCAAAGCCGAGAATGCCGCAGACGCCGCCGGCCAGCATGCGGTTGTTGGCGAACTGGTTGAAGACCCCCTGCTGCATCGCCGCCTGTTCGATGGCGAGGCGCTTGGCGGCAGCGAGCACCATGGCCAGCCCATGCTCCGCCATGGGTTCGGCATAGGCGCCGCCGTTGCAGGCGATGGGCACATCCTCGGGCAGGGCGCGGAGCGGGATGTAGTCGACGCCGGCGGTCATGAACTGGACAAGTTTCGCCTTGGCCAGCAGCCCCGCTTCGCCCGGCTGCAATTCCCTGCCGGTATTACGGGCGAGCAGGATCGTGGCACGAGCAAGGATCGCAATCCGCTCGGTGGGGCCAAGGTCGTGCAAGGCGACGATTTCGGCCGCCTCGCCAATTTCCTCGTCCAAGGTGGCGCGGGCGGCGGCATGGAGCGGGAAGGAGACGGCGAGCAGCGGCCGGTTCATGGGGTGGGCCTTTACGGTCAGGCGCACAGTGAAGCTTCCTCTTCGCTGCGCCGCAACATCCGAACCTGGGTGGGGGCGTCCGCGTTGCCCTGGCCGAAACGCCGGCCGGCCGTCCCGGCATGGCCTGGATGGAGGCAGCCCCTATGGTGAAGCTCGGCTACAAGCTGATGTCGGAGGAGCATGGCCCGAAGGCCCTGGTCCGCAACCTGGTGAAGGCGGAGGAAGCCGGCTTCGACTTCGCCGCCATCTCCGACCATTTCTCTCCCTGGATCGAGGAACAGGGGCATGCCCCCCTCGCCTGGTCCGTGCTGGGTGCGTCGGCGCAGGCCACCAGCCGCATCGGTCTGATGACGGCGGTCACCTGCCCAATCCAGCGCTATCACCCGGCCATCATCGCCCAGGCCGCTGCAACGGTCGCCTTGCTGAGCGACGACCGCTTCACCCTCGGCCTAGGCGCCGGGGAACGGTTGAACGAGCATGTCACGGGTGCCGGCTGGCCGGGCATGTCGGAACGGCACGAGCGGCTGAGCGAAGCGATCGAGATCATCCAGGGCCTGCTCTCCGCCGGATTGACCAACTTCCGCGGCCAGCATTTCCAGCTCGACCATGCGAAGCTGTTCGATCGGCCGGAGCGGAAGCCGCCGGTGATCCTGGCGGCCGGTGGTCCGGAGGCGGCCCGCATGGCGGCGCGGAAGGCGGAGGGGATGATCGCCACCGAGCCGCGCGCCGACCTGGTAGAGGCTTACCGGGGCGCCGGGGGCCAGGGCCCCTGCTATGCCGAAGTCTCCGTCTGCTATGGGGAAACCGAGGCGGCAGCCCAGGAAACCGCGCATCACTACTTCCGCTGGTCGGTCACCGGCTGGCCGGTGCAGGCCGAGTTGCCGAGCGTGGAAAGCTTCGCTGCGGCGACCAAGCATGTGACGCCGGCGATGGTGGCCGAGAACGTCTCCTGCGGCCCGGATCCGGAGCAGCACCTGGCCAATCTGCGGAAATTCCGGGAGGCAGGATTCGACCACCTGATCATGACCCAGATCGGGCCGGATCAGGCGAGGTTCTGCGATTTCTTCGCGCAGAAGCTGGCGCCGGAGCTGCGGCGCCTGGGCTGAACGGCCTTAGGCGATACGCTCCACGCCGCCCATCCATGGGCGCAGGACCTCGGGCACCAGCACGCTGCCGTCGGCTTGCTGGTGCGTTTCGAGCACCGCGATCAGGGCACGGCCCACGGCCACGCCGCTGCCGTTCAGCGTGTGGAGGAAGGCGGTGCCCTTCCCCTCCGCCGGGCGGTAGCGGGCATTCATGCGGCGGGCCTGGAAATCCCGGCAGTTGGAGCAGGAGGAGATTTCCCGCCACATCTGCTGGCCGGGCAGCCAGACCTCCAGGTCGTAGGTACGGGCTGCGCTGAAGCCGGTATCGCCGGCGCAGAGAAAGAGGCGGCGCCAGACCAAGCCGAGCTCGGTCAGGACGGTCTCGGCGCATCGCGTCATGCGCTCATGCTCGGCATCGCTGTCCTGCGGCCGGGTGATGGAGACCAACTCCACCTTGTGGAACTGGTGCTGGCGCAGCATCCCGCGGGTATCCCGCCCGGCGCTGCCGGCTTCCGAGCGAAAGCTTGGGGAGAGTGCCGTCAGGCGGATCGGCAACCGAGACTCGGCGACGATCTCCTCCCGCACCAGATTGGTCAGCGGCACCTCGGCGGTGGGGATGAGATAGCGGCCGTCGGTGGTCTTGAAGAGGTCTTCCTCGAATTTCGGCAACTGGCTGGTGCCGTACATGGTCGCGGCATTGACCAGGTAGGGGACAGCGGTTTCGGAGTAGCCGTGCTGTTCCGTATGCAGCGTCAGCATCCATTGCCCGAGAGCGCGTTCGAGCCGCGCCAGCATGCCCTTCAAGACGGTGAAGCGGGTGCCGGCCAACTTGGCGGCACTGGCGAAGTCCATCAGGCCGAGGGCCTCGCCGATCTCGAAATGCTGCTTCGGCGTGAAGTCGGGCCGAGGTGGCTCACTGTGCTGGTGCAGGACGACGTTGGCGGATTCGTCGCGGCCTTCGGGGACCTCCGCGTCAAGAACATTGGGCAGTTGGGCCAGGGTCAGTTCCAGCGCTGCATCCTGGGTCTTGGTCTCCTGTTCCAGCGCGGCCATGTCGTCGCGCAGGCGGACGCCCTCCGCTTCCAGCACGGTGCTGTCGCCGCCGCTGCGCTTGGCCTGGCCGATCTCACGCGCCAGCGCGTTGCGGCGGGCCTGCTTCTCCTCCAGTGCCCGGATGGTGCTGCGGCGGGTGCCATCGATCTCCAGCACTCGGCTGGCGATTCCCTCGACACCACGCCGCGCCATCGCCGCGTCGAAGGCCTCGGGCGCTTCGCGGATTCGCCGGATGTCATGCATGGCTCAGGTCTTCTTCGTATCTTCGGGCTTCTTGCGGGCCATCCAGGTCGCCGCCAGGATCGACAGCTCGTAAAGCGCCAGCAGCGGTACGGCGAGGCCGACCTGGCTGATGACGTCCGGCGGCGTCAGCACCGCGGCAATCACGAACATGCCGACAATTGCGTACCGGCGGCCCTTCTTCAGCGTCTCCACGCTGAGGATGCCGACGCGGCAGAGCAGCGTGAGCAGTACCGGCAGCTGGAAGGAGATGCCGAAGGCCAGGATCATCTGCATGACCAGCGAAAGATATTCGCTGACCTTCGCCTCGAGCTGGATGGGCAACGCGCCCTCGCCCGGCGGCGTCTCGAAGGTGATGAAGAAGCGCCAAGCCAGAGGGAAGATGAAATAATAGGCCAGCGCCGCCCCGGCCAGGAACAGGAAGGGCGAGGCGACCAGGAAGGGTGTAACCGCCCGCTTCTCGGACCGGTACAGGCCGGGCGCGATGAAGAGCCAGAGCTGCGTCGCCCACATCGGGAAGCTGAAGAAAGTGGCGCCGAAGAAGGCGACCTTCAGGTAGGTGAAGAAGGCCTCGTAGAGGGCGGTGAAGATCATCCGCCGCTCGCCGCCGCCCTGCTGTTGCAGGATGTCGGCCAGCGGCTGGGCGAGGAAGCCGTAGATCTGGGCCGAGAAGTAATAACAAATTGCGAAAGCAATGCCGAAGGCGCCGACCGACCAGAGCAGCCGCGTGCGCAGCTCCATCAGGTGCTCGAGCAACGGCATCGGCTTATCGTCGATGGTATCTTCCGGATCGCGCGACACTGGTTCGGGGTCTCAGCTCTGGGTCTGGGTGGACGGCGCGGGGGCCGGATCGGCCGGAGGCACGAAGGCGGGCGTGGCCGGGGTCGGCCCCGCCGGCGCGGCGACCACAGGAGGCGGCGTGGCGGCAGCCGGCGGGGGCACGAAGGCGGGCGGAATGAAGGCCGGGGCCGCGGGCTCTGGCTTGACGGCCGGCTCGGTGCTGTCGAGGCCAGCGCTGCCCAAATTGGCACTGGCGCCTTCCATGGCACCCGGCGGCGGCTCGGTCACCGTCGCCGGCGTTACCGGCTGTGGCGTATAGGGGGTGTAGTCCGGCTTCAGCGGATCCTCGGTAAAGGTCTTGCGGATCGACCCATCCTTATCCACCGCCTTGGTGAGCTGGTCCCGCACATTGAAGTTGCGGATTTCATTGATGGAATTGCGCACCTCGTCGAGGTTCGCCTCACGCACCAGCTCATCGGCCTGACCCTGGAATTCGCTGGCCATGCGGCGCAGCTTCGTGATTCCGCGCGCCACGCCGCGGATTGCCTCGGGCAGGTCCTTCGGGCCGATGACGACCAGCGCCACGACGCCGATCAGCGCTATCTCGGACCAGGCAAAATCGAACATACCGTCTCCAGCCACGCTGAGGGAGCTGCTCCCAGATTACGCGGCACCTTCCCGTTAGCAGGATAGCCCCGCGGCGCCAATCTAGGGAGCCGCTGCGGGAAATACGAAGGCCCGTTCAGGGTCGATCGCAACCGTCACCTGCTGTCCACGTGCCAGTACTGCGCCGGGCGGCAGCCGGGCATGCAGATGGAGCAGGCCCCCTGCCCCATCCGCAACCGTGAGATGCACCAGGGTGGTCGGCCCGAGCAGCCGGCAGGCCTCGACCGCCGCCGGCATGCCATCCGGAACGCCGACCCGCAGCCCTTCCGGGCGCAACAGCAGCTCAGCCGGGCCATCGGGCAGCGGGCATCCGGCCGGTCGCGGCAGCAGGCCCATCGCGGTTTCCACCCAGGCGCCGCGCAGCCGGGCCGGCATGCGGTTCACCTCACCGAGGAAGGTTGCGACGAAGGGCTCGGCGGGGTGGAGGTAAAGTTGTTCCGGCGTGCCGAGCTGCACCACCCGGCCGGCCCGCATCAGGGCGATCCGGTCGGCGAGGAACATCGCCTCCTCGGCGTCGTGGGTGACGATCAGCGCCGGGACGCCGGCGGTCTGCAGCACATGGAGGGTATCGTCGCGGACCTGCTCGCGCAGCCGGGCATCGAGCGAGGCGAAGGCCTCGTCCAGCAGCAGCACCTGCGGTCGCGGCGCCAGGGCGCGGGCCAGCGCCACCCGCTGCTGCTGGCCACCCGAAAGCATATGCGGAAAGGCCTTGGCATGGGTCTCTAGGCCGACCCGGGCCAGTGCCTCCGCCACCTGCCAGGCCCTTTCCCCCTTCGGGCTCCGGTGCAGGCCGAAGGCGACGTTGTCGGCGACGGTCAGGTGGGGAAACAGCGCGTAGTCCTGGAAGACGAAGCCAACGCGGCGGTCCTCCGGCGGGAGGTCCCGCCCCGGTTCGCCGACCACGACGCCGCCCAACTCGATTCGCCCGGCCTGCAGCGGCTCCAGCCCCGCGACCAGCCGCAGCAGCGTGGTCTTGCCGTCGCCGGATGGGCCGAGCAGGCAGAGGATCTCCCCCGCACTTACATCAAGGTCGACGCCATGCAGCACGGTCCGGCTGCCATAGGCATGGCGGATGCCGGACAGCCGCAGCGTCATTCCGGAATGGCCGGGGCCCGGAAGAGCGGGCCGGGCTCGCTGACCAATTCCTCGCGCCGGGGCAGGTCGCCGAGGCCCTTCAGACCGAACTGCTCGAGGAAGCGCGGGGTGGTGCCCCATAGGCTGGGGCGGCCCGGCACTTCCTTGCGGCCGCGGGGGGCGATCAGACCGTTCTCCAGCAGCGCCTCGAGCGTGGTCTGGGAGAGAGTGGCGCCGCGGATCTCCTCGATCTCCGGCCGGGTCACCGGCTGGTGGTAGGCGATGATGGCCAGGGTCTCCATCGCCACCCGGGGCAGCTTGCGCGGTACCTCCACCACCCGGGTCAGTGCCGGGGCAAGGTCGGCGGCGGTGCGGAAGGCATAGCCGCCGGCGACCTCCACCAACTCGACCGGCCGGCCGGCGGTAGTCGCCATCAGGGAAGTGAGAACGGCGCGGGCATCCACCCCGGGCGGCAAAGCCTGCTGGACCTTGGCGGGCGGGATCGGGCGATCGCTGGCAAAGACCAGGGCCTCAGCAATTCGCAGAGCATGGACGAAGAGGGCAGAATCAAGTTCTGCGATGGGCGGGGCCTCGGGGGCGGGATCAGGCTGCTCGGACATCGGATACCGTTTCTTCCACCGCCAGGGCCCGCCGGACCAGGATGGGACCGAAGGCGCGTTCCTGGCGCAATTCGATCCCGCCGCCCCGGGCCGTCTCCAGCGCGGCGATCAGCGTGCTGGCCAGGGCGGCGCGCTGTTCCACCGGGTCGGAGAGGCCATCCGGCAGGAAACGCGTCAAGGTCGCCCAATCCGGCAGGGCGCCGACCATGCCGCCGAGACGAGCGAGGGCATCCTGCACGGTCCAGAGCTTGCGATGTCTCGGCGCATAGGGCCGCCGTGCGAGGGCCCGGCGGCGGGCAGCGGCATAGGCCTGCAACAGCGCCGGCAGGTCGGCGTTCAGGCCGCTGCGGTCCTCGACCCGCAGGTTTTCCGCCGCGCCACGGCCGAATATCTCCCGGCCCAGCTGCTGCCGGGCACCAAGGAAGGCGGCGGCAAGGCGCATGCGGTCCAACTCGGCGAGCCGATCGGTCAGCGCCGCGGCCAGAGCCTCGGCATCGACCTCCTCATCCGGGTCCTGCGGGACCAGAAGGCGGGACTTCAGCCAGGCCAGCCAAGCGGCCATCACCAGCCAATCCGCCGCCAGTTCCAGCCGCACCTTGCGGGCCTGGTCCAGCACCGCGAGGAATTGGTCCACCAGGGCGATGATGGAAATCTTCTCGAGGTCGACCTTCTGCGCCCGGGCGAGGTCCAGCAGCAGGTCGAGCGGTCCCTCGAAGCCTTCCAGCCGGAGATGCATGACCGGCTGCGCCATCAGGCATTCCCCGAGATCAGCACGACGAAATCGAAGGCCCGTTGCACGACATTCTGCAGCGCCCAGCCGACCGGGTCATAGCCGGGCGCCAGCCGCGGCAGCAGGAAGACGCCGAAGATGACGATGAGGATGCCCCAGCGTTCCAGCCGCATATAGGGCAGCACCAAGGCCCGTGGCAGCAGCCCGGCGACGATCCGCCCGCCATCCAGCGGCGGGATGGGCAGCAGGTTGAACAGGCCGAGGACGAGGTTGGCGAGGATCGAGAGCTGGATGACATGTGCGCCGGCCAGCAACAGGTCACGCGAGACCACCCCGTCCAGTGCGACCAGGGGATGCACCAGCAGGCCGGAGATCATGGCGAGGGCGAAGTTCATCGCCGGCCCGGCGGCGGCCACCAGCATCATGCCGACCCGTGGATTGGCCAGGGCGCGGAGGTCCACCGGCACCGGCTTGGCCCAGCCGAACATGAACTCGACCCGGCCCAGGGTCAGCAACTGGCCGACCAGCAGCACCCCGGGCACCAGCACGGTACCCACCCTGTCCACATGTCGCAGTGGGTTCAGGCTGAGGCGGCCTGCCCGCTGGGCGGTGCCGTCGCCGAGCCAGAGCGCAGCATAGCCATGCGCCGCCTCATGCAGCGTGATGGCCAGCACCGAGACGCAGACCGCCGCCAGAAGCTCTGGCAGCCAGCCGAGGATATCGGTCACGCCGAGGCCGTAAGCTGGGCATCCCGCGTGGCGACCAGAACCCGCGGATCCAGGATTTCGCGGGCCTCGAGCACCCGGGCACGGGTGGTGGCGAGCCGTTCGGCAGCCTGGTCGGTGAGCGGTGGGCAATCGCGCAGCAGCGCCGCGCCCTCGGCGAGGTCGCCATTGCAATGCAGGACGAGGTCGCAGCCGGCAGCCAGGGATTGGCGCGCCAGAGCACCGGCCTCTCCCCGCAAGGCCTTCATGCAGAGGTCGTCGCTGACCAGGATGCCTGGGAAGCCGATGGCGCCACGGATCACCTCGCCGATCACCCGCGGGGAAAGGGTCGCCGGCAAGTCGGCATCCCAGGCCTCATAGACGATATGCGCGGTCATGGCCCAGGCGGCGATGCCGGCCAGGGCGGCGAAGGGCGTGCAATCCAGCGCCAGTTCCGCGCTGGTGGCGAGGACCCGCGGCAGGTCGAGGTGACTGTCCACCAGCGCTCGGCCATGGCCGGGCACGTGCTTAACCACCGGGATGCAGCCGGCCTGCTGCAGTCCCTCGGCCCAGGCGAGGCCGAGCCGTGCCACTTCCTCAGGCCGGTCGCTGAAGGCGCGGTCGCCGATGACGGC
Organism: Belnapia sp. AC561; assembly: GCF_979252845.1. NCBI lineage: Bacteria > Pseudomonadati > Pseudomonadota > Alphaproteobacteria > Acetobacterales > Roseomonadaceae > Belnapia > Belnapia sp. AC561. The sequence continues at coordinate 24,795 of NZ_CEEDBP010000012.1, forward strand.
ATGGGCACCGGGCAGGCGCAGGTCCAGCACTGGGGCACAGACGACATCGAATCCGGCCTCACGGCACATCAGCCCATGCAGCGCGGCATTGGCCCGGGCAGCCGATTCGGGGAGGTCCTCGAACAGCGCGGCCGGTGGGCATTGCGGCCAGAGAGGCGCGCGCAGCCGGGCGACGCGGCCACCTTCCTGATCCACCAGGATCGGCGCCTCATCGCCCAGCAGGTCGCGGATCGCGGCATTCAATGCCGCGAGTTGCCCGGGATCGGCGATGTTGCGGGCGAAGAGGATGACACCGAGGGGAGGCGTTGCACGGAAGACGGCTGCCTCCGCCGCCGAAAGCTCCGTCCCGGCGATGCCGACGATGGCTGCGCGTGGCCGCACCCTCAGCCCCCGAGTGGCGTGCAGGGTGCCGCCTTGGCGCGCATCGCCTCGCACAGCGACCGGGCGGCGGCAGTATTGGCGAGGCCGATGGCGCGCAGCCGATAGAGCGGCGCTTGGCCTTCGCCACGGTCGAAGCGGGTGATCTGCGACTGAAAGGCCGCCAGCTCCGGCACCCGCTTCTGCAACCGCTCCCATTCGCTGCGGGCCGATTCCTCCGAGCTGAGGGCAGCGAGTTGGACCATCGCCCGACCATTGGCGACCGGAGCTAGGCCGGGCCGCACCACGACCGGGGCGGGTGGCGTGGGCGGGGCCGGCGAGGCCACGGCGGCCTGCTGCTGGGGCTGCGCCGATGAGGATTGGGTAGACGGCGGCTGCGCCGGCTGGGGCGGGGGCGCGACCGGTGCCGGCAAGACCGGAACGTTGAAGGCTGAAGCCGCCGGCGGGGCCGGAGCCGCCGGGATCACCGGCGCGGGTGCCGGATTGGGCACCGGCGCGGCTGGCGGGGCGGCCTGCTGCCGCAACTGTTCAAGCGCCGGCAGTTCTGGCCCCTGATCCAGCCGGGCGCTGACGCCGGCATTGCGTTCCGCGGCGCGGCGTACCGAGGGCGGCTCGAGCACAAGCTGGTCCTGATTCGGCACGATCATGCCGCCGGGCGATTCCGGGCGAATCTTCACCGGCCGGGAATCCGGCTCGATCAGCGGCACGGTACGTGGCGCCCCCATCCGGGAAAACCCCCAACCCACCGCGCCCGCCACCGCGACCGCGCCGAGCAAGCCGCCCGCCACCCCCAGCATCCGCCAGTTGGGACCGGGATTTTCCGGGCGCGCACGCCAGGATGGAATCGTGATGTCGCTCACCGCATCTCCTCGACGGGCGTGACCCCCATGACCTGGAGGCCCGAGCGAATCACCGTCGCCGTAGCGGCAACCAACGCGAGCCTGGCCCGCGTCGCCTCCGGCTCATCCCCCCGGATGAAACGAAGGGTCGTATCCTCTCGTCCCCTGTTCCACAGTACATGAAAATCGCCCGCCAAGTCATGGAGAAAGAAGGCGATCCTATGCGGCTCACGGGCCAGAGCAGCGGCTTCGACGGTGCGCGGCCAGGCGGCGAGGCGGCGGATCAGCGCCAGCTCGGCCGGGTCGGTCAGCGAATCGAGCGGAGCGCTGGCGAGCTCGGCGGGCGCCGGGTCTTCGCCGCTGCGAAGCACGCTGCGGCAGCGGGCATGGGCGTACTGGACGTAGAAGACCGGATTCTCGCGCGACTGCTCGACCACCTTGTCGAGGTCGAATTCCATCTGCGCATCCGCCTTGCGGGTCAGCATGGTGAAGCGGACGGCATCGCGGCCGACCTCCTCGATGAGGTCGGCCAGCGTCACATAGGTGCCGGCGCGCTTGCTCATCCGTACCGGCTCACCGTTCTTCACCACCTTCACGATCTGGGTCAGCACCACGTCGAGTGGCACGGGGTGGTCACCCGACAGCGCTTTCACCGCCGCCGCCATGCGCCGGACATAGCCGCCATGGTCGGCACCCCAGACCTGCACCAACTCGGCGAAGCCGCGCGCCAGCTTGTCGGCGTGGTTGCCGATGTCATTGGCGAAGTAGGTGTTGCTGCCATCGGACTTGCGCAGCGGCCGATCCACGTCGTCGCCGAATTTGGTCGAAGCGAAGAGGGTCTGCGGGCGCGGCTCCCAATCCTCCGGCAGCTTGCCCTTGGGGGGCTCCAGCACGCCCTCGTAGACCAGGCCCTTGGCAGCGAGGTCGGCGATCGCCCGATCGGCGACGCCGGCACGGACCAGGGCTGCCTCGCTGATGAAGACATCGTGGCGGACGCCGAGGGCAGCGAGGTCGCTACGGATCTCGGCCATCATGGCATCGACGGTGACGCCGCGGATGAGCTCCAGCGTTTCGGGTGTCGGGGCGCCCGCGGCGGGCACCAGCCCAGTGCCATGGGCTGTGAACAGTGCCTGCCCCACCGGCACCAGATAATCGCCACCATATTGCAGGGTGATGCCGAAGGCCTGCTCGAAATCCTCACGGCTGCGAGCCGAGCCGGCGAATCCGGCCAATGCCGGGTCACCCGCCGCCAGCGACTGGCCCTCCGGGGTCGTCGCCAACACCTGGAGGTAGCGCCAATAGGCCGCGAGAGCGAGCGCCTGCACCTGCGCCCCGGCATCGTTGATGTAGTATTCCTTGGTCACGTCCCAGCCGGCCTTGCCGAGCAGGTTTGCCAGCGCGTCGCCCACCACCGCACCGCGGCAATGCCCGACATGCATCGGCCCGGTCGGATTGGCCGAGACGTATTCCACATTGACCTTGCGGCCACCGCCGGTGGCGCCATCGCCGAAGCCCTCCCCGGCGGTCAGGATCGCCGGGAGCTGGGCTCGCAGAAACTCCTCCCGCAGGCGCAGGTTGACGAAGCCCGGCCCGGCCGGGGCAGCGTTCTCGACCTCGGGCAGCGCGGCCAACTTCTCGGCCAGGGCCTGGGCGAGCTTCGCCGGCGGCTGCCTCGCCGCCTTGCCGACGACCAGCGCGGCATTGGTCGCCATGTCGCCATGGGCGGGGTCGCGCGGCGGCTCCATCTGGACCCTGGCGAAGGCCTCTGCCGGAAGATCTGGCAGCAGCGTCTGGAGAGCGGTGACGGTGCGGGCGCGGAGGGTGGCGAAGATATCGGTGCTGGTCATCGTGGGCGGGGTGTAGCGCGGGCGGCCCGGCACCGCCATGGCGGGCTGCAGCCCTCAAGCGTCACCCCGGAATATTCGGGTCTGTCAGCCGCCGATGCTCCTCGAGCGCGAAACGGTCCGTCATGCCGGCGATATAGTCGCAGACCACCCGGGCACAGGCTGCGGTGCCGGGCTCGCCGGCCTTGGCCCGCCAGTCGTCTGGTAACATCTGCGGGCCGCCGTGCAGCAACTGGAACAACAACTGGCTGACCCGCTTGGATTTCTGCATAGCCCGGTTCACCCGCCAATGCCGGTACATCCGGGTGAACAGAAATTCGCGGATTGCCTGATTTGCCTCGGCCATTCCCTGGGAAAACCCGACCACGGGTTCGGAGGCGGCGCGGATATCATCGGCGCTGCGCGGCGCCAGGCGCTCGATTCGCCGCCCGGCTTCCTGCACCACATCCTGCACCATGCGGTTGATGACGCGCCGCACCGTCTCCGTCACCATCCGGTCGCGAGCGATATTGGGGTGGGTGGTGCGGACATCCTGGAAGGCCTCTCCGACCAGCGGCAGCGCCGCGGCTTCCTCCAGGGTGAAGATCCGAGCGCGGATGCCGTCGTCGAGGTCGTGATTGTTGTAGGCGATGTCGTCGGCCAGGGCGGCGACCTGGGCCTCGGCGGAGGCATGGGTGGTGAGTTCCAGCGGATGCAGCCGATCGTATTCGGCCATGTAAGCGGTCGGCCGCCGCAACGGGCCATTGTGCTTCGCCAAGCCCTCCAGCGTCTCCCAGGTCAGGTTCAGCCCGTCGAAGGCGGCGTAGCGTCCCTCCAGGCTCGTCACCACCTTCAGCGACTGGGCATTGTGGTCGAAGCCGCCATAGGGGCGCATCTGAGCATCCAGCGCTTCCTCCCCGGCATGGCCGAAGGGCGGATGGCCGAGGTCATGCGCCAGGGCAAGCGCCTCGGCCAGATCCTCGTCCAGCCGCAGCCGGCGGGCGATGGCACGGGCGATCTGCGCCACCTCGATGCTATGGGTCAACCGGGTGCGGAAGTAGTCGCCCTCGTGGAAGATGAAGACCTGGGTCTTGTACTGCAGCCGCCGGAAGGCGCCGGTATGGATGATGCGATCGCGGTCCCGCTGCCAGGGCGAGCGGGCATCGCCCGAGGGCTCCGCATGCAGCCGCCCACGGGAGGATTCGGGGTGTACGGCCCAGGGAGCAAGAGGTTGCTGCGACATGGGCGTGCCTAACAGCCCTGCCCTGCAAGGACAATCAAGCGACTTGGTTGGAAATGCGCCATGACCGCCCCTATGTTACCTTCAACCGACCTGGGTGGCCGACCGCTTCGCCGCCACCCGCAGGAGAATGCGCCCGATGCCGGATGGCACCAACCTTCCCCGCTTCCATGTCACCCCCCGCGCCGCCGCGCAGGTGGCCGAGATTGCCCGGCGCGAGGGCAAGCCCGGCGCCGGCCTGCGGGTTTCGGTCAGCGCCGGCGGCTGTTCCGGGTTCCAGTATAATTTCGCGCTTGAGGATAAGGCGGCCGAAGATGACTTGGTGATCGAAACCGGCGCGGCGCCGGTCTTCATCGACAGCGTTTCACTGGACTTGCTGGCGGGCTCCGAACTGGACTGGAACGAGGCGCTGATCGGCGCGCATTTCGCGGTTCGCAACCCCCAGGCCGTCTCGGGCTGCGGCTGCGGCGTCAGCTTCGCGGTGGCCTGAAGCGCCTACCCAAGCGGGCGTGAACGGGCGATGCTGGGGGCATGATCCGCCTCGCCAGCTTCAACGTGAATTCCATCCGCCGCCGGGTGCCGCATCTGCGGCGCTTCCTCGACCGGCATGCGCCGGACTTGGTTTTCCTCCAGGAACTGAAATGCCAGACGGCGGAATTCCCGGCTTTGGAATTCGCCGATAGCGGCTACCGTGTCCATGCGGTGGGCCAGACTGGTGGGCGCAATGGCGTCGCAGTGCTGGGGCGCATCTCCTTCGAGGTCACGGCAGAGGTACTGCCGGGCGAGGAGGAGGATAGCCACGCCCGCTTCGTCTCGGTCCGGACGGAAGGCATGGAGGTGGCGGGGATCTACCTCCCGAACGGCAATTCCGGCGGCGACGCTGGCTACCAATATAAGCTGCGCTGGCTGGAACGCCTCGCAGATTGGACAGCTGGCCGATTGGATGCCTTCATCCCGGTGGCAGTACTCGGCGATTTCAACGTCTGCCCAACCGCGGCAGACCTCACCCCGGGCGCTTTGCCGCCGACCGATGCGCTGGTCCGGCCGGAAACGCGGGCCCGCTTCCGGGCGCTGACCAACCTCGGCATGACGGATGCGCTGCGGGCGCTGCATCCGCAGGACGCACCCTTCACCTATTGGGATTACGGACCGGCGTTCGACCAGAACCGGGGGCTGCGTATCGATCATGTGCTGCTGAGCCCGGAACTGGCGGAGCGGCTGGTGGTCTGCGGCGTGGATACCGTGGCGCGATCCGAGGAGACGCCGAGCGACCATGCGCCGGTCTGGTGCGAGCTTCGCTGAGGGAATGCGCCAGACCGGCCTCGCCAGCGAGCCGCCGGCGGGGCCGGGAGCTGCTGCTCAGTAGCTCGGGCGAACGGTAACCACTGGCGGCGGGGCTGGCGGGGCATATTGCGGCGCGGGCTGCTGGACGATGACCGGCGCGGGCGCCGCGGCCTGGGGCCGCTCCCGCTCGACGACCGTGCAGGCCGTCAGGCCAATGGCGGCGATGGCGATGGTCAGGATGCGCATGACATTCTCTCCTTTGCTGGACCGATGCTGGACGACAACGGTGCAAAGGGCTTCCGGTCGCAGACCGGAAGAGTGACGCCTGCGTGACAGGCGCCGAGCCTCATCGTCAGCGCCAGCCACCGGGCACCCAGATTGGGCCGCGCGGCCGCTGTTCCCAATGCCCATGGTCCCAGGCACCGCGCCGGGCACCGATCCATCGGCCTGGCACCCAGACATAGTCACGCCGATTCCAGACCCAGTGGCCGGGTTGCCAGACCATTCGGGGCCGTGGTCGGCCCGGCGGCGGCTCCAGCCGTAGCGGCGGCGGCGGTGGCGGCCAGCGAGGCTGGGCCGCGGCCGGGACGGGGCCGAGCAAGGCCGCGGGAAGCGCCACTGCACCCAGCCCGACCATTGCCCGAAGCAAGCAACGGCGGCGCAGCGGCGAGGCGGGCATCACCACCGGCGCCATCCATAGCCGTAGCCATAGGGCCGGGCGTAGTAGGGCCGCACATAGACCGGCGGTGGCGGCGCGACATAGGGCCGGGCGTAGTAGCCCGGGGCCGGTGCGACGACGCAACCCGAGAGCAGCGCCAGGACCGGCAGCAGCAGAAGAGGCAAAAGGCGTTTCATCACGAGCGCTCCTCTAAGCACGCACCAATGCAAAGCTTCATCTGTGACGAAAAGCAGGCAGCGCCAGTGAAAGTCCGGCCATGCGCGGGAAAGGCGGGCAGCAGGAGACAAGCCAGGGCAGCATGGCGACACAATGCGCAACCTTGGCCAAGCCTTTGCAGACGCAGACAATGATGCGGGGCGGCCGACCGGCTGGTCAGCGCGCCCAGACCCATGGTCAGCGGTGACCCGCAAATCGGCGGGCCACCTCCTCACGCATTATTGGTCCGCGTAACAATGCGTCTCGGCCGCGCCGCCGGGGTGCGTCACTGCGCCGCGATGTGCCGGACCGACGAGCTGGGCGTATTTCCACAGTGCCCCGGCATTGTAGTCGGTGCGGCGGGGGGTCCAGGCGGCTTTGCGCGTCGCCAGCTCGGCGTCGTCCACCAGCATGTCGATGGTGCCGGCCGCCGCATCGATGACGATACGGTCGCCGTTCCGCAGCAGGGCGATCGGCCCGCCGACTGCCGCCTCCGGCCCGACATGGCCGATGCAGAAGCCGCGCGTCGCACCGCTGAAGCGGCCGTCGGTGATGAGGGCGACGGATTCGCCCATCCCCTGGCCGTAGATGGCGGCGGTGGTCGAGAGCATCTCGCGCATCCCCGGCCCACCCTTCGGGCCTTCGTAGCGGATGACGATGATGTCGCCGGGCTTGTAGGCCCGCTGGTCAACGGCGCGGAAGGCTTCCTCCTCGCTGTCGAAGCAGAGCGCGCTGCCCTCGAAGCGCAGGGTCTTCATCCCGGCTACCTTCACGATGGCGCCGTCCGGAGCGAGATTGCCCTTGAGGCCGACGACGCCGCCTGTGGGCGAGAGCGCCTTGCTGACCGGGAAGATCACATCCTGATCGAGCGGGAAAACGACGTCCTTGTGGTTCTCGGCGAGGGTCTTGCCGGTGACAGTCATGCAGTCGCCGTGCAGCAGCCCGGCATCGAGCAGCGCCTTGATGATCACCGGGATGCCGCCAACCTTGTAGACGTCGTAGGCGACGTATTTACCGCCCGGCTTCAGGTCGGCAATATAGGGCGTGCGCCGCATGATCTCGACCACGTCGTCCATGGTGAAGTCGATGCCGGCCTCATGCGCCATGGCCGGCAGGTGCAGCCCGGCATTGGTGGAACCGCCGGTGGCGCCGACGACGACGGCGGCATTCTCCAGCGACTTGCGGGTGACGATGTCGCGCGGGCGGAGGTTCAGCTTCAGCAGCTCCATGACGGCCTTGCCGGATTCCGCGGCCCAGCGGTCGCGCTCCTCGTAAGGCGCCGGGGTGCCGGCGGAGCCGGGCAACGCCAAGCCGATCGCCTCGCTCACGGTCGCCATGGTGTTGGCCGTGAATTGGCCGCCGCAGGCGCCGGCGCTCGGGCAGGCGACGCATTCCAGCTCGTGCAACTCCTCGTCGGACATGTTGCCGGCAGCGTGCTGGCCGACCGCCTCGAACACATCCACCACGGTGACGTCGCGGCCCTTGAACTTGCCCGGCAGGATCGAGCCGCCATACATGAAGACGCTCGGCACGTTCAGCCGCAGCATCGCCATCATCATCCCTGGCAACGACTTGTCGCAGCCGGCGAGGCCGACCAGCGCATCGTAGCAGTGCCCGCGCATGGTGAGCTCGACGGTATCGGCGATGGCATCGCGCGAGGCCAGCGAGGACTTCATCCCCTGGTGGCCCATGGCGAGGCCGTCGGTGACGGTGATGGTGGTGAATTCCCGCGGCGTGCCGCCAGCCTCCTTCACGCCCTTCTTCACCGACTGCGCCTGGCGGCTGAGGTCGATGTTGCAGGGCGCCGCCTCGTTCCAGCAGGTGGCGACGCCGACGAAGGGCTGGTCGATCTCCGCCTCGGTCAGGCCCATGGCATAATAGTAGCTGCGATGCGGAGCGCGCTCCGGGCCGACGGTGGTGTGGCGGCTGGGGAGCCTGGACTTGTCCCACGCGGTCATTGCGGTCCTCCATCTTTGGGGCGGGCTGGCCCTTCCGAAGCTTTAGGCAGTCGGGCCAGGACTGCCAAGGCTTCCGCCCTTTGTGCTGGCGCCGCCGCCGCCGGGCGCGGCAGACTGGTTGGCAAGACGGCCAGAGAGCCGCATCGAGGGAGACGACCGTGCCCGAACCCCGCTTCCGCCGCCGTGCCTTGCTGGCCGGCTTGGCCGCCCCTGCCCTGCTGCCCGGCCTGGCCCGCGGGCAAGCTGCGGCCTGGCCGCAGCAGCCGATCCGCTTCATCACGCTCTATGCGCCGGGTGGTGCCAACGACGTTCTCTGCCGCGTCTTCTGCCAGGCCATGGCGCAGGTCACCGGCCAGCAATTCATCGTCGAGAATCGCACCGGCGCCGGCGGCACGGTGGGCAGCGATGCCATCGCCAAGGCCCGGGCCGACGCCGCCACGGTGGGTCTCGGCGGCGTCGCCAACCTGGCGATCGCGCCCTCACTCTTCCCTGGCCTACCTTATGACCCCGGCCGGGATTACAGCTTCATCAGTGGGCTCTACCGCCAACCCAATATCCTGTTCGTCAACAACGACCTGCCGGTGCGCGACGTGCCGGGGCTGGTGGCACTGCTGAAGGCGAACCCCGGCAAGTACAATTACGCGACCGGCGGGGCCGGTACGACGCCGCATCTCTCGGCCGAGATGTTCAAGATGCGGACCGGCACGGAGATGCCCTTCGTGCAGTATCGCGGCGGCGCTCCGGCACTGCTCGACCTTCTGGCCGGGCAGGTACATGTGATGGTGGACAACCTCGCCGGGCCGATCGGGGCAATCCGCGACGGCAAGGTTCGTGCCCTGGCGGTGACCAGCCCGGAACGCAGCCCGGTGCTGCCTGATCTGCCCACCCTGGCCGAGACCCTGCCCGGCTTCGACCTGACCAGCTGGAACGGGCTGATCGCCCCGGCCGGCCTGCCGCCCGCACTGGTGCAGCGGATGGCCAACCTTTCCCACCACGCGCTGCGCCGCCCGGAGTTGGTGAAGAGCTTCACCGACAATGGCGCGACGCCGTGGGTGATCGGGCCGGAGGATTTTGCCAGCTATGCCCGGTCGCAGGAACCGGTCATGCGCCAGCTGGTGAAGCAGAGCGGGGCGACGCCGGGTTAACCGGCGATGCGGGCCATCGCCGCATCCAGGCGGGCGATTTCCGCCTGGAAGTTGGCTCGCCGTTCGTGGTTTTCCTCGATGACCTCCGGCTTGGCGCGGGCGACAAAGTCGGCATTGGCGAATTTGGCCTCGACCTTCTTCACTTCGGCCTCGGCCTTGGCGCGTTCCTTGGCTAGCCGGGCACGCTCGGCGCCGAGGTCGATGACGCCGGCCAGCGGCAGCATCAAGGTGGCCTCGCCCAGCACGGCCTGGATGACACCCTTCGGCGCCTCGCCCTCCAGCGCCTGGATCTCGGTGACGCGTCCAAGCCGGCGGATGGCGTCGATCCAGCGGGCCGCCCGCGCCAGGCTTTCCGGCGCCGCATCCTTGACCAGCAGCGGCGTGGTGATCGAAGGCGCGACATTCACCTCGGCGCGCACCGTGCGGACCTCGGAGATCAGCCGCACCACCCAGTCCAGTTCCTCCCGCGCGGCCGCGGCCTCGGTCACCGGCGAGGCCGCGGGCCAGGCGGCGCCGATCAGGCTGCATTCGGCGCCGTAGCCGAAGCGGTCCCACAACTCCTCGGTGACGAAGGGGATGGCCGGATGCAGCAGCCGCAAGATCACCCCCAGCACGTGCTGGGCCGCGCCCTTCACCTCGTCTTTCTCGGCACCATCGGGCCCGTTGAAGACCGGCTTGGCGAATTCGAGGAACCAGTCGCAGAAGCTGCCCCAGACGAAGCGGTAGCAGGCCGCAGCATACTCGTCGAAGCGATAGGCCTCGAGTGCTGCCGTCGCCTCCACCACCGCGCCATTGGCGGCATCGAGGATCCAGCGCGACAGCGCCGACTGGGCACTCGTCGGGTCCCAGCCAGGCTGCGGTGCGATGCCGTTCATCTCGCAGAAGCGCGCCGCATTCCACAGCTTGGTGGTAAAGCTGCGGAAATCCTCGACCCGCTTGCGGCCGAGCTTCACGTCGCGCCCAGGCCCGGCCAGCGAGCAGATGGTGAAGCGCAGCGCATCGGCGCCATAGGCGTCGATCAACTCCAGGGGGTCCATGACGTTCCCCTTGGATTTCGACATCTTCTGGCCCTTCTCGTCGCGGACCAGGCCATGGATATAGACGGTGCGGAAGGGCACCTCGCCCATGAAGTGGATGCCCATCATCATCATCCGGGCAACCCAGAAGAAGATGATGTCGAAGCCGGTCACCAGCACGTCGCCGGGGTAGTAGCGCGCCACCTCCGGGGTCTGCTCCGGCCAGCCAAGCGTGCTGAATGGCCAGAGCGCGCTGCTGAACCAGGTGTCCAGCACATCCGGGTCGCGTTCCAGCGCCACATCATGGCCGAATTTCGCCCGCGCCGCCGCCAGCGCCTCCGCCTCGGACTTCTCGACGAAGATGCTGCCGTCCGGCGCATACCAGGCCGGGATCTGATGCCCCCACCAGAGCTGGCGTGAGACGCACCAGGGTTGGATGTCGCGCATCCAGGCGAAGAAGGTATTCTCCCATTGCTTCGGGACGAATTGGGTGCGGCCGCTCTCGACCGCCTCGATCGCCGGCTTCGCCAGGGTGGCGGCATCGGCATACCATTGCAGCGTCAGCCGCGGCTCCAGCGGCACGCCGCCGCGGTCGCCATGCGGCACCTGATGGGTATGCGGCTCGACCTGCAGCAGCAGGCCGAGTTCCTCCAGCTTCGCCACGATCGCCTTGCGTGCCGCGAAGCGATCCTGCCCTTGCAGCCCGCGCACGAATTCCGGATCGGCCAGACCCTCGACCGCAGCGAGTTCAGCATCGATTTCGCCGATGGCCATCCGCGCCTCGGCATCCAGCACGCTGGGCATCGCCAGGCCATGCCGGCGGCCCACCTCGAAATCGTTGAAGTCGTGCGCCGGGGTGATCTTCACCGCGCCGGTGCCCTTTTCCGGGTCGGAGTATTCATCGGCGACAATGGGGATGCGGCGGCCGGTCAGCGGCAGTACGACCATCTTGCCGACCAGCGCCGAAAAACGCGCATCGGTCGGATGCACCGCGACCGCGGTATCACCCAGCATCGTCTCCGGCCGGGTGGTGGCGACCGTGATCTCGCCACCGCCCTCCACCGGGTAGCGGATATGCGAGAGACTGCCTTTCACCTCGCGGCTCTCGACCTCGAGGTCGGAGATCGCCGTCTGCAGCTTCGGATCCCAGTTCACCAACCGCTTGTCGCGGTAGATCAGGCCCTGGCGGTGCAGGGTGACGAAGACCTCCCGCACCGCGGCGGACAGGCCCTCATCCATGGTGAAGCGCTCGCGCGGCCAGTCCAGGCTGGCACCCAGGCGACGGAGCTGACGGGTAATGGTGCCGCCCGATTCCGCCTTCCACTGCCAGACCCGCTCGATGAAGGCTTCGCGCCCCATCTGCTTGCGGTCGGGTTGGCCCTCGGCGGCCAGCAGGCGCTCGACCACCATCTGGGTAGCGATGCCGGCATGGTCGGTGCCTGGCTGCCAGAGCGCATCCCGCCCCTGCATCCGCCGCCAGCGGGTCAGGGTATCCTGGATGGTCATGGTCAGCGCATGGCCGATATGGAGGCTGCCGGTGACGTTCGGCGGCGGGATCATGATGGTGAAGGGTGCGGCCTCCGAGGCCGGGTCGCAGGCGAAGGCGCCCGAGCGTTCCCAGCCCTCATAGAGGCGTGTCTCGAAGCTACCCGGGGTAAGGTTCTTGTCCAGCATGGCGGCATCCGTCCTCCGCAGCCCGGCGTCCGTCAAGCCCTCGTTGCTCGAAGGGCGCGAAAGCGGGAGAGCTGGTCGGGGTTCAGCCGAGGCCGCGCCGCACGACCCTTTCGATCTCGGCCCGCACCAGGCGCTCCACCATCTCAGGCAGGTGCTGGTCGAGCCAGGACTTGAGCAGCGGCCGCACTTCCTCCCGCACCACGTCCTCGATGCTGGGGCCGCCGCGGGTGACGGTGGCGTCGCGGTCCTGCGACACGGCCCGCACCAGGCTACCGATGGACGCGCTGGCGGCGGCGGCGGCAGCCGGGGCAAGCAAGGCCTCGGCCGGCAGCGCCAGAACCGCGGGTGGTGGTGGTGGCGGCGCAAAGGGGGATGGCGCGGGGGGCAAGGGAACTGGCACCGGGATGGGCGCCGCGACGGAGGCTGGCGGCGACAAGGGCTCCGCCTCGGGCTCGGCCTCCGACTCCTCGGCGACCAGCATGTCCTCGGTCAGAGCCAGCGGCTCGGACGCCGCCGTTGGGTCGGGCGCCGCAGCGCCCGGCTCATCCTCGTTGAGGATGCGCCGGATGGAGGCAAGGATGTCCTCCATGCTCGGATCGCCGCCGGGGGCGGCAGCAGCACCGGGCGGGGAAGCCCCCTCCTCGGCCATCAGCGGCGTTCCGCGACGCCGGAATAATCGCCGAGGCCGACCCAGCGGTTGCGGACCTCGTTGTAATAGGCCCGCATGTCGTAGGGCTCGACCGCGAGGCCGAGGTCGCTCGCGGTCAACCGGCCGATGGTCGCGGCCAGGGCGTAGGATTGCGAGACCACGGTGGAGAGGGCCTGCACCAGGCTGGTGCGGGCATTGAGCAATTCCTGCTCCGCGTTCAGCACGTCGAGGGTGGTGCGGCTGCCGACAATGGCCTCACGCTGCACGCCGTCGAGGGCGATTTCCGCCGCGCGGATCTGCGCCCGGACGCTGTCCACCTGGGCCTTGGAGCTTTGCAGCTGTTCCCAGGCCTGGGTCGCGGATTGCCCCACGGTGCGACGCTGGTCGTCCACGAGCTGGCGGGCCTGCTGGGCGGATTGGCGCGCCTGGCGGACTAGGGCGTATTCGGCACCGCCCTGGTAGATCGGCACTGTCAGGCTGGCGGTGAGCTGGGTGCCGGTCAGCCGGGTGGAAGCGGTGGTGGCGCCGTCATTGCGGAAGGTCTGGGAGGAGACGTTCACCTGCGGCAGCAGGGTCGCCATCTGCAGGTTGATATTGTCACGCGCGCCGGCCTCGTCGAACAGCAAGGCGACGACATTGGGGTTGTTCTGCGCCGCGGTCTGGGCAGCATCCTGGGCGCTGCGAACCGGCGGGCGCAGGGGCTGCGGCGCCACGAGGTTCTGCGGCGGCAGGCCGACCAGCCGCTGGAAGGTGGAGCGGGAGATCTGCAGGTTGCCTTCCGCCTGGGCGCGGTTGGCGCGGGCGCCAGCGAGGCGCGATTCCGCCTGGGCAACGTCGGTTCGGGTGATCTCGCCGACCCGGAAGCGCTCGTTCGTCGCGCGGAGCTGTTCGGTCAGCACCTGTTCATTGTTGATATTGAGGCGCAGCAGCTCCTGGTCGCGGATGACGCTGACATAGGAGGAGACGGTGTCGCTCATGACCTGCTGCTCGGTCGCCAGCAGCCGGGCCCGCTGCGCCAGCACCTGGTTTTCCGCCCGGCGGGTGCCTGCCACGGTGCGGCCGCCGCGGAAGACCGGTTGGGTGACCGTGATGCTGTTGCTGTACACCTGCCGGTCGGTATCGCTGTAGAAGGCGCCCGGGGAGCCGCGTGGGCGCTGGCGGGCGGACCCATCGAGGACACCAGCGCTGCTGCTGATGGAGACGGTCGGGCGCCAGCCGGCCAAGGCCTGCGGCACGTTCTCGTCCACGGCGCGCAGGTTGGCCCGTGCTGCCAGCAGGGCGGGATTGTTGGAATAGGCCTGGGCCAGCGCATCCGGAAGGCTCTGCGCCCTCGCCGCCGGCGCCAGCCCGAGCAGGGCGGCAGGCGCCAGGAGGGCGGTGGTCAGGACCAAAAGGGGGCGGGTCAGCTTCATCGTGGCCTGATCCTTACGGCGCGACATCCGTTCTGTCCTACAACACTGAAGCCCGTGGCGCGAGCCGAACCGCCGGTACCCACCCTGGACGTTATAAAGCCTGGGGGTTACCCATTCAGAACACGAATCCCGCAGCGCGGGCGAAGGCCGGAATGGCCGCAGTCGCACAATCGAAGACGGCGGTGGTCGAGAAGCTGCCGCCAGCACGCTGGCCCAGCACTGCCCGGCCCGTACGCCGTCCGGTGCCGATCACCGCGACCAGCCGTCCTCCCTCGGCCAACTGCGACGCGAGGGCAGCCGGGATCTCCGGCACCTCGCCTTCGATCAGCACCACATCGTAGGGCGCGGCGCCTGGGAAGCCCTGGGTCGGCTCACCGGTCTCGAGCCGTACCGCCCCGGCCGGCAGGCAAGCGGGCAGCGCGGCACGGGCAATGGCGAGCAGGGCGGGATCGGTCTCGATCGCGGTGACCCGGGCGCCGATCCGGGCCAGGACGGCGGCGCCGTAGCCGGTGCCGGCGGCGACCACCAGGGCGCGATCGCCCGGGCGCACGGCAGTCAACTGCAGCAGCCGCGCCAGGACCATGGGTTCCAGCATCGCCCGGCCACCCGGCAGGGGGATATCCTCGTCGGTATAGGCGCGGGCCTGGACGGCACGCGGCAGGAAGGTTTCGCGCGGCAGGCCACGCATGGCCTCGAGCAGCCTGACGTCGGTCACCTTGTTGGGGCGGAGTTGTCCGTCCACCATGCGCTTGCGCGCATCCGCGTAGTCCATGAAGCCACAACCTCCGAACGCCCCGCGGACCACAAGCCGAGAGGCAACCTCCTGGCAGGACGGACGCCAGGCCTGAGCCATGGGTCGCCACGGTGCCGAACCGCAGCGGCCCTGCGGGGGTTATAGGGGCCCGGCTGCCATCGCGCCAAGTCGCACTGTTGCAGCGCAGCGCCGCGCGCCCGCTTGACCTGCCGCGCCGCTGGCCCGATAGAGGCGCACCGCAGGGCGATCCCAGGCGGTCCGGTGGCCGAGTGGTTAGGCACAGGTCTGCAAAACCTGCTACGGCGGTTCAATTCCGCCCCGGACCTCCAGAGGTTTTCTTGGGTACGGAAGTCCGGTTTCGGGCTTCCAACAGCGGCGGTGCCCTGCTATAGGCCCCGCCTCGCGGCTGATCCGGTGTGGCGCAGCGGTAGCGCAGCGGACTGTTAATCCGTTGGTCGTTGGTTCGAATCCAACCGCCGGAGCCAGCGAGGCTTTTTAGAATCCCAAGGTATTCGGCGGGATCGGCGCAGGTCGCGCAGGCAGCCCGGCTGTTGCCGGCGATGAACCCCAGGCTTGCGTGCCACCCACTCGGCACCCTATCGCTTTCGTATGAGCCTCGACCATACGAGTAGCCCGGCCAGCCAATATTCCGGGGCGATGCCGCCGGGGCCCCTTCCCTCCCTTCTGGGTTTCCGAATCGCCGTGGCGCTTGGTGGCATGGTGCCGGTCTCGGCTGGTCTAGCCGGGGTGATGCTGGGACCGGCGATGACCGGCGGGCTGCCGGGGTCTGCGGATATCGATAGCCACTTTCGCTATCTCTCTGGCCTCCTTTTGGGACTCGGGCTGGGGTTCTGGAGCACGCTGCCCGATCCGCTCCGGCATGGCGGCCGCTTCCGGCTGCTAACAACAATCGTCGTCCTCGGCGGCCTAAGCCGGTTGCTTGGGCTGGCGCTGCAGGGCCCACCCGGTGCGCCGATGCTGGCCGCGCTGGGCATGGAACTGGTGGTCACGCCGCTACTGTGCCTGTGGCAGGCCCGCCTCGCGGCGGCGGCACGGTGATGCCGAGCTGGTTCAGGCGGCTGCTGGTCGGGTTGGCTGGCCTAATGGCGGTGGCCTTCTTCTTCCGAAATCAGATTGGCAATGGCTTCACCCTGCTGCTGGGGGACCGGCATGACGCGGTGATCGAGCTCGCCATTCTCGAACACTGGGCGAATGTGCTGCGTGGGCTCTCGCCCTGGGATCAGACCGACTACTTCCACCCAGTGCCGGGGACCCTGGGCTACAACGACGGGTACCTGATGTTCGGGCTGCTACATGCCGGATTCCGCAGGCTTGGCGCCGACCCTTTTCTCAGTGGCGAACTGGTCAATGCGATGCTGCGCGGCATCGGCTTCGGCGGCACCTATCTGCTGGCAAGGCGCGCGCTCGGGCTGGCGACGGGCTGGGCGGTGCTGGCCGCGGTGCTCTTCACCATCAGCAACAACCTCTTCATCCGCGGCAGCCATGCGCAGCTCTTCAGCGTCGGCTTCGTGCCGGTGCTGCTGCTGCTGGCCCATGGCATGGGGGCGGCGCTGCTGGAGGGCCGCCGCGCCGCGCTGCTCGGCTGGGGCGCCAGCTTCGCGCTGGGCTTCGCAGCCTGCCTGCTGACCGGCTTCTACATGGCCTGGTACCTGGCCTTCTTCGCCGCCGCGGCCTTGCCTGCCTGGCTGCTGGTCGCAGGCCGCCCGGCCCGGCGCCGGCTGGCCACTGCCCTGCGGGCCCAGGCCGTGCCGCTGCTGGGCCTGGCTATCCTGGCGGCAGTGGTCGAGCTGCCTTTCCTCAGCCTTTACCTGCCCAAGGCGGCGGAGACGGGCATGCACCCTTGGGCCGACGTGCTGCGCCACGTCCCAAGCCTGCAGGATGTCTTCCATGTGGGGGAGCGGAACATCCTCTGGGGCTGGCTGGTGCGTGCCGGCAACCACGCCTTCCGGCCGGAGATGCCCTTCTGGTCGGAACGGATGACCGGGCTGCCGCCGCTGCTGCTGCTGAGTTTTGCCGCAGCCTTGATCTGGCTCTGGCGTGGGGGCGGCGACCAATCCTCGGGACGGGTCGCGCTGCTGCGGGCCATAGCCCTGGCGACGCTTATAACCTGGGCGCTGACCTTGCAGGTCGATGGCGTCACCCCGTGGTCGCTGGTTTATCGGTTGGTGCCGGGCGCCAAGGCGGCGCGAGTCGTGGCACGCTATCAGATCTTCCTCACCCTGCCCGTGGTCCTGCTTGCCACGGCGATGCTGGCGGCGGAGGCGCATCGGCTACCACGGCTGGCGATGGCAGGCTTGGTTTGCCTATTGCTGGCGGAACAGGCCAATAGCTATGCACCGCTCTTCCTTGACCGTACGGAGGAAGCGGCCCGACTGGCTGCGGTTCCACCGGCCCCGCCAGACTGCGCCGCCTTCTATGTCTCGGCGGCACGCACCACCAGCCGCTTCGGTGAGGCCGTGGCCGATCCTTACAACCACAACACCGAGGCGATGCTGATCGCGGCGGTGCGGCACCTGCCGACGATCAATGGCATCTCCACCTTCAACCCACCCTATTGGCCTGCCGGCATTCCGGATGACCCGAACTATCTGCGGGAGGTTAAGGCCTATGCCGGGCACTGGGGCGTAACCGGGCTCTGCGGGTTGGACCTGCAGGTCTTCCGCTGGGGTCCGATGCTACGGTGACGCGGCGGGACCTCGCTATTCCTCAGGCTCGGTCGTAAACAGCAGCGGATAGCCCTGCTTGCGGCCCATCTCCGTCGCGGCCGTCGCCTTCTCCTCGGCAATGTCGCGGGTGAAGACCGCCACGACACAGACGCCGCGCTGATGCGCAGTCATCATCACCCGCTGCGCCTGATCGTCCCCCATGCGAAAGTGGATTCGCAGCACGCTGACGACGAAGGCACGCGGCGTGAAGTCGTCGTTCACCAGCAGCACCTTGTGCAGCTTCGGCCGCTCGACCTTGAGCTCGGGCTTCACCCTGGACTGGGTTGTCGTATCCGGGGTTTGCATTGGTCGCCTCTCGTCGCTCCACGTCGCCCATATCTGCGCTTGGTGCCGGCCGGTACAAGCTTGGGTGCCGGGCTATCAACCTCGGCGGGAGAAGGCCGGATGGCGTCCCCAACGGGATTCGAACCCGTGTTACCAACGTGAAAGGCTGGTGTCCTAGGCCTCTAGACGATGGGGACATCGCAAAGAAGCCACCTGATGCCGAAAACGCTCAGGTGGCGCGGCGCCGCTCACTACACTGGTCGAACCGTGGCGTCTAGCCACCCTCGGTCAAGCAGGCGCGGATAGCGGCTATCACAACCTCAAGTTTTGTTTGAGAGGCTGAATTTCATCCAGACCGTAATATTCTCGGCCTTGGCTGATCGCGCTTGCGGCACCGGGAACGCGATCGCGCGAGGGCGGGTTCCCGCCACGCGGAACGGCCGCTAGGCCTGTCCCATGCATCGTCGAAGACTCGTCCTGAGCGCGCCAGCGCTTCTCGTCCTCACCCGGGTGGAGAGCGCTCAGGCGACCCGAGCCGTGCCACTGGCACCACGCCGTCTCGCGCTTCGGCATGCCACTACGGGGGCCCGATTCGCGGGCGTCTACCATGACGGCCGGGCGGTGGATCCGGGCGCCATGGCCGAGTTGTCCCAAGTGCTCGCGGATAGCCGGACCGGCAGCGTGCATGCCTATGACCCCAGCGTGCTGGATATCCTGTGGGAGACGGGCCAACGCGCGCGCCAGACCGGTGAGTTCCTGGTCGTTTCCGGCTTCCGCACGCCGGAAACCAATGCGGCCGTCTGCGGTGCCGGCAATAGCCAGCACCTGCGGGCCAGCGCACTGGACGTGTGTGTCAGTGCGACACGGCTGACAGGATTTGCCGACACCGCCCTGGCGCTACGGCGGGGGGGCGTCGGGCTCTATGCCAGCAAGGGCTTCGTTCATCTGGACAGCGGACCGGTGCGGCGCTGGGGATGGGGCGAAGGGACGACCAGCCCGCATGCCCCGACCGAGCCCGATCGTCTTTCCCGCATCGCCGAAGCCTGGGCCGCGATGCGGCCGCGCTGAAGGCTGCCTGGCGCAATACGACCAGGCAGCCTGCCGATTGCCTCAGCGGCGGTAGTAAGGCCGTGGCGGCGGGGCATAACGGGGCCGGGGTGCATAGGGCCGGCGATAGGCCCGCGGCGGCGGCCGGTAGCCCCGGCGGTAATAGGGCCGCGGCGGCGGCGCATAGCGGGGACGGTACTGCGCTGTCTGCACCATGCCTTCCGTCGCGGCGATGCCCTGGCCGGCGGCAATATTTGGCATCGCCGCCTGAACCGGTGCCAGGGCTGCCGAGCCACCAAGCAAACCCAGGACGACAAGAGCAGCATTCATCAGTCGGCGCATGGCCTGTCCTTCGATTGTTACGACAGGACCAACGCGATACCGCCTGAAAGGCTGCCGAAGCCGGCAAACACCCTTGCGTTGTCTCGCGAAAGCCTTCTTCAGGCAGGTGCGGCATCCACGACATGCAGGCAGGCCGTGGTCTCGTCGTTCCAGCGTTCGGCGCGAAGTTGCCCGCAGAGATGCAAGGCGCCGGCATTCCGCGCAAGCAGCACCTCAGCCAAAGGGCCTTCCTTGGCGCGGAAGCAGATGGCCTTGAGCCGGCCGCCGGCCTCGCCCTCGACAAAGGCGCGAATGGTATTGCCTTCCTTGCCGATGCGGTCGGCTCGGACCACCCGGGCGCGCGGCAAGGCGAAGACCGGTTCCTCGTTGCCAGCGCCGAAGGGTGCGAGACGGGCGACCTGCTGGGCCAGGGCGGAAGTCGCCGCCGGCACTGCCATGGTCCCTTCCACCACGAGATCCGCCGCGCCGGGCAGGCCCGTCGCCAAGGCCAGCCGTTCATTCAGGAAGGCATGCAGTTCGGCCTGCCGCCCGGCAGCAAAGCTGAAGCCGGCGGCCATGGCATGGCCGCCGCCGGTTTCCAACAGCCCGGCCTGGCGTGCGGCAATGACGGCGGCGCCGAGATCGAGGCCGGGCACCGAGCGGCCGGAGCCCTTGGCAAGTCCCGCGGCCAGGCCGGCGACGCAGGCAGGGCGATTGAAGCGTTCCTTGATCCGGCCGGCGACGATGCCGACGACACCGGGGTGCCACCCCTCCCCGGTCACCAGCAGAACCGGCAGTCCGGCGGCAGCCTGGACCTCGGCAGCGGCGAAGGCGGCCCCGAGGACCTCCGCCTCCACCTCCTGCCGGCGCCGGTTCACGATATCGAGTCGCTCGGCCATGGCGCGAGCCTCGACCGGGTCGTCGCAGAGCAACAGGCGCAGGCCAAGATCGGGCTCATCCACCCGGCCGGCGGCATTGATCCGCGGGCCGAGGACGAAACCCAGCGAATGCGCCGTCGGCACGTCCCGCACCAGGCCGACATCGAGCAGCGCCGCAACGCCGGCATGGCCACGCTTCGCCATGACCTTGAGGCCCTGGGTGACCAGGGCGCGGTTCACGCCGGTCAGCGGCATGACGTCGCAGACGGTGGCCAGCGCCACCAGATCCAGCAGGTCGAGCGGCGAAGGCTCCGCCATGCGGGTGAAATGGCCGGCCCGCCGCAGAGCCCGATGCAGGGCGACGACGGCGAGAAAGGCAACCGCGGCTGCACAGAGGTGACGCAGGCCGGAAGTGCAGTCCAGCCGGTTGGGGTTGACCGCGGCCGCCACCCGAGGGACCGGGCCTTCCGCCTTGTGGTGGTCCAGTACGATGACATCCGCCCGGCCCTCGGCCTCGGCCAGGGCGGCATGGGCGGCGATGCCGCAATCGACGCAGACGATCAGCGTGGCGCCGCGCTCGCAGAGGGCACGGACAGCAGTGGGGTTGGGGCCGTAGCCCTCCTTCAGACGGTCAGGCACGTAATGGGTGACGGAGCAGCCGAGGCGGCGCAACGCGCGAACCATCAGCGCGCCGGAACAGGCGCCATCCACATCGTAGTCGCCAAAGACGGCAACCGTCTCGCCCTCCCGCACCGCGCTCGCCAGACGCCCGGCTGCGGCATCCATATCGATCAGGCCGGAGGGATCCGGCAGCATCGCCCGCAGGGTAGGCTCGAGGAAATCGGCAACGGCCTCGAGGCCTACGCCGCGGGCGGCCAGCAGCCGCCCGATCAGTTCGGGCAGTTCCATGCGCTGGGCGATGGCAAGGCCCAGGCGGGCCTCGCTCTCCCGCCAGATCCAGCGGCGGCCGGTGACGCTGCGGCCGACGCCGAGAACCGCCTCCGTCATGCGCTCAGCCGACGAAGGACGCCGGCTTCCGTGCGAAGTTGTGGTGCCCTTCGACGTAGCGGACGGTGCCGGACTTGCTGCGCATGACGATGGAATGGGTGATGGCTCCGGTCGCGGTGCGGCGGACGCCGCGCAGCATCGGGCCGCCGGTCACGCCGGTCGCGGCGAACATCACGTCGCCCTGGGCCATATCGGCGACCTTATAGATGCGGTTCGGGTCGGTGACGCCCATGTCACGGGCGCGGGTGATCTGCTCGTCGTTCTCGAACAGCAGCCGTCCCTGGAGCTGGCCGCCGATGCAGCGCAGCGCCGCCGCGGCGAGCACGCCTTCCGGCGCACCGCCCGAGCCGAGGTACATGTCGATGCCGGTCTCGGGCTCACTGACCGCGATGACGCCGGCAACGTCACCATCGCCGATGAGCATGATGCGGGCACCGGCGGCGCGGCAGGCCTTGACGATCGCCTTGTGGCGGTCACGGTCGAGGATGCAGACCATCAGGTCGCTGATGTCGCATTTTTTGGCCTTGGCCAGCTCGCGCAGATTGGTCTCGACCGGAGCATCCAGGCTGACCACGTCATCCGGCAGGCCGGGGCCGATGGCGATCTTGTCCATGTAGATGTCGGGGGCGTGCAGGAAGCCGCCGTGCTCAGCCAGGGCCAGGGTGGCGATGGCATTGGGGCCGCCCTTGGCGGTGACCGAAGTGCCTTCCAGCGGGTCGACGGCGATATCGACCGGGGCGCCTCCGAGGCCGATCTTCTCACCGATATAGAGCATCGGTGCCTCGTCCATCTCGCCCTCGCCGATCACCACGGTGCCGGTGATGGCGACGGTGTCGAAGGCCTTGCGCATGGCGTCGACGGCAGCGCCATCGGCGGCATTCTTGTCGCCGCGGCCGATCCAGCGGGAGGCGGCGATGGCGGCGGCCTCGGTCACGCGTACCAGCTCGAGCGCCAGGTTGCGGTCGACGACCTTGCCGTATTGGGTTTCGGTGGTTGGCATGATCTGCTCCCTGGAGCTGCGATGTGGGTTATAGAGGCTCGATGCGGATGAGCGCCGGCTTTTCCAGCACCGCGCCCAACGCAGCGATACGCACAAGAGCGGCACGCATGGCCGCTTCCTCGCAATCATGCGTGGTCAGCACCACCGGGACAGCCTCACCGGGCGCGCGGCCGCGCTGCAGCATGGATTCGAGGCTGATCGACTGGTCGCGCAAAATACCGGTCACGTCGGCGATAACGCCGGGCCGGTCCAGCACCATCAGCCGCAGGTAGTAGGCGCCGACATGGCGGTCCATTGGCACGGAGGGGGCCGCATCCAGCGCACCACTGGCGGCCCCCCAGACCGGGGTGTGTCGGTTGCGGGCGATATCGATGATATCCGCGACCACGGCACTGGCTGTAGGCCCCGCCCCTGCCCCGCGGCCTTCCAGCATCACCCGCCCGACGAAGTCGCCTTCCGCCACCACGGCATTGAAGACGCCATCGACCCGGGCGATCGGCGCCGCCACCGGCACCATGCAGGGATGCACGCGGGCGGAGATGCCGGCATCCGTCCGGCTGGCGATGCCGAGCAGCTTGATGCGGTAGCCGAGCTCCCCGGCCAAGGCGATGTCGAGGGCAGTAACCTCGCGGATGCCCTCCACATGCACCGCGCCGAAATCGACCGGCCGGCCGAAAGCGAGCGCGGCGAGGATCGCCAGCTTATGCGCGGCATCGACGCCGTCGATATCGAAGCTCGGGTCGGCCTCGGCATAGCCGAGCGCCTGGGCCTCGGCCAGGACCTCGCCGAATTCGCGCTTCTGCTCCCGCATCACGGTCAGGATGTAGTTGCAGGTGCCGTTCAGGATGCCGGCGACCCGGAGGATGCGGTTGGCGGCGAGGCCTTCGCGCAACCCCTTGATGGCGGGAATGCCGCCGGCCACCGCCGCCTCGAAGGCCAGCGGAACGCCGCCAGCCTCGGCCTGTTCGGCGATGGCGGCGCCATGGACGGCCAGCAAAGCCTTGTTGGCGGTGACCACCGGCTTGCCTGCGGCGATGGCGGCCTCGACCAGGGCGCGCGCCGGACCGTCGCTGCCGCCGATGAGTTCCACCACCACATCGATGCCGGGATCGGCCGCGAGCGAGACGGGGTCGTCATACCAGCGGACCGTATCGAGCGGTACGCCACGGTCTCGGCCGCGGTCGCGCGCCGAGACGGCGCCGACGATGATCGGCCGGCCCGCTCGGGCGGCGATGATGTCGGCATTGGCCGAGAGCAGCTTGAGGACGCCGGCGCCGACCGTGCCGAGACCGGCGACCGCGATGGACAGGGGCTTGCTCATGCGCCGCTCAGCTCCTTCTCGACATCCGCCGGGCCGAGGTTGTCCCCCTGGAGGAAGCTGCGGATGCCCCGCAGCGCCTGGCGGATGCGCTGGTTGTTCTCCACCAGCGCGATGCGGACATGGCCATCGCCATGCTCGCCGAAGCCGAGGCCGGGGGCGACGGCGACCTTCGCCTTGGCCAGCAGCAGCTTGCTGAACTCGACGCTGCCGAGGTGCCTGAATTTCTCCGGGATCGGCGCCCAGAGGAACATCGAGCCTTCCGGCGAGGGTGCCTCCCAGCCGGCGGCATGCAGGCCCTTCACCAGCAGGTCGCGGCGTTCCCGGTACAAGGTGCGCATCTCCGCCACTGTGTCCTGCGGGCCGTTCAGCGCGGCGGCGGCGGCGATCTGGATGGGGGCGAAGGCGCCGTAGTCGAGGTAGGACTTCACCCGGGTCAGCGCGCCGATCAGGCGCTCATTCCCGGCGGCGAAGCCCATGCGCCAGCCGGGCATGTTGTAGGTCTTGGAGAGCGAGGTGAACTCGACGGTGACATCCTTGGCGCCGGGCACTTCCAGCACCGAAGGCGGCGGTGTGCTGCCGAAATAGAGCTCGGCATAGGCGAGGTCGCTGAGGATGAACAATTCGTGCCGCCGGCAGAGCGCGACGAGGTCACGGTAGAATTCGATGCTGGCGAGATGCGCCGTCGGGTTGGAGGGAAAGTTGACGATGACGGCGGTCGGCTTCGGCACCGAATGCCGCACAGCGCGGTCGATGGCCGACAGCATCTCGTCATCCGGCGTGCAGGGCAGGCTGCGGACGCTGGCGCCGGCGATGATGAAGCCGAACTGATGGATCGGGTAGCTGGGGTTGGGCACCAGAATGGTGTCGCCCGGGCTGCTGATGGCCTGCGCGAGATTGGCCAGGCCTTCCTTGCTGCCCAGGGTCGCCACGACCTCGGTTTCTGGGTTCAGCTTCACCCCGAAGCGGCGGTCGTAGTAGCCGGCAAGCGCCTTGCGCAGGCCGGGAATGCCCTTCGACATGGAATAGCGATGGGTGCGGGGATCCTGCACCGCCTCGATCAGCTTGGCGACGATATGCGGCGGCGTCGGGCTATCGGGATTGCCCATGCCGAGGTCCACGATGTCCTCTGCGGCTGCGCGTGCCTTGGCCTTGGCGGCATTCACTTCCGCGAAGACATAGGGCGGCAGGCGGCGGATACGGTGGAATTCCTCGGTCATCGACATGGTCCGATCGGGTTGACCCGGGCCAGAAAGCCGCCCGGTGCGCCCGTATAGCGGACCACATCACTGGCGGCGAGGCTGACCTAATAAATCCGGCGGCGGGGGGGCCGGGGCAAAATCCGGCATGGCCGGCGGTGGGGTGGGCTCCGGCGCGGGCGCCACAGCGGGGCCCGGGCGCGGGCTGGCTGGCGCCGGTCCACCCCAGGGAATGGCGGGCGCCGAAGTCAGCGCCGCCCGCGGCGGAGGTGCCGCAGGCAGCAGCGGATCGCCGGGCGAGGCAGCGGCGGCAGGTGGCGCCGGCTGGGACCGGGCCGCCAGCGGGTCGCGGGACTCGCTGCGATCCAATGCCAAAGCGGCGGAAATGGCGTCGCGGGCTTCCGGCGGCGGGCGTTCCGGCCGCGGCGGCACGCTGCCAAGGCTGGGCCGGGGGCGGTCCATGCCTGGAGGAGGCAGCCGGCCGGCATCGGCCTCACCGGAGATGGTGCGGTAGATCTCGACCGGATTTACTTCCTTGGGAATTTCGCAACCGGCCAGGGACATGGCCAGGAGCCCAAGGCCCCCCCGATACAGCTGCCATCCCCACATCGTCTTGCTGCCTCCGCATCAAGCCTGGGTTAGCGCGGAAGGCCGGGGCAAGGGAAGCCGCGGCTTGTCACAAAGCAGGTTGGAGGCCTGCCCCGGCAGGGCGTAAGATGGCCCATGGCCGAAGAAAAAACGCCCGAAAGCCCGCAATTCCGGCTGCCCGATCCGGCACTGGTAACCCGCACCATGTCCGAGGTGGCCGAGCGCGGCCAAAGGATCGTGACGGATTTCCTCAAGCGCCAGTCGGAGGGCGGTGGCGCCTCGCCCGACCCGCTGAACATCGGCGGCGCCTTCCTTGAAATGACCACGCGGCTCATGGCCAACCCGGCGCGGCTGGTGCAGGCGCAGCTCGGCTTCTGGCAGGACTACCTGACCCTTTGGCAGAATACCGCCCGGCGGATGATGGGCCAGGACGGGCCTGCCCCGGTCATCGCCGAGGACCCGAAGGACCGCCGCTTCAAGGATGAAGCATGGCGCGACAATGAGGTCTTCGACTTCATCAAGCAGTCCTATCTGCTGAGCGCCCGGTTTTTCCAGAACGTGGTCGGCGGCGTCGATGGCCTGCCGCCGAAGACGGCGCAGAAGGTGGATTTCTATACTCGCCAGTTCGTCGATGCGATGAGCCCATCCAACTTCTTGCTGACCAATCCGGAAGTGCTGCGGAAAACTGCCGAGACCGGCGGCGAGAACCTGTTGAAGGGGCTTAGCCATCTGCTGGCCGACCTCGAGCGTGGCAAGGGTCAGCTACGCATCCGCATGACGGATGACAGCAAATTCCGGGTCGGTGAGAATATCGCGGTGACGCCGGGCAAGGTGGTCTACCAGAACGACCTGATGCAGCTGGTGCAATATGCCCCGACCACGCCTTCGGTGCTGAAGCGGCCGCTGGTGATCTTTCCGCCCTGGATCAACAAATTCTACATCCTGGACCTTCGGCCTAAGAACTCCTTCGTCAAATGGGCGACCGACCAGGGGCATACCGTCTTCGTTGTCTCCTGGGTCAACCCGGACGAGCACCTCGCCGAGAAGGGCTTCGACGACTACATGCGTGAGGGCGTCTATGCCGCCCTCGATGCGATCGAGCAGGCGACGGGCGAGCGGCAGGTCAATGCCATCGGCTATTGCCTGGGCGGGACGCTGCTGGCGACGACGCTCGCGCATATGGCCGCCAAGCGGGACGCCCGGATCAAGACCGCGACCTACTTCGTCACCATGACCGACTTCGAGGAGGCCGGCGAGCTCAGCGTCTTCATCGATGAGGAGCAACTGCGTGGGCTCGAGGAAAAGATGGGCAAGCGCGGCTATCTCGAGGGCCGCGAGATGGCGACCACCTTCAACATGCTGCGGGCCAACGACCTGATCTGGTCCTTCGTGGTGAACAACTACCTGATGGGCCAGGAGCCCTTCCCCTTCGACCTGCTCTACTGGAACGATGATTCCACGCGGATGCCAGCGAAGATGCACAGCTTCTACCTGCGCCAGATGTACCAGGCGAACGACCTGGTTAAGCCGGGCGCGCTGGAGCTTCTGGGGGTCAAGATCGACCTGCGGAAGATCAAGGTGCCGAGCTACCTGATCTCGACCCGCGAAGATCATATCGCGCCGTGGAAATCGACCTACCGGGCGACGCAGATCTATGCCGGGCCGGTGCGCTTCGTGCTCGCAGCCTCGGGCCATATCGCCGGTGTGGTGAACCCACCCGAGAGCGGCAAATACAGCCACTGGGTGAATGAGACCCTGCCGCCGGATGCCGAGGACTGGTTCAAGGGCGCGACCGAGCTGGCCGGCTCCTGGTGGCCGGATTGGCATCGCTGGGTGACGGCGGCTGACAAGTCCGCAAAGGAGCAGGTGCCGGCACGCGTGCCGGGGACCGGCGCGCTGCCGGCGCTGGAGGATGCGCCGGGCAGCTATGTGACGGTGATGGGGGCGGATTAGCCCCCTCGCCCTCAGTAGCCCAGGCCCTGGTTGCCGCCGAGGCCGAAGGTCGTAATCCGGCTGCCGCCGGTCTCATCCGGGCGGGTCCCGACCCAACTGCTCTCGGCATCCATCCGTTCCAGCTGGCGGGCCGCCTGCGCCGTGGCGATCGTGGCCTGCGGCAGGGGCCCGATCTCGCCAAGCCGTGCGACCGAGCGTTCCCCGCCTGGGCGGAACAGCGGATTGGGGAGTGCTGCCGCCGCGGCCCGGGCATTGCCGGCACGAAGTGCCCGGGCGGCGGCCAGCATGGCGCCCACCACCTCCTCCGGCTGAGCCGTTTCGGCAATGCCGAGGGCATCGCGCACTTCGGTGCGCGCCAGCAGCATCTCCCGCCTCACGCTGTCCGGTACCGAGGCGAAGCGTGGATTGCGGCCGAGTTCGGCAGTCGCGAATTCGAGTTGCGCGGTGGCCCTGGCCGCAGCTTCCGGCTGCCCGATGAGGCCACGCCCGCGTTCGGCGAAGGCCGCCGCTGCGGCGGTGATGGCACCGCGTCCGGGATCGACCGCGCCCTCCGCCAATCCCGCCGGCGCTGCGGCTGGCGGTGGCTGCTGCAACTCAGCGCAGCCCGCCACCGCAAGCAGCAGCAGCGCGGCGCCGTACCTCAAAGCCTGCGGCTCGAGGCGGCGTCGCGCTGCCGGATGGCATCCGTCGCGCCGACTGCGGCCTGATTGGTCAATGGCAAGCCCGGAAGCGCGGCGAGGCGATTGATCGTCGCTTGGCCACCCTGCGGGAAGATGCCCGCCGGCAAGGCAGCAGCGGCGGCGCCCGACTGCCCGGTGCTGAGCGCACGAGCGGCGGCATAGAGCGAATCGATGACCGGCTGCGCCTCAACCTCGGCCGGAATACCGAGGGCTGCGCGCCATTCGGACCGCGCTTCGACCAGCTGGTTGAGGACCGTGGGGGAGATGCCGGTCAGGCGCGGATTGCCTGGTATCTCCACCGTCAGCCACTCCATCTGCGCCACGGCCCGCGCCGCCTGGGCCGGACGGCCGTTCAGCTGGCTCTGGCTGGAGAAGGCGAAGGAGGTATTGGCGACCGCCGAACGCAGAGGATCGCCGGCACCGACCACGGCATCAGCCGGCAAGCTGGCATATTGCGGCGGCGGCGGGAGGGCACAGGCACCCAAGGCCAAGACGGCAAGCATCGGCAGGACAGGCTTGAACATGGGTGGTTTCCTTATCGATCCGGCAGGCTCAGAACATGGTTCCACCGCCGCTGGACGAATGCTGGTTGTCCTGTTCCGTGCGGAACATTTCACGCTCGGTCAAGGCCGTCGCGCTGCGGGTACGGGGCAGCGCCGGCAGGCCGGCAAGCCTTTGCAGGGTCACCGGTGCATCAGGGAAGTTCGGCGCCGCCAAGGCCAGGCGCGCGGCGTCCTGATTGCCGAGGCCGAGTGCCCGGGATGCGGCAAAGAGGCCATCGACCAAAGCCTGGGGCGATGCATCAGGGGCGATGCCGAGGGCTGCGCGCAACTCGTGCCGGGCAGCCATCAACTCCAGGCCGACGGTCGGGTTGAAATCCACCCAGCGCGGGCCGGCCGGGATCTCGGTGGCGAGGTACTCCACCTGGGCGGCGGCACGCGCCGCAGCCTCGGGCCGCCCGGCCATGACATCCGGCGTGGCGAAGGCATAGGCGCTGCCGATGACGGCCGCCCGCGTCGGGTCGCCGACACCGGTGGTGGCATCCCGCGGCAGGGTGGCGAATTGCTGTACCGGGCCGCAGCCCAGCAGCGGCAGCAACAGAAGCAGGGTCGCGGCGGCCAAAGGCTTGCGCACGGGCATTCTCCTCGGCGCAAGATGCGGGATTTGCGCCGAAGAAACAATTGGCCCCGCCATGACCTGCCGGCAACCCGTCGTTACGGTGCGATACAGGTCAGTAGCAGCCGGCCAGTCGCCCCCGGGTCCGCAGCAGGGCGAGGACAGTCTGGCAGGTCGGTGCCGGGCGCTCCACCAGCGCGGCAAGCTCGACGATGACGCCGAGCAGGGCGTCGATCTCCATGGGCCGGCCACGTTCCAGGTCCTGCAGCATGGAGGTCTTGTGTGCGCCGACCTCGGCGCCGCCGGCGATGCGTTTGTCGACGTCGATGGCGAAGCGGGTGCCGAGCGCCTCCGCCACGCCCTGCGCCTCCAGCATCATGGTGCGGCAGACGGTGCGCAGTTCCGGGTCGCCGGTGATGACGTCGAGCGTCGCGCCGGTGAGCGCGCTGAGCGGGTTGAAGGCCAGATTGCCCCAGAGCTTGACCCAGAGTTCATCACGGATTTTCGGCCGCACCGGCGCCTTGAAACCTGCCGAGACCAGGGCCGCCGAGAGCGCATTGGCCCGTGGCGAACGGCTGCCATCGGGCTCGCCTAGGGTGAAGCGGTCGCCATAGGTGTGGTTGATGACGCCAGGCTCCGGCACATCGGCCGCCGGGTAGACGATGCAGCCGATGGCGCGGGACGGGTGTAACGTCTCCCAAAGGGCGCCGTCCGGATCGACGCTGGCGACGCGACGGTCCTCGTAGGCGCCGGGGAGCTTGTAGAAATACCACCAGGGTATGCCGTTCACCGCCGAGACGATGGCGGTTTCTGGTCCCAGCAGCGGCTGCATCTGCGGCGCCACCTTGGGCAGCGCATGCGCCTTCAGGGTGACGACGACATAGTCCTGCGGCCCGGCCTCGACGGCGGTCTCGACGCAGCGCGGATGGACGATGGTCTCCTCGCCCTCGCTGACCAGCTTCAGGCCCTTGGCCTGCATGGCGGCGAGATGCGGGCCGCGGGCAATGACGGTGACCTCCGTCTCGCCCTTGGCGGCGAGCCTGGCCGCCATGAGGCCACCGATGGCGCCGGCGCCGAAGATGCATATCTTCATCGCCATCAGGCCTTGATGCCGAGCTTCTCGGCCAAGCCGATACGCATCAGCTTGCCGGTGGCGCCCTTCGGGATCTCGTCCAGGAAAACCACCTTCCGCGGCACCTTGAAATCGGCCAGGTGGTGCGCGGCGTGGTCGCGCAGCTCGCGTTCCGTCACCGCCATGCCTTCGCGCAGCACGATGGCGGCACCGACTTCCTCGCCCAGCATCGCGTGCGGGATACCGAAGGTCAGCGCCTGGGCGACTGCCGGGTGTTCGGACAGCACGCCATCGACTTCCAGCGGGCTGACCTGCTCGCCGCCACGCTTGATCAGTTCCTTCAGCCGGCCGGTCAGCATCAGGTAGCCATCGGCATCGAACATGCCCTGGTCCCCGGTGCGGAACCAACCATTGGTGAAGGCCTTGGCATTGGCCTCCGGGTTCGCCTCGTAGCCGAGGGTCACGTTGGGTCCGCGGATCACCACCTCGCCGATCTCGCCCTGCGGCAGGATCGTGCCGTCATCGTCCATGATGGCGACCTCTGGCCCGGCCGGCAGGCCGACGATACCGGGTTTCTGGGCGCCGGGGGGCAGCGGGTTGCTGCACATCTGATGGCTGGCCTCGGTCATGCCGTAGCTTTCGATCACCGGGGCGCCGAAGACCGCCGAGAGATCCTTCATGGCCTGCGCCGGCAGCGAGGCGGAGGAGGAGCGGATGAAGCGGAGCGGCGCGCGGGCAATGATTTCGGCATTGCGTTCGGCCCGCGCCAGGATCGTCTGGTGCATGGTCGGCACCGCCGTGTACCAGCTCGGCCTTTCGGCATCGAGCAGGGCGAAGAAGCGCAATGCGTTGAAGCCTGGGGTGCAGATGACGGCACCGCCACCGGCGAGCGAGGCGAGCGTCGCCGCGATCAGCCCATGGATATGGAACAGCGGCATGACGTTGAGGCAGGCATCCGCCGCACCCAGCCGCAGGGTGCGGGCGATGTTGCCGGCCGAGGCGGTGACGTTGGTATGGGTCAGCGGCACGATCTTCGGCCGCGCCGTGGTGCCGGAGGTATGCAGCACCAGCGCCACGTCATCCGGCCCAGCCGCGCCGGGGCGGGAGGCGGTGCCGGCGGTGCCGCCGGTCAGGGTGAACTCACCGGCTGCCGCGCCGGGCATCAGCTCCAGCACCGGCACGCCAAGCTGCTGCGCCACCGCCCGCGCCGGGGTATCCATACCCTGCTGCACCACCAGCGCCTTGGCCTTCAGGTCCAGCAGGTAGAATTCGAATTCCTCGGCCTTGTAGGCCGGGTTCAGCGGGGCGGTTGTGGCGGCGCAGGCAATGGCGACGAAGCTCGCCGCCATCTCTGGGCCATTCGGCAGCACGATCGCCACCCGGTCGCCGCGGCCGATGCCGATGCCGTTCAGGCTGGCGATCGTCCGCTCGGCCAGGGCCCGCAATCCACCGAAGCTCAAGGGCGGCCGTTCCGGCGCACGAATGGCGGGGCTATCGGCCGCGCCGGTCGCAAGCAGCTCGGCGACGGTGCTGATGGCGGGCATGAGGTTTCCTCCGAGGGGCGCGTTCGGCGCTTTCTCTGCATCAGCCCGGGGCGGGCGGCAAGCGGCAGGAGAACCCGGCGGCACAAGCCCCTGTGGTTTACACGCTTTTCGTTGCTTTACCGCGTTTTCCGCTTCAACCCCGCTGGCAACGCCACCGCAAGGGGCAGGTCCCCCATCCTCGCCCCTGCTCCGCAATGCCTTGCCGGGAATGATAAGAATGACGCCACACGGACCCTCTCGCCGGACCATGCTGCTCAGCCTCGGCGCCACTGCGCTGGCGGCCCCTGCCCTCGCCCAGCGTGGCTGGGAGCCGACGCGGCCGGTACAGTTCATCGTCCCGGCCGGGACCGGCGGCGGCGCCGACCAGATGGCGCGGGTCATCCAGGGCATCGTCTCCAAGCATGGGCTGATGCGCCAGCCGATGGTGGTGATGAACAAGGCCGGCGGTGCCGGAGCGGAAGGATTCCTCGAAGCCAAGGGCGCTCGGGGCAATCCGCACATGGTGGTGATCACCCTGTCCAACCTGTTCACCACGCCGCTGGCGACCGGCGTGCCCTTCAACTGGCAGGACCTGACGCCCGTTGCGATGCTGGCGCTGGATGAATTCGTGCTCTGGGTGAATGCCGAATCCCCCTGGAAGACACCGCAGGAATTCATCGCCGCGGCCAAGACGGAGCGGCTGAAGCTGGGCGGCACCGGGTCCAAACAGGAAGATCAGATCATCAGCGTCGCCATCGCCAAGGCGACCGGGGCGACCCTGACCTACGTACCCTTCCGCGGCGGCGGTGAAGTGGCCGTGCAGCTGGTCGGCAAGCATATCGACGCCACGGTGAACAATCCGATCGAGGCGGTGACCCACTGGCGGTCCGGCGCACTGCGGCCGCTCTGCGTCTTCGACAGCCAACGGTTGGCCGGGGGCGAGACGATGACCGAGACCGCGAGCTGGTCCGATATTCCGACCGCGAGGGAATCCGGCCTCGACGTGGAATACCTCATGCTGCGCGGCATCTTCATGGCGCCCGGGGTGAAGCCCGAGCAGATAGCCTTTTACGAAGCGCTGCTGGCCAAGGTGCGGGAGACGCCGGAATGGCGCGAGCTGATGCAGCAGGGCGCCTTCAATACCACCAGCCTGACCGGTGAGCCCTTTCGCGCCTGGCTGACCAAGGAAGAAGCCCGGCACCGGGCCCTGATGCAGGATGCGGGGTTCATCGCGTGACGACGGCGTCAGGCGAAGCGGGACCGGGCAACCGCGCGGTCGAGATCGGCACGGCGCTCGCCTTCGGGGCCGCCGGCGCCGCGGCCATTTGGGACAGCCTGCGGATCGGCACCGGTTGGGGCGTGGACGGCCCCCAGTCCGGCACCTTCCCCTTCTGGATAGGCCTCTGCTTGGTGGCGGCGAGTGCCGGGACCATGGTGCAGACGCTGCGGGCGCGGGAGGAGCTTGGGATTTTCGCCAGCTGGGGCCAGCTCAGGCTGGTCGCCTCCGTGCTGGTGCCCAACATCCTCTATGTCGCGGCGATTCCCTTCGCCGGTATTTATGTCGCCTCGGCGGCCATGGTTGCCTGGTTCATGCGGCGGCTGGGCGGCTTCGGCTGGACCAGGTCGGTTGCGGCGGGCATCGCCACCGCCGTCGCCACCTTCATTGTCTTCGAGATCTGGTTCCTGGTCGCGCTGCCCAAGGGGCCGCTCGAGACCGCGTTGGGGTATTGAGCTATGGAAGAACTAGGCCTGCTGATGCAGGGCTTCGCCGTGGCGCTCGAGCCGCAGAACATGTTGCTGATGCTGGTGGGCGTCGTGCTTGGGGTGCTGATCGGCGTGCTGCCGGGGCTGGGCGGCGCCAATGGCATCGCCATCCTGCTGCCGCTGACCTTCGCCATGCCGCCGGTCTCGGCCATCATCATGCTGTCCTGCATCTATTGGGGCGCGCTGTTCGGCGGCGCCATCACCTCCATCCTGTTCAATATTCCGGGCGAGCCCTGGTCGGTGGCGACAACCTTCGACGGCTATCCCATGGCGCAGCAGGGCCGCGCGGCAGAAGCGCTGACGGCGGCCTTCACCAGCAGCTTCGTCGGTGCCTTCATCGCCATCGTCATGATCACCTTCGTCGCGCCGGTGGTCGCCGGCTTCGCCCTACGCTTCGGGCCGCCTGAATTCTTCGCGGTGATGTTCCTGTCCTTCGCCAGCTTCGTCGGCATGAGCAAGGGGCCGGCGCTGAAGACGCTGATGACGATGATGCTCGGCTTCCTGCTGGCCGCGGTCGGGATGGACACCGTCACCGGCCAGTTGCGGATGACCTTCGGCAGCACCGAGATGATCCGCGGCTTCGACTTCCTGGTCGCCGTCATCGGGCTGTTCGGGATCAGCGAGATCCTCTGCAGCATCGAGGATGGGCTGCGCTTCAAGGGCCAGAAGGCGAAGATCGACCTGAAGGTGGTGCTGCGGGTCTGGGCGACGCTGCCGCGACACTGGTTCCTGGCGCTGCGTTCGGCGGTGATCGGCTGCTGGATGGGCATTACCCCGGCGGGCGCTACTCCGGCCAGCTTCATGTCCTACGGCGTGGCCCGGCGTATGGCCAAGGACCCGTCCAGTTTCGGCAAGGGCCGGGTCGAGGGGGTCATCGCGCCCGAGACGGCGGCGCATGCAGCGGGGACCTCGGCGCTGCTGCCGATGCTGACCCTTGGCGTGCCGGGCTCGCCGACGGCGGCAGTGCTGCTGGGCGGGCTCATCATGTGGGGGCTGCAGCCGGGGCCGATGCTGTTTGTCGAGCAGAAGGAATTCGTCTGGGGGCTGATCGCCTCGATGTACCTCGGCAATATCGCCGGGCTTATCGTGGTGCTGGTGGCGGTACCGTGGTTCGCGGCGATCCTGCGGGTGCCGTTTTCCATCATCGCGGCGCTGATCCTGGTAGTCTGCGCGATCGGCGCCTTCACCGTCAGCAATGCGGAATTCGACATCACCCTGATGCTGGTCTTCGGCGTGGTCGGCTATGTGTTGAAGAAGCTCGATTATCCGCTGGCGCCGCTGGTCCTGGCGCTGGTGCTGGGGGACCGGACGGAGGAGGCATTCCGCCAATCCCTGCTGATCAGCCAGGGCAGCCTCGGCGTCTTCTTCTCGAACTGGTTGGTGAGCACGATCATGGCGCTGGGCATCGCCCTGCTGCTGTGGCCGGCATTCACCTGGGCAAGGGGATTGCTCACCGGCGCCGGCCTGCGACGGGTGCGGCCGGCCTGAGGTCGGCTCACCCGATGTGACGGCAGGCGGCGACGTTGGGGATCAGGCGGCTCGACAGCGATACTATGTACCGGCATGATTCCGTTGGGAATCATCGGATGAGGGTCACATCGGCTTGCCTCCCCACGTCCTGCGCAGCCATCAAAGAGAACTGCTCGGTGTCGTCCGCGCCATTGCCGCAGGTGAGGCAGGCGAGTGCGGCCCCGGCTGAGCGAGCAGGTGGCGGCGCAAGCGGTGGAGGATGCAGCCAAGGGTGTATCAGGGGCGGTCGCTCCGCCGCGCGGAGCGGGTCTCTATCATGCCTATAACGCCGCTTCGAAGCGGGTGATGTGCGGCAAGGCCCGGCACGAGATGTCCCTGGCCAAGTTGGAGGCCGCGGCCGAATGGCTCGGGCGCAACCGGCTGCGCGAACATCTGCACCTGCTGGAAGGCAACCTTCGCTTCGGCTGGGCAGTGCGCAGCCGGCACGGCTGGACGCCACCCGTGGGCCGAGCTGCCGGTGCGAAACCGGCAACTCGACGGCGGACTCAGCCGAGCGAGGCGCGGTGGCGGCCGGAAAGCTCCACGTAGTGATGCGCGGTCTTGTCGAAATTGGCGCGCTGCTCCAGCGTCAGCAACCGTACCAGCTTGGCCGGATTGCCCATCCAGAGTTCCAGGGAAGCGATGCGCTTGCCCGGCGGCAGCACGCTGCCAGCGGCCAGGACGCCGCCTTCCTCGATCACCCCATCATCCAGCACCGTCGCGCCCATGCCGACGAAGGCACGGTTCATCAGGGTGCATGCATGGATGATGGCGGCATGGCCGACCGTCACGTCATCGCCGATCTGCGTCGCCTGCTTGCCGGCATTGACATGGATGATGGTGCCATCCTGGATATTGGTGCCGTTGCCGATGCGGATGAAGTTGGTGTCGCCGCGCAGGACGCAGTGATACCAGATGTTGGATTTCGCACCGATAGTGACGTCGCCGATGACGGCGGCGGTCGGCGCGATCCAGGCCTCGGCGTGGATGTCGGGAAGCTTGCCCTCGAAGGGGTAGAGCGGTCCGTGCTGCATGGCGTTTTCCTTTATTCCGCTGCGGCCGGCAGTCGGGTCTCGACCGCGATGCCGAGCATGAGCCCGATGTTCTGCACCGCAGCGCCGGATGCGCCCTTGCCTAGGTTGTCGTAGCGCGCCGTGAGGATGGCCTGGCCACGAGCCTCGCTGCCGTGGACGCGCAGTTCCAGCATATTGGTGTTGTTCAGCGCCTGCGGTTCCAGCTTGGCGCTGCCGGGCAGGACGCGGATATAGTCGCTGCCGGCGTAGCGGGTGGCCAGCAACGCCTCGATGTCGGCCGGCTTCGGCTTGCCCGGCAGGGTATCGAGGTGCAGCGGGATGCTGTCGATCATGCCCTGCCGGAAGTCGCCGACCGAGGGGACGAAGATCGGCCGCCGGGTCAGGCCGGAGTAATGCTGCAACTCGACGATATGCTTGTGCTCGAGCGTGAGGCCGTAAAGCTCGAAATCCGGTGCGGTACGGGATTCGTATTGCGCGATCATCGCATTGCCACCGCCGGAGTAGCCGGAGACGGCATTCACCGTGACGGGGTAGTCGGCCGGCAGCAGCCCGGCCTCGATCATCGGCCGCAACAGCAGGATGGCCCCGGTCGGGTAGCAGCCGGGGTTCGAAACCCGCATGGCGGCGGCGATCTTCGCCGGGTGATCCGGCGTCAGCTCCGGCAGGCCATAGACCCAGTCGGGGTCGACCCGGTGGGCAGTGCTGGCATCGACCAGCCGCGGCGCATCGGCGCCGAGCGAGGCGGCCATGGCGGTGCTCTCCTTGGCCGCATCGTCCGGCAGGCAAAGCACGACGAGATCCACTTCCGCCATCAGCGCCAGCCGTGCAGCAGGGTCCTTGCGGCGGGACGGGTCGATCGATCGCACCGCGATATCCGGCAGGATGGCCAGCCGCTCGCGGATCTGCAGGCCGGTGGTGCCGGCCTCACCATCGATGAATACCGTCGGGATCTTCGCCATGTCCTTGGTCCCCTCAACCGCGCCATTTGCGATGGAACGCAGCACAAAAAGCAAGAGGGGCGGACCCTTGCGGACCCGCCCCCCCGTATAGCAGCCATGTGGCTGGCGCCGACCGGCGCCCGCCGCGGTCAGCGCTTGCTGAACTGGAACGAACGTCGCGCCTTGGCCTTGCCGTACTTCTTCCGCTCGACGACGCGCGGATCGCGGGTCAGGAAGCCAGCCTTCTTCAGGATCGGCCGCAGCTCCGGCTCATAGTTGGTGAGCGCGCGGCTGATGCCGTGCCGCACCGCGCCGGCCTGGCCCGAGAGCCCGCCGCCGGTAACGGTGGCGATCACGTCGAACTGCTGGTAGCGGTCGGCAACCAGGAAGGGTTGGGAGAGCAGCATCCGCAGCACCGGCCGGGCGAAATAGGTCACCACGGGCTTGCCGTTGATGGTCATCTCGCCCTTGCCGGGCTTCACCCAGACGCGGGCCACGGCATCCTTGCGGCGGCCGGTGGCATAGGAACGGCCCTGGGCATCGCGCTTCTGCTCACGCAGGACAGCGACCATGTCGCCCGGCAGGGGGCCGGTCTGCACCAGGGTCTTCAGGTCGGCGAGCGTGCCGGTGATCTGCTCGCTCATGCTCAGGCACCCTTCTTTTCGCCGCCGGAGGCGACGTTCTTACGGTTCATCGCGCCGATATCGAGGGCGACGGGCTGCTGGCCGGCATGGGGGTGCTCCGCGCCGGGATAGACGTGCAGGTTTTCCATCTGGCGGCGGCCGAGCGGGCCGCGGGTGATCATCCGCTCGACGGCCTTCTCGACGACGCGCTCGGGGTGCTTGCCCTCGAGGCGCTCGCGGATCGTCCGCTCCTTGATGCCGCCGGCATAGCCGGTGTGCCAGTAGAAGATCTTCTGCTCGGCCTTCTGGCCGGTGACCCGGACCTTGTCCGCGTTGATGACGATGACATGGTCACCGCAATCGACGTGCGGAGTGAACTGGGGCTTGTGCTTGCCGCGGAGGCGATTGGCGATGATGGTGGCGAGGCGGCCGAGCACGAGGCCCTCCGCATCGACCACGAACCAGCCTTTCTTGACCTCCGCCGGCTTCAACGAGCGGGTCTGGGTCTGCAACTGCATGGGGTGGGGCGTATCCGGTCTGAAAAGAGACGCGACGTATGGCGGCGGATGCGGATTAGGTCAAGCAGAAAGCCGCATTCGGGGCCGCGGTATCAGGATACCGCATTGCGGAAAGGCCTGTGTTGCCAGGATGGCGGCGGCTGGGGCAGCCTGCGCCGATCAATCCGGAGTGACTCCCATGGCCAATGAGAAGCCGCCGCACGGCCTGTCCCGCAATGCCGCCAACTATGGTGACCCCGATTTCGCCTTTTACCTGCGGCGCAGCTTCGCAGCCTCCATGGGCTATTCGCGGACCATGCTGGAAAAGCCGGTGGTCGGCATCGCCGATACCGCCTCGGACTACAACAATTGCCATCGCTCGGTGCCGGAACTGGTGGAGGCGGTGAAGCGCGGCGTGCTGGCGGCCGGCGCGCTGCCGCTGGCCTTCCCGACCGTCAGCCTCTGCGAGCCTTCGCTGGTCCCGACCTCGATGCATTACCGCAATCTCATGGCGATCGATACCGAGGCGATGCTGACCGCCCAGCCCATGGATGCGGCGGTGCTGATCGGCGGCTGCGACAAGACCGTGCCGGCCCAGCTCATGGCCGCCGCCAGCGCCGATGTGCCCTCCGTCATGCTGGTCACCGGCCCGATGCTGGCACAGCGCTTCGAGGGCGAGCGGCTGGCAGCCTGTACCGATTGTCGCCGCTACTGGGCGCGCTACCGCGCCGGCGACGTTTCGGCCGAGCGGATCGGCGAGATCGAAGGCAAGCTGGCCACCACTTCCGGCACCTGCGGCGTCATGGGCACCGCCTCCACCATGGCCTGCATCGCCGCGACCCTGGGCTTCATGCCGCTGATGGCGGCCTCGGCCCCGGCGGTGCATTCGGACCGGCTGCGGATCGCCGAAGAAGCCGGCGCCTTGGCAGTGCGGCTGATCACCCATCCGGTGAAGCCCTCCGAGATCATCACCGAGAAATCGGTCGAGAATGCGCTGCGGGTCCTGCTCTCGCTGGGTGGCTCGACCAATGCGCTGATCCACCTGACCGCCATCGCCGGCCGCGTGGGCGTCAAGATCGACCTCAAGCGGCTGGATGCGCTGAGCGAGGAGACCCCGGTACTGGTCGACCTCAAGCCGACCGGCGAGGGCTATATGGAGGACTTCCATGCTGCCGGGGGGATGATCGCGCTGCTGCGGGAGTTGCGTGACCTGCTGCACCTCGACTGCAAGGACCTCTATGGCCGGACCCTGGCTGAGCAGCTGGATGCGGCGCCGCCCTTCGTCGACCGCGCCATCATCCGGGCGCGGGCCACGCCGGTCAGCCCGGTCGGCGGGCTGGTTTCGCTGTTCGGCAGCCTGGCCCCGGACGGCGCCATCCTGAAGCGCAGCGCGGCGACCCCTGCCCTATTCGAGACCGAAGCCCGCTGCATGGTCTTCGACGGGCTGGCCGACCTCGCCAACCGGATCGACGCCGACGACCTCGACGTGACGGCCGAGGACATCCTCATCCTGAAGAACGCCGGGCCGCTGACCCCGGCCGGGATGCCGGAGGCCGGCTACCTGCCGATCCCGAAAAAGCTGGGCCGGCAGGGCGTCAAGGATATGGTGCGGATGAGCGACTGCCGCATGTCCGGCACCGCCTTCGGCACCATCGTGCTGCATATCGCCCCCGAGGCGGCGGCCGGTGGCCCGCTGGCGCTGGTCGAGACCGGGGATCGGGTGCGGCTCTCCGTCAAGAACCGGACGCTGGACCTGCTGGTCGATGCGGCCGAGTTGGATCGCCGCCGGGCGCTGTGGAAGGCTCCGGTGGCGCCGAAGCGCGGCTGGGACAAACTGATGTTCGAGCAGGTGCTGCAGGCGCCGGACGGGGCTGACTTGGCCTTCCTGCGGCCCGAGGGTGTCTGAAGCCTGGACAAACTGCCGCCAGCGCCCATAGCTGGCGGCAGCAGAACACGGGCGAGACCTCATGCCGATCCTGAACCGCATTGCCGATTTCCACGTCGAGATGACCGCCTGGCGGCAGGATTTCCACGCCCATCCGGAAATCGCCTTCGAGGAGGTGCGGACCGCCGGGATCGTCGCCGACAAGCTCCGCGAATTCGGCTGCGACGAGGTCATCACCGGCATTGCCAAGACCGGCGTCGTTGGCGTCATCCGTGGCCAGGGCGATACCTCCCGGGCCATCGGCCTGCGGGCCGACATGGATGCGTTGCCGATCCTGGAGCAGAGCGGCGTGCCGCATGCCTCGACCGTGCCGGGGAAGATGCATGCCTGCGGCCATGACGGGCATACGACCATGTTGCTGGGCGCGGCCAAGTACCTGGCCGAAACCCGCAACTTCGAGGGCACCGTCTATCTCATCTTCCAGCCGGCCGAGGAGAATGGCGGCGGCGGCAATGTCATGGTGCGGGAGGGCCTGTTCGATCGCTTCCCGATGGAGCGGGTCTTCGGGATGCACAACTGGCCTGGCGCGCCGGAAGGCAATTTCCTTTGGCGGGAGGGGCCGATCATGGCCGCGACGGCGCAGATCTTCGTCGAGATTTCCGGCAAGGGCG
The DNA here is from genome assembly GCF_979252845.1 of Belnapia sp. AC561. NCBI lineage: Bacteria > Pseudomonadati > Pseudomonadota > Alphaproteobacteria > Acetobacterales > Roseomonadaceae > Belnapia > Belnapia sp. AC561. The sequence continues at coordinate 65,476 of NZ_CEEDBP010000012.1, forward strand.
CGCATGGCGCCATGCCGCATCAGGGCAACGATCCCGTCGTCATCGCCGCGCAGATCGTCACCGCCCTGCAATCGATCGTCGGCCGCAGCCTCGACCCCGTGGAATCCGGGGTCATCACCATCGGCCAGATCCAGGGTGGCGATACCTGGAACGTCATCCCCGAAATCGTGACACTGCGCGGTACGGCCCGCTGGTTCAAGCCGGAGGTCGGCGACCTATTGGAGAGAAAATTCCTCGAACTCAGCACCGGAATTGCCACGGCCTTCGGCGCCACTGCCAAGGCCGTGTTCGACCGCGGCTATCCGGCGACCGTGAACGAGCCGGAGAGCACGGTGCTGGCCGTTGCCGCGGCACGCAGCGTGGCCGGCGAGGCCAAGGTGCAGGAGATGCCCCGGCCGACCATGGGCGGCGAGGACTTCTCCTTCATGCTAAATGCCAAGGCCGGCAGCTACATCATGCTCGGCGCCGGGCGCGGGCCGGCCGACCCGCAGGTGCACCATCCGAAGTACGACTTCAACGATGCCGTCCTGCCGGTCGGCGCCAGCTACTGGGCAGCACTGGCGGAGCAGCTCCTGCCGAAGCGCTGAGCTGCTAGGCCGCCGCCGAGGCGCGCGCCGCCATCATCGCGTGATGCGCGGCGATCGCCCGGTGCGCCGGGTTGATCGGCTGGCCGACCTGGGCGCCGAAGTCGAGGAAGGCGAACAGCATGATGTCGGCGAGGCTCAGGCTATCGCCGCGAGTGAAAGTGCGGCCGGCGATCAGCCCGTCGAGCCAGGCGAGACGTTCCTGCGCCGTCGCCTTCAAGTCGTCAGCGGCCTGGGGGATGCAGTGGACGCGGTCCTGGAAGAGCTTGAGGCCCTGGCTGAAGCGGAACCCGTTCAGCATTGGCTCGACGATGTTGAGGTCGATCCGGCGGGTCCACATGCGGCATTCTGCGCGCTCCTGGGCCGTGGCGCCGATAAGCGATGGACCGGGAGTGATCTCGTCGAGGTATTCGCAGATGGCGGTGATCTCGGCGAGGACGCTGCCATCGTCGAGCTCGAGGCAGGGCATCTGCCCGGCGGGATTCTTCGCCAGATAGGGCTTTTGGCGATTTTCGCCGCCGCGCAGGTCGATGGTGGTCTTCGGCAATTCGATGCCGCGCTCGGCCATGAAGATCCGGACGACGCGCGGATTGGGTCCGATGGAATCGTAGAACAGCACTGGCGGCCTCCCCTGCCCTTTGTTGCCGGCAAGGATACCTGGCTCAGGGCTTGGCGACCATGGTCCAGAGCGCGCCAACCAGCGGGATGGTGGCCACCAGGCCCCAGGTAATCCAGCGCCGGCCGGCGCGCCAATACTCCGCCGGAATCTCGCCGGTGGTGGCGAAAGCGCGGGCCATGCGAGCCTGGCGGACCTGGATAGGCACCAGGACGAATAGCCAGATGATACCCGCGGCCACGAATTGCACCTCTGACCAGACCAGCCAGCCGTCGCGCAACGGGTCCATGCCCGCCACCCAGGCGGCCCCATAGCCGCCGGCAACCAGCAACAGGATACCCCAGAAGGTGAAGAACCAGTCCGTCACGGTGACCAGCCGCTGGGCGAAGCCGATGATGCGCGGGTCGCGCGTGCGGTCGGCATAGAGTTTCCAGATCGAGGTCACCGTGACATTGCCGACCAGCAGGATCACGCCCAGCAGATGGACCAGCTTCCAGACGTCATAGGCCAAGCCAGACCGCCTGCGCCTCGCGAGTGATGACGGCGACGCGGGCGGCCACTTCCTCGGCGGTGATGGAGCTGACGGGGTGATCGATCACCACTGGGCGCAGCCCGGTCATGCCGATGGCGGTGCGGGTCAGCTCGGTCTCGCGTTCGAATTCGGTGGTGATGATGCAGGCGGCGGGGATGCCCAGGCGCTCGAGCGCGATGCTGTCGCGGACGCAGCAGGAACAGCAGGAGCCGCAATCGCCGATGGCGGTCAGCACCAAGTCGCACTCGGCGGCGATGCGGGCGATCAGTTCGGGTGCCGCATCTTTCGAGAAGCTGTGCTTCACGTAGTAATTCACCGCGGCGAAGCGGATGCCCTCGCCCAGCGCCGCCTGCGCGCCGCGCAGCAGCTTGTTGGCGTTCCACTTGCTGTTGTCGAGGATGCCGAGGCGCAGGCCGTCCAGTGTTCCGAGGCGAGGCGCGATGGGCGCGTCGGCAGCTTCCACCCGGCCGCGCGGGTCGAAGAAGAAGGCAGTGCCGGCATCGAGGCGGTCGAGCATGGTCGTTCTCCCTAGATCGCGCAGACGCCGCCGATGCACTCCGGCCCGGCGGCGGTGACGCCGGCCTCGATCGGGCGCAGCACCGGCGTGTTCATATGGCCCCAGCCGGGAATGAAGGCGGAGAAGCGGCCGGCATCGCCGCCGACCACGAAGAGGTGGATATTGTCGGGGCTGGGGACGATGGGGATACGGCTGTCCGGGTCTCGCTGGTACCATTTCGGCAGGTTGCGGTTGTAGACCTTGCCGTAGCGGTGGTCGCGGGTGATCAGCCGGAAGGCGTTGCCGCTGTGCATCCAGAGGTAGTGGCGGATGTCGTGCCGGGTCCAGCCCGCCTTGGCGATGGTGCGCGCATGTTCCAGGCCGAGCGCCACGGCGCAATGGCCCGAAAGCACCGCGTTGTTGGAGGCGATGGTGCTCATCGCCGAGCAGATGGTGTCGAGAATGCCCTCGGGATCGTTGCACTGGTGGTCGGTGACGCTATGCGGCGCCTCGGCGGCCATGGCGAAGACCGTGCTGTCCTCCGGCTTGTAGCCATGCTCCACATGGTAGGGCGCGAGTGGGCTGAAGGCTTCGTTCTCGCAGATGGCGAAGCTGTACTTGGCTGGATTGCCGAGGGTGCATTTGTCGAGGTCTGGCGGATGCGCGCCGCCGACGTTCAGCAGCATCAGCCGGATGGCGCGGCCGATCGTCGCATTGGCGCGGTTGCCGGGGCCGAAGGCATTCGCCCCGCCGTTCATGCCGATCTCACGCGCCATGGGGCCGTTCACGATGACCAGCGGCGCGGCCATATGCGTCGTCGCCTGCACGCCGTTCAGGTTGAAGGCTTGGTCGGTCAGCGCCAGCATCGCCGCGCGAAGCACCGGGGCATAGGCGGGCTGGCAGCCGGCCATGACGGCATTGATCGCCAGCACCTCCCGCGTCAGCAGGCCCCAGCGCGGGGCGACCTTGCATTCCACGAAATCGGGCGCGCCGCCCAGTGCCAAGACGAAGGCTTCGACCTTGGCCGGCGTCGGCGGCACCACCGGCAGGCCGTCGGTCCAGCCCTGATCGAAGTAGTATTCGACGAGATCGGTGCCGGCCTCGACGGCGGTCGTTATCGACATGGATGTTCTCCCTTGCCCGGAGCATAGCCCCACTATGGCCGACTGCCAGCCCGGGTTAGCATCCCCTGGCCCAATGGGAGGGACCCTAAGGATGATCTACGAGCTTCGCGTCTACCACTGCCTGCCCGGACGCCTGCCGGCACTGCTGAAGCGTTTCGACACCATCACCCTGAAGCTCTGGGAGAAACACGGCATCAGGCAGGCCGGCTTCTGGACCGTGCTGGTCGGCTCCTCGAACCAGGACCTGTACTACCTGCTCGCCTGGGACAGCCTGGCGGAGCGGGAGAAGAAATGGACCGCCTTCGGCACCGACCCCGAATGGCTGGCCGCCCGGGCCGAGACCGAGAAGGACGGCCAGATCGTCGCCGTGGTCGAGAATTCCTTCCTGACGCCGACCAGCTTCTCCTCGGTGAAATAGCGCGCATGGCCGGCACCCCGACTTTCGCCACGCCGCCTGGCTTCCTCGGGATAGCGCGGCAGGACCCGGGGGCCGGCCATGTCGTCGCGGGAGTGCCGCTCGATATCGGCACCACCAACCGCGCCGGAACGCGGGATGGCCCGGCGGCGATCCGCCGGGCCAGCCGCATGCTGGTGGACGGGGTCCATCCCGAGCATTGGGTGGATCCCCGCGACCTCGATATCGCCGATATCGGGGATTTCGCCATCGCGCTCGGGGATATCCCGGCCAGCCTGGCGCTGATCGAGCAGCAGGCCGCGCAATGCCGGCATCTGGTCGCGCTGGGCGGCGAGCATGGCATCACCCTGGCACTGTTGCGGGCGCTCTCGAAGCGCATCGGTGGGCCGCTCGGCCTGCTGCATTGCGATGCGCATGTGGATACTTGGTCCGATAACTTCGGCCAGGCCTTCGCCCATGGCTCGCCCTTCTACCACGCCATCCTGGAAGGCCTGGTGGACCCGGCGCGGATGATCCAGGTCGGCATTCGATCCCCGGTCGATCGCGCCACCTGGGACTGGACCATCGGCCAGGGCGTCACGGTTGTCACCGGACAACGGGCGCAGGAGCTGGGGCCGGAAGCGCTGGCCGAGCGGGTCCGCCGCGTGCTGGGCGACGCGCCCGCCTATCTCTCCTTCGACATCGATTGCCTGGACCCGGCCTTCGCCCCTGGCACCGGCACGCCGGAGATCGGCGGGCTCGCCAGCTGGCAGGCGCAGGGGCTGCTGCGTCGACTGGCGGGGGTGGATTTCCGGGGCATGGATATCGTCGAGGTCTCGCCCGCCTACGACGTGGCCGAGATCACCGCCCTGGCGGCGGCGACGCTGGCTTGGGAATATCTGGCGTTGCAGGCCCTCGACCGGTAACTTTCCTGCAATATCCCACCCTATCCGGCGGCCATGCCGGCGGATCAGCAGAGCCCCGGCAAAAAAACATGGCAATCCGGGGCCAGAACCACTATTTATCCGGTCGCGGTTGGCTGAGGCCTGCCGCTGGCGCTATCGCACGTGCCGCGAGCCCTGGTTGCAGGGCACAGCAACGACGGGATGCGTCCTTTTCGTCCATGCCGGCCGCAAGGCCGGGGTCGCAAGGGATCTGCCTATGTTGCTTGAACGCTGGCTTGCGCCGCGGAGATCCGCGCGCATCGCCTGAGACGAGGTGTCGTCTCCGCCTGCCCCTGCCCGCCTGCGATGCCCTGAGGATATTGCCATGAGCCTGGTCCGCACCCGTGCGGCGGTGACCCCGCTGCGCCGTTCCTTCGACGCCGCCGTGCTGCCTTCGGTCGACGCCCTTGTCGCGGTCGAGCGGCCGGAGGAGCCGATGCATTGCCTGCGCCCGGCAGCCATCGCCGCGGCAGCGGCCGGCTTCGTCGCCGGCTTCCCGGGCGAAACGCTCTTCGCGGTGAAATGCAACCCGGAGCCTGCCGTGCTGCGCGCGGTCTGGGACGGCGGGGTTCGGCACTTCGACTGCGCCTCGGCCGCCGAGGTGGCGCTGGTGCGGGCCATGTTCCCCGAGGCCGGCATCCACTTCATGCATCCGGTGAAGGCCCGCGGGGCGATCCGTGCCGCCTGGATCGAGCATGGGGTGCGCGACTTCGTCCTGGATAGCGCCGATGAACTGGCGAAGATCCTGGTGGAGACGGGCGCCGGCGCGGCCGAAGGGCTCGGGCTGTTCGTGCGGCTGGCGCTGCCGAAGGGCACGGCGATGCATGACCTTTCGGGCAAGTTCGGCGCCGCGCCGGAAGACGCGGCCGCCCTGTTGCGGGCGGCGCGGTCGTCGGCCACGCGGCTCGGCCTCTGCTTTCACGTCGGGTCGCAGATGCTGGACCCGCTGGCCTGGCGGCAGGCGCTGGCGCTGGCCGGCGAGGTGATCCGCGAGGCGGGCGTCGCAGTTGATGTCGTCGATGTCGGCGGCGGTTTCCCGGTCGCCTATCCGGGGATCGAGCCACCGCCGCTCGGTGCCTTCTTCGCCGAGATCGAGGCGGGGTTCGAGGCGCTGGCGTTGCCCGGTGCGGTGCTCTGGGCCGAGCCGGGGCGGGCACTGGTCGCCGCCGGCGGCTCGGTGGTGGTGCAGGTGCAGGCGCGGCGGGGACAGGAGCTTTTCGTGAACGACGGCGTCTATGGCGCGCTGTCGGATGCGGGGGCGCCGGGCTTCACCTTCCCGGTGCGGCTGATCCGACCCGATGCGCCGCCGCCCTCCGCCGAGGAAGCAGGCTTCGTGCTCTTTGGCCCGACCTGCGACAGCGCCGACCGCATGGCCGGCCCCTTCTGGCTGCCCGAGGATATCGCCGAGGGCGACTGGATCGAGCTCGGCCAGCTGGGTGCCTATGGCGCCTGCCTGCGCACGGCCTTCAATGGCTTCGACCGGGCGAGGCTGGTCGAGGTGCGGGACCGGCCGATGCTCGAGCCGGCCGCCGTGGAACTGTCACTGGCCGCCTGAACCGGCGACCGCGTTACTGGGCGGGCGATCCCTTCGGCGGGATTGTCCACCATGCCGGGAAGGACCCACCGATGATCCACGCAGAATTTTCCGGCCGGCTGGTCATGCTCGGCTTCGGCAGCATCGGCCAAGGGGTGCTGCCGCTGATCCTGCGGCATATCGGCCTGCCGCGGGACCGCATCACCATCGTGACCGCGGAGCCGCGCGGTGCGGAGGTCGCGGCCGAATACGGCGTGCGCTTCGTGCAGCAGGCGCTGACGCGTGACAACTACCGCGACGTGCTGGTGCCCATGCTGGCACCAGGGGACTTCCTGCTGAATCTGTCGGTCGATGTCTCCTCCGTGGCGCTCGTGGAACTGGCAGGGGAGGCCGGGGCGCTCTATCTCGACACCTGCGTCGAGCCCTGGGCAGGCGGCTATACCGATCCGGCACTGAGCCCCTCCCAGCGGTCCAATTACGCACTGCGGGAAAGCGCCCTGGCGCTGAAGTCCGGCCCCGGCCCAACCGCGGTGATGACCCATGGTGCCAATCCGGGGCTGGTTTCGCATCTGGTCAAGGAAGCGCTGCTGAACATCGCGCAGGATACCGGCCTTGCCGGCCCGGCGCCGGTGGACCGTGCCGGCTGGGCCGCGCTGGCACAGCGGCTGGGCGTGAAGGTCATCCATATCGCCGAACGCGACACCCAAGTGGCGGGCCGGCCCAAGGCGGTGGGCGAGTTCGTCAATACCTGGTCGATCGACGGCTTCGTCGGCGAAGGTTGCCAGCCGGCCGAACTTGGCTGGGGCACGCATGAGCGTGGCCTGCCGGCCGATGGGCGGCGGCATGACTTCGGCGGCGATGCGGCAATCTATCTGCTGCGGCCGGGGGCCTCGACGCGGGTGCGGTCCTGGACGCCGCTGGAAGGCCCCTTCCACGGCTTCCTCATCACTCATAACGAATCGATCTCGATCGCCGACTACTACACGGTGCGCGATGCGGCGGGGGCCGTGGCCTACCGGCCGACGGCGCACTATGCCTACCACCCCTGCGATGATGCGGTCCTCTCGGTGCATGAACTGGCGGGGAAGAACTGGGCGATGCAGCCGAAGCAGCGGCTGATGATGCATGAGATCACCAGCGGCATCGACGAGCTTGGCGTGCTGCTGATGGGCCATGCCAAGGGCGCCTATTGGTTCGGCTCCCGCCTCGGCATCGAGGAGGCGCGGGCGCTGGCGCCGCACAACAACGCCACCTCGCTGCAGGTGACGGCGGCGGTGCTGGCCGGGATGGTCTGGGCGATGGAAAATCCCCGCGCCGGGGTGGTCGAGGCGGATGAGCTGGACCATGCCCGCTGCATGGAAATCATGCGGCCCTACCTCGGCGAAGTGGTCGGGGAATATTCCGATTGGACCCCGCTGCAGGACCGCGGCACCCTGTTCGCCGAAGCTCTGGTGACGGACGATCCCTGGCAGTTCCAGAACTTTCGCGTCGTCTAGCGGCCCGGCAGTCTCAATCGGGCCAATAGGCCGCCGGCCCCGGCCGCCTCCAAGGCCAGGCTGCCGCCGTAGAGGTCCACCAGATCGCCGACGATGGCGAGGCCGAGGCCGCTGCCTGGCGCGGCCTCATCCAGCCGCACGCCACGGGCCAGGACGAGGCTGCGCTGCTCGGCCGAGAGGCCCGGGCCGTCATCGGCGATGGTCACCTCGACCATCGCGCCGTCGCGCCGAACCTGCAGCCTGACCTCGCTGCCGGCCCATTTGCAGGCATTCTCCAGCAGGTTGCCGAGCATCTCGGCCAGATCCTGGTGGTCCACCCGGACCCGTGCCTGCCGGTCCCCCGCCACGGTGATGTCCAGGCCACGGTCCTGGAACAGGCGGCGCAGCGCCCGCGCGATTTCCTCCGCCACGGCATGCGGCATGGCCTCGGCGGCCGCGGCGCCGGAGATGGCGGCGGCGCGGGCCCGGGTCAGGTGGTGCTGCACCAGGCGTTCCATCGCCTGATTCTGCGCCAGGACGCTGGCGAGGCCGGGCGGCGCCGTCTCCAGCGCCCCGCGCTGGATGGCGATGGGCGTCTTCAGCGCATGGGCGAGGTTGCCGACATGGGCGCGCGCGCGCTCCACCGTGGCGCGGTTCTGGGCGATGAGGGCGTCGATCTCCTCCAGCAGCGGGGCGATCTCGCTGGGCGCCGATACGCCCGCGAGGCCGGCGCGATCGCCGGCGCGGACCTCGGCCAGGGCGCGGCGGGCCCGGCGCAGCGGTTGCAATCCCCAGACCACCTGCCCGGCCACCCCCGCCACCAGGCCGATGCCGAGCACGACGAAAGCGATGGTGATGAGCAGGCGGAGGCGCTGCACCTCGCCATCCACCGCGCCACGGGCGACGGCGACCTGCACCAGCAGCGGGGCGGCGGTATCGGTCAGCACCACGCTACGCTCGGCAAGGCGCAGTCTCTCGCCGCGCGGTCCCGCCGCATCGCGCATTCTGGGGCCAGGGCCCGCCTCCGCATCGAAGCCAGGCAGCCGCGCATCCCAGAGCGAGCGGGAACTGGCCCGGGCGCCGGAGGGCGTGGCCATCTGCCAATAGGCGCCGGAGAAGGGCTGCCCGAAGTTCGGCTCGGAGACCGGACGCTCCAGCCGCGGCCGGCCATCAGGGCCGATCGCCGCCGCCCCGGCGACGGTATCCAGCAGGTTGGTGACACGGCCATCGAAGCTGCGCAGCACCTGTTCCGTGGTGATGCTCAGCACCAGCCAGCCAGCCAGACTCAGCCCGAGCGCGACCCAGGCCGCCGAGAGCACCGCAAGCCGCAGCGTGAGCGAGCGGAAGGGCATTCAGCCCGTGGCCAGCCGGTAGCCCTGGCCGCGTACCGTCTCGATCAACGTCGGATCCAGCTTGCGGCGGAGGCGTCCGACAACGACCTCCAGCGTATTGGAATCGCGGTCGAAATCCTGGGCATAAAGATGCTCGGTCAGCTCGGTCTTGGAAACGAGCTGACCGGGGCGATGCGCCAGGTAGGCCAAAAGCCGGAACTCCAGCCCGGTCAGCCGCACCGGCGTGCCACGCAACGCGACACTGCCGGCGGCCGGGTCGATCAGCAGATCGCCAAGCGCGATCTCGGCCTGGGCGCGGCCATGCGCGCGGCGCACCAATGCCCGCAGCCGGGCCAGCAGCTCGGCCATGGCGAAAGGCTTGGCCAGGTAGTCATCCGCCCCGGCATCGAGCCCGGCGACCTTCTCGGTCCAACTGTCCCGCGCCGTCAGGATCAACACCGGCATGGCCCGGCCAGCCGCACGCCAGCGCCGCAGCACCGAAAGCCCGTCGAGCCGCGGCAGGCCGAGGTCCAGTACCACGGCGTCATAGGGCTCGGTCTCGCCGAGGAAGAGTGCTTCCTCGCCGTCCGGGGCGATATCCACGGTAAAATGCGCTTCCGCCAGCGCCGCCTGCAGCTGGGCCGCCAGATCCGGACTGTCCTCTGCGACCAGGACGCGCATCAGCGGCGTTCCTGCACCGGACCGCGGGTGCGGCGGATGGTGCCGGTCGCGGCATCCACCTCGACCCGGAACATCCGGCCGGAAGGCGGCAGCAACTTGAATTCATAGACCCAGCGGCCGTCCTCCCGGTCGAGGTCGGTATCCACGACCTGGCCGATGTAGCGCTTCTCGACTTCGGCCAGCAGTTGCGTCAGGGGGCGGATCTCACCGGCCTCGACCGCGGCACGGGCGCGGTCGTGGTCATCGTCGTCGTCGGCCCGGGCAGCGGTGCCGGATGCGGCCAGGCTGGTGGCGAACAGCAGGGTGAGTAAGGAACGTCGCATGGGACGAGGATCGGGCCGCGAAGCTGAACCCAGGCTGAACAAGGGGCTCAGCGTCGGTTCAGGTGGCGGGGGCGACAGTGGCGACATCAGAGGGGCGGCACACCGGCTGCCGCCCGAAGGATGGAGAGACCCATGGCCAACCTCGACACGACCTGGCTGCTGCTCGACCTGGTCTTCCTGGCCTGCGGCGCGGTCCCTGCCCTGCTGGCCTTGCGCTCGGAGCGCGAGCAGCAGGCCGTGCCGCGCATCGTGCATGAGCGCCCGCTCGGGCTCAGCCCGGACCAGTTCCGCCGCAGCGCGGCCGTGCTGGAGCGGATGCGGCACCCGGCCTAATCCAGCCCGACCGCATGCCGCGGTGCGTGCCATCCCGCCGCCGCCTTGGCGACGCGGGGAATGTCCTCGGCCAGCATCAGGCGCTGGGCGACCAGTGCTTCCGCCGCCGTGGTGATGGCGGCGACATAGCCGGCCGCGTCGCCATAGCGTGCCTGGATGGAAGGCCGCGGGTCGCCAGTCGCAGCGCGTTCTTCCTCCGTTTCAGCGAAGGGGATGGTGCTGCCGGTATATTCGTGCAGCGCGCCGGCGGCATTGCCCCGGGCCCGCAGGTTCCAAGCGGTATAGGTCGCCAGCGGCACCGTCACCATCGGCGCCCGGACGCCGCCGAGGTCATTGCCATCGGCATCGACCGCCGGGATCAGCACCGCATAGCCGGCGGCATCGGCGACGCGCGGCGGCAGGATGCTCTGCACCCCGGCCTCCAGGCCGAAGTCATACAGCGGGAAGTCGCTCGGGCCGCGCGGGGTGGCGATGCCGGGGATGGCAGGGAATTGGCCGCGCCATTCGTCCATGGCGGCCGCGGTGCCATCGGCGCGGCGCGGCATGGCCGAAGGCGGCGGCGGCGTACCCGCCGTGGCCCAGGCATCCATCGCATCCAGCAGGGCGCGGAAGAGCATGCTGGTCCAGACGACATTCTCGGCATTGAGGAAGGGACCGGTGGCGGGCTTCGTCAGCAGCGGATTGGCAGCATGCTGGCTGCTGCACCAATGGTAGATGCGGACGGCCTCCGGCTGGGGCAGGTCCTCGCCCCGCGTCGTCGTATGCACCAGGCTGCCACGGCGCTGCCAATATTCCGTCGCGCTCTGGCTATGCATCACCAGCGGGTCGGTCGCGGGCCGCTTGAGGATGGCATCGGTCGCGCCGGTCAGGTGATCGGTGGTCTCGGCGTAGCTGAAGGGGAAGGCGTCGGCGGCATTGTCGTGGTCCTCGTATTGCTGCCCGGCCGGGACGGTAAGATTGGCGAAGCGGCCGATGAACAGCCGCCCAGCGCCGGCGACATGCGGCATCAGCCCTTCGAAGACCTGACGGCCTGCGGTATCGGCATTGAAGCCGTCGTAGAGGAAGTCGCGGATGGCGCGGCCGGTCTGGCTACGGCCCCAGCCATAGGCCTTGTCGATGCCGCCGCGCAGCGGGTTGACCGCGCCGGCCTCATGCCGAAACCAGCTCACCAGGTCGCGGACCGCGGCATGGCCGAGGCCCAGGACACGCGGTGCCGTGGCGGTATAGACCAGCTCGTAGATCCAACCGGGAAGGAAGCCGGCCGGCATATGCAGATGCTGGCGAGACTCGGCGACAATCGAATCGCGGCCGAAGACCTCGAGGCCCATGCCCGCCTCGTAGCGGCCGAATTGCCACTCAGCGGCCGGGACGTCCTCCCGCGGCGACCAGGGGTAGCGGCGGCGGGTGAGCCTGGCCGGACCATCCACGGCAGGATGGCTATAGGTGCTGGTATAGACGCCAAGGGGGAAGGTATTCACGCCTTCCTGCCCGATGAACTCGGCGCGGTGCAGGCCGGTGACGGGGGCGCCGTCCCGCGTGGCGACCGGCGCATCGAGGATCACGCGGCCATTGCCCGGCAGCAGATCGCCCTGCCAGGCACCCCAGACGATGCTGTAGCCGCGCCGCATCAGGAAGCCATTGCCGGCATGCTCGGCGGTGAGCGGCAGATTCGAACCGCGGGCATCGTTGAAGTACTGCAGGCAACGCTTGTTGCCGCGGTTGCCCCAGTCGAAGAACAGCCGGCGATTGCCGAGCCTGGGGTCCGCCGGGCATAGAATCTGCACGTCGCCGCTGAAGCGGACCAGCCCGTCGGCATCGCGCGGCGCCAGGGCGAGGTCGGTGATGGGGGCATTGCCTGGTGCGGTGGGGTCCACCGCGTAATGGGCGCGGCCGAGCAGCAGTTCATAGGGGCCGGTGTCGCCGAAGGGCAGACCGCCGGCAAAGGGACGCCGTTCCTGTAAGCTGAAGCCTTCCATGCCGCCATCCCCTCCAACCCGATCCGGCCCGACTGCGCCCCGCCCCGGCGCTCGCGTCAAGCCGCCGCGGCTCGTAGCCGTGCCACCAGCACATCCTGCTGCGCGGTGACCGCGGCGGCCTGGCGCAGGGCCAGCAGGCGGGAGGCGAGCCGCAGCTCCTGCCGGAAGGCGGCGCTGGCGGCGAATTCGCGCATCAGCGCCACGACCTCGGTCACATCGGCACAGGCATGGCCAGGGTGCTCCACCGGCAGCCCGGCGAAGGCATCGCAGGTGCCGAGCACGGGATTGCCGAAGGCCAGCGCCTCCACCGTCTTGATCTTGAGGCCGGTGCCGCCCGCCATGGGGTTCAGCACGCAATCAACCTGCGCATAGAAGGCCGCGGCTTCCGGCACCTGGGCGAGCAGCCGGGGACGCGAAGCGAGAACGAGATCCTGCCGACGCAGGATGCGGCCGGCGAGCAGCCAGGGCAGTTCCGGCGCGGCGCCAAGCGCCTGATCCAGGGCGCGGACGGCGGCGAGATTCCAGGGATTGGCGCTGCCGAGATAGCCGAAGGGCATGGCCGGCGTCGCTCCTGAGACGCCGAGGAAGCGGAGCGGTGGCATATGGCCGAGTACCGCGACCTCCCGCCCGCAGCGTTGACGGAGCACGGCGGCTTCCCCCGCCTGGATGCCGAGAACGAGGTCGGCACGGTCGAGGCCGCAGCGCTCCTCGGCGAGGGAGGTGAAGAACCAGGAGGGATCGATGCCCTGCGCCTTGGCCACCGCGTCGCGGCCGCCGAAGAGGTCATGCGTATCGAGGATGCGCAGCACGCCATCGAGGCCGGCGAAGGCAGCGGAGAGCCAGACGTAATTCACCAGCACGGCGTCGTAGCGCCGGGCGCGGTGCAGGTCGGCGACACGCTCGGCCAGTGCGGGCGGGCACCAGTCATCGAGACCCCAGCATCCGGGCAGGGAGGCTTCGCCGACCGCCACCCCCGCTTCGACATGCAGGGCGTGCCAGAAACCCGCCATGGCGGCCTGCTGGCTGGGGACCAGCCCCTCCGTGGCGAAGCAGAGGAATTCGCAGGTGATGCCGCGCGCCATCAGCGCCGCGCCCAGGGCCTGGATGCGGGCGGCATTGCCCTGATCCGCCGGGTGGGAGGCAATGGGGGAGACAACCAGGAGGCGGGGTGGCTGGGTCATCCGCTGATCTCCAGCCTGCCCAGCTGCAGCCCTGCCGGTGCACCGTCGGGCCAGGCGAGACCAAGAATGACGGCTTTGCCGTCGGCCGTGGTGAATTCGGCAACGAGGCGACTGTCGCGATCGAGCCGGGCAGGCTGGCGCCGGCCATCGACAAAGAAGGCGACCGGCCCAGGCGCCGCACCGGTGAAGCCCAGACGGAGTTGCCAATGGCGCGGCGGCAAGGCGCCGAGGAGAAGACGCAGCCTCGGTAGGCCAACCAGGAGGCCGGGCGGGGCCAGGTCATTTGGCAGGCTGCCGGCATCCAGCACCACGCTGGCGGCCGTACCATTCGGCGACTGGGCGACAAGGCTGGCAAGACGGGGCGAGACGAGGCGGCCACCAAGCTGCCAGCCCGGTCCAGCCAGGGCCGCGGCGGCAACCCCCAGCCGGTCCAGCACCTCCGCGAGCCGGACTTGCGGCAGCAGCAGCGCATGACGCTCCAGCGCGGTCGTATTGCCCAGCAGCAGCATGAGCTGCGCCTGCCCGGCCGGTACGGGCGTCGCGCCGAGGCCGCCATGGATCAGCGTCAGGGTCGCGTCCCCGCCGTCGCCCGGCGCCTCCCGCCAGGCAAGCCGCTCCGGCGCGGCATCCCATGCCGGGTCGGGGCAGGCATCGGCCAGAGGATCCAGCCCGAGCAGCGGGCGCCCTGCTTGGCGGAAGCAGCCCAACAAGGCGGCCTCGCCCAGATCCAGCGGCCCGGATAGGCCGACGCGGACGCCAGGCAGCCAGGGCAGCAGCCGCCCGGCCGGCAGCCCAAGATCCCGCGAAACGAGCCCCGGGAAGGCGTGGGCCAGGAGCCGGGCCAGGAAGGGCATCGCGCTCATCCGGCACCGGCCAGGTCGAGGTCCAGCAGCAAGCCATCGGGCTCGACCCGCAGCCCGCGGATGGCCGCCCTGGGCGGCAGCAGGCCGGGCAGCAGTCCGGCGGGCGTCAGGCTCAGCCGTGCCAGGAGGGCGAGGTCGGCGACCTCGACCCGCAGGCGGCAAGCGCCGCTGCGCCCGGCGAGGGCCTCGGCGACACGTGCTGGATCGGCGGTTGTCTGCAGCAAGGGGCCAGGTACCGGGCTGGCGAAGGCTGCGACAGGCCGCCCGCAGGAGGCCTCGATGACATCGCGGTAGCGGTGCGCCACGGCGGCCAGCGTCATCTCCGTCCGGGCATGGCGTTGTCCGGCGGCCCCAACCATGGCGGCCTGCCCTGGATCGTCGCGCAGCCCGGCCAAGGTCGCGGCGAGCCTCCCGATGGTGTCTGCCAGGGGCAGATGGATGACCGCATCGCGCGGCAATTCGGCATAGGCGCCGGTATCGGAGACGATGCAGCAGACTCCGGCCGCCAAGCCGCGGGCGAGCGGGCCCGAGCTCTCGCCACCCGAAGGAAAACGCAGGTTCACCAGCACATCGGCGGCGGCGATATGGTCGGCGAAGCGTACCGCGTCCAGATGGCCGGTGACGGTGGCGCGGGCGGCGATGGCGGCGGCCTGGCCTGGATCGATGCCGCCGGCGTGGATCCAGCGGATATCCGGCAGCCCCTCCAGCGCCGCGAGCAGCCAGTCCAGCCGCTTGGCGCGCGCGGCGAAGCCGGCGGTCACCACCAGGAAGTCACTCTCGGGAATGCCAAGCCTGGCGCGGGCGGCAGCCCGATCGGGCGGGGCCTCCGCCGGGATCGGATGGGGAATGACGACGACATGCGCGGTCGCCACCTCGCCATGGGTCAGCCGCAGCCTTTGCAACGCGAAGCGCGAATGCACGACGACGGCGCGGGACCGCGCCAGGACCTCCCCCGCGATGTCGAACAGCAGGTGGTTGGCCCGGGTCGAGAAGCTGGAATCGTGCAACTGCGCGGCATAGGTCGCGGCCAGGCGGGGCGCCGCATGGCGCATGCCGGCGAGGATGGTCGCTGGCGCCTCGCCGGTCGACTCGTGCAGGTGCAGCAGGCCAGGGTCATGCAGGGTGGTGACGCCGGGCAAGTGCCGCAGCGCCCGCAGGACGAAGCCGTGGTCGGGGTTGTTGCCGATCTGGTGCAGGATGCGGCCCCCGCTCTCCGGCAGCCGGTGCGCCAGGACGGGATCGACGACAGGGATGCCGGGCGGTGCCTCGGCCAGCCAATCCGCGCAGGCGATGGTGCAGCGGTAATGCGGCGCCAGGGCGCCGGCCAGGGCGGCAGCATAGTCGGCGATGCCATTCCGCGCCGGCGGCAGCGGGCTCATCAGCAGCAGGGATGGCAGGCAGGACTCCATGCCGGCAATCTCGGCTCTTCACGCCGGAACGCCAAGCATGCTAGCGCCGAGGCCGATGGAAGGCCCCGCTCAAACTGCGTTTCCCCTCCTGGTGGTCGGTGCAGGGCCGTCCGGGCTCCGGCTGCGCGCATTGCGGGATTGCGCCCCAGGTGCGGTGTTGCACGCCTGGTGCCGCGGCATCGAGGTCGGGCACCTGGCGCTCGGCCAGGGTATCGCCGCGGAAGCGATGCTGGACCTGCCAATCGACCGCCTCCCCTGCGTACCGCTGCCGGCGCTGATCCGGCTGGCCACCGCATCGGAGGGGCCAGAACTGGCTGCCCCCTGGACCATCACCGGACCGGAGGTGGCGCTGGCGCTGCTGGGTCCGGCCATGCCGGTGCTGGAGGATCTGCGGCTCGACCACGGGATGCTGCGCGGCACCGGGATCGAGCGGCGCAACGGCCTGCTGCGGCCGGTGCTGCATGCGGTCATCAACGGCACCCTGGCGCGCGCGGTGCAGGTGGAGGCACCGGTGCCGCTGGCCGAGGGCGGCTGCGCCTTCCGCTTCGCGCTGGCGCTGGAGGCAACGGACCTGACCGGCAATGGGCTGCGCATCGCCTTGCACATGCCGGGACTGGAGGCACCCCTGGCCCGCTTCGCCTGGGCCCCTGCCCTACCCGGCCAGGATGGCATGGCGGTGCTGGAGGCGCGGCTGCAGCGGCTGGAGCAGGCCGGTGAGACCGCACTGGCGACCTTGCAGGCCAGCTTCGACCGGCGGTTCGAGCAGCAGCAGGACAGGATCGACGCCTTCATCGATGCGGCAGCCAGCCTGCTGCTGGACCGGCTGACGTCGCCCGAGGGATCGGCGGCGGCGCTGCGCGCCCTGATCGCCACCGCGACCAGCCCAGAGCCGGTACTGTCCGACGTGCCTGCGTTGGGCGCTCAGGCCGTGCTGACAGCGCGAGATGCTGGATTTGACCTGGGCTGGCATGGCGCGGAGGAGGATGCCGGCGGCGGCTTCCGCTGGATGACCTTGCAAGGGCTGCTGCGGAACCCGGCGCCGCTGCGCCCCGTCGCCGGCGTGCTGCTGGAGATTGCCCATCTCTATGGCGCACCAGCCCCCCTGATCGAGGCCGGCTTCGACGCGAAGCCTTGCCTGGTCGCGGTGGAACCGCAGGCGGCGCACCACTACCGGCTGCGGATCACGCCACCCGGTGGTGCTGCTCCCTGCCGCCTGCTTCGGCTGCAGGCCCTGGCGGGGGGCAGCCCGGCCGAGGATGGGGTCAGCGGCGATGCCCGCGTCCTCTCGATCGCGGTGACCCGTGTGGTCTTCGATTATGCCGACTGACCTCCCGCCATGACTGGGATGCGTTGACCCATCGGCGCTTTCGCCCGACGCTGGGCATCTGCGCTGTGGGAAGAGGAAACGAGCATGCCGCCGGATGGCGAAGTTCCGGGGGACTCGGCCCCCACCGTGCCGGGCCCGACCATGGCCGAGGCCCGCACGGCCCCCGCCGTACCGGCCCGGCTGCAACGCTTCCTCTCCTTGGACGACTTCGAGGCAGCGGCGAAGCGGCACCTGCCGCGGATGCTCTATGGCTTTGTCTCCGGCGCGGCGGAAACCGACGCGGCGCTCCGCGACAACCGGGCCGCCTTCCAGGAACTGGGCTTCGTCCCGCGCGTGCTGGCCGATGTCAGCCAGCGCCAGACCGGGACGGAATTACTGGGCCGGCGCTACGCGGCACCTTTCGGCATCGCACCCATGGGGGCCTCGGCGCTCTCGGCCTATCGCGGCGACCTAGTCTTCGCCCGGGCGGCGGCGGCGGCCGGGATCCCGATGATCCTCAGCGCCTCCTCCCTCATCCGGTTGGAGGAGGTGAGAGCCGAAGGACCAACCGCCTGGTACCAGGCCTATCTGCCCGGCGAGCCGCAACGGATCGAGGCGCTGGTCGACCGGGTGGCCGCGGCGGGCTACGACACCTTCGTGCTGACCGCCGACGTGCCGGTTTCCGCCAACCGGGAGAACAACGTCCGCAACGGCTATAGCCTGCCGCTGCGGCCCAATCTGCGGCTGGCCTGGGAAGGCATCAGCCATCCGCGCTGGTTGCTGGGCACCGCGCTGCGGACCCTGAAGAACCATGGCATGCCGCATTTCGAGAACATGGATGCGACCCGCGGCCCGCCGGTGCTCTCGGCCAACCTGATCCGCAAGATCGGCCGGCGGGACGGGCTTTCCTGGGAGCATCTGGCGCTGATCCGGGCGCGCTGGCCCGGCCATCTGCTGGTGAAGGGCCTGCTCTCGGCCGAGGATGCGCGGATCGCCCGGGATTGCGGTGCCGACGGGGTCATCGTCTCGAACCATGGCGGCCGGCAGTTGGATGGCACCATCGCGCCGCTTCGGGTGCTGCCGGAGATCGCTGCAGTGGCCGGCGACATGGCGGTGATCCTGGATTGCGGCATCCGGCGTGGCACGGATGTGCTCAAGGCTTTGGCGCTCGGCGCCAACTTTGTCTTCGTCGGGCGGCCCTTCCTTTATGCTGCGGCGGTCGGTGGGGAAGCGGGGGTGCGCCATGCCATCACCCTGCTCTGGGAGGAAATCCACCGGAACATGGCCATGCTGGGCATCACCGACCTGAGCCAGCTCTCCGCGGACTACCTGCGCCGGCTGGCTTGAAAGGGCTTGGCAGGCTGGGGGCGGCGCTGGCGGCGACCACCGGGGCGCAGTCGCTCGCCACCCTGGCGGTATTCGTCCTGCCGGTCCTGGCGCCCTTCGCCGCGCGTGACTTGGGCGCGCAACCACACTGGGTCGGCTGGCAGGTGGCTTGCACCTACCTGGCGGCCTCATTCACCTCCCTGCTCTCGGCTGGGGTATTGCGGCGGCTGGGGCCGGCCGCCTGCACCCAGCTGGCCTTGGCGGCGGGTGGAACCGCCTGCCTGCTGATGCCCTCGGGCCTCGTCGGCGCCGTACTGGCCTCCTTCCTCATTGGCCTGGGCTACGGGCTGACCAACCCCGCCGCCTCCCAGGTGCTGGCGCGACTGGCCTCCCCGGCAAAGCACAACCGCGTCTTCGCCATCAAGCAGACCGGCGTGCCGATCGGCGGGGCGCTGGCGGGAGCGCTATTGCCGGGGGCGGCGCTCTGGCTCGGCTGGCGGGTGGCGGTCGTGGCGGTCGGGCTGGTGCTGCTCGCGGCGGCGCTCGGCATGGGCGTCTTCCGCCGGCATTGGGATGCGGATCGGCAGCCTGGCTATCCGATCCGGCGCGGCTCCTCCGGCGGCCTCGTCGCGTTGCAGACGCAGCCGGGGTTGGCCGGGCTGGCGCTGATTTCCGCGGCATTTTCCGGCTTCCAGCTCGCGCTCGGCTCCTACACCGTCTCCATGCTCGTCGAAGAGGCAGGCTGGGCGCCGGTTGCCGCGGGGCTGGTCGCGGCGGTCAGTCAGGGGGTCGGGATCGGCGCCCGCATCGCCTGGGGCATCGTCGCGGACTGGTGGCGCTCGGGGATGAAGACCCTGGCAGCCATCGGCATCGCCACCTGCCTGGGTGGGGCCTTGCTACCGCTGGCCCTGGCCGGGCCGGATGGGCCGCTGGTGGTCCTGCTCTGCCTGCTCGGCACCTGCGCGGCCGGCTGGAACGGGTTGCTCCTAGCGGAGGCGGCGCGGCTGGCAGCACCAGGTAAGGCTGGCGATGCGGCGGGCGGCGTGCTGGCGGTGGCCTTCGCCGGGGTGGTGGTGGGGCCATCCTTGTTCGGCTTCGCTGTGACCCTGATGCATTCCTATGCCATCGCCTTCGGGCTGCTGGCACTGCTGCCGGGACTGGGCGCGATCATCGCCTGGCGAAGCGCGCGCTGAGGCATTGCTGCCGTGCTGCAACCGCCTGCCCGGCTCCCGTGTTGCACCTCGCCACGTCCGATCGAGTTGCCGGTCGACGCGCCGAGGACATGCCGATGACCCAGGACGAAGAATTCATGCACCGCGCCATCGCCCTGGCCGAGACCGGGGGGCGTACCGAGGGCGCCTCGCCGATCGGCTGCGTCATCGTCCAGGATGGTGAGATCATTGGCGAGGCGCATAACGAGGTGGATATCCTGCACGACCCCACCGCCCATGCCGAAATGGTGGCCATGCGCCGGGCGGGAAAACGGCTCGGCACCTCCGAGTTCCGCGGCGCGACGCTCTATTCGACCTTGCAACCCTGCGGCATGTGCTCGATGGCCTCGATCTGGGGGAAGATCGGCCGCATCGTCTATGGCGCCGGGCGGGACGACGTGCACCACATGTATTTCGAGGGCCACCAGCTCGACACCATCGATTTCGTCGTCGATGCCTTCCGGGACGACATCAGCCTGGAGGGCGGCATCCTGAAGCGGGAATGCACCGCCTTGTTGCACAAGCCGGACGAGGCGGTGCCGGTCGAGGAACAGGGCAACATCTGACGCCGCCCTAGCCCGGCAAGACCGGGCTGCAGCAGATTTCGCATCGCAGCGAAACCGCGAGCGGCCCTGTCCGTTGCCTTCGCGCAATTCCCGACGCCAGGAGACACCATCGGTGGCCGCCATTCCCAAAAGCCGTATCCGCGAAGGCCTGCCCCACCCACGAGGCGCAAGCTGGGATGGTAAAGGCGTCAACTTCTCCCTGTTTTCCGCCAATGCCACCAAGGTCGAAGTCTGCCTCTTCGATGCCAAGGGCCAGACCGAGCTGGAGCGGATCGAACTGCCCGAATACACCGACCAGATCTTCCATGGCTGGCTACCGGACCTGGGCCCTGGCCAGGTCTATGGCTATCGGGTCCATGGCCCCTATGCCCCCGATGCCGGGCATCGCTTCAATCCCAACAAGCTGCTGCTGGACCCCTATGCCCGTGGCCATACCGGCGAGCTGAAGTGGGACCCCGCCCTATTTGGCTATACGATCGGCCATGCCGATGAGGACCTGTCCTACGACGAGCGCGACAGCGCCAAGTTCATGCCGAAATGCGTCGTGGTCGATCCGGACTTCAACTGGAATGGCGAGCCGAACCGCAAGCCGGTCCCCTGGGATCGGACGGTCTTCTACGAGACCCACGTAAAGGGCTTCACCAAGCTGCACCCCAAGGTGCCGGAGAAGCTGCGCGGCACCTATGCCGGCTTCACCAAGGAGGTGCTGGAGCACATCAAGTCGATCGGCGTCACTTCGGTCGAACTGCTTCCGGTGCATAGCTTCATCGACGACGACTACCTGCAAGACAAGGGGATGCGGAATTACTGGGGCTACAACAGCATCGGCTTCTTCGCCCCCGATCCGCGCTACGCCTGGGAACGCGAGCAGACCCTGCGCGAGTTCAAGGAAATGGTGGCCCGCTTCCACGATGCGGGTCTCGAGGTGATCCTCGACGTGGTCTACAACCACACCGCCGAGGGCAACGAGCGCGGCGCGACCCTGTCCTTCAAGGGCATCGACAATGCCAGCTACTACCGGCTGATGCCGGACAACCCGCGCTACTACATCAACGACACCGGCACCGGGAATACGGTCAACCTCTCGCATCCCCGCGTCATCCAGATGGTGACGGACAGCCTGCGCTACTGGGTGCAGGAAACGCATGTCGATGGCTTCCGCTTCGACCTGGGCACCATCCTGGCGCGCGAGCCGAATGGCTTCGACAACCAGTCCGGCTTCCTCAAGGCCTGTAGCCAGGACCCGGTGCTGAACACGGTGAAGCTGGTGGCCGAGCCCTGGGATTGCGGCCCCGGCGGCTATCAGGTCGGCGGCTTCCCGCCGGGCTGGGCGGAGTGGAACGACCGCTACCGCGACACCGTGCGCGACTTCTGGCGCGGCGAGGCCTCGGCGGCCGCGCTGGCGCCGCGGCTTTGCGCCTCGGCCGACATGTTCGCGCATCAGGGCCGCCGGCCCTGGGCCTGCGTCAACTTCATCACCGCCCATGACGGCTTCACGCTGAAGGACAACGTCACCTACAACGAGAAGCACAACGAGGCGAATGGCGAGAACAACAACGACGGCCATTCGCACAACCGGTCCTGGAACTGCGGTGTCGAGGGCGAGACCGACGACCCCGCCATCAACGAGCTGCGCCAACGGCAGATGCGCAACATGCTGGCGACGCTGCTGCTGTCCCAGGGCACGCCGATGCTGCTGGCCGGCGACGAGTTCGGCCGCACTCAGGGCGGCAACAACAACGCCTATTGCCAGGACGATGAGATCAGCTGGCTGAACTGGGACATCAAGGAGGAAGGCCAGGGGCTGATCGATTTTGTCCAGCGCCTGACCACGCTGCGCCGCAGCTATCCCATCCTGCGCCGCAGCCGCTTCCTCACCGGGGCCTATAACGAGGAACTGGACGTCAAGGATGTCACCTGGATCAACGCCAATGGCTCCGAGATGCAGCCGAGCGACTGGGAGGATGAGACCACCCGCTGCTTCGGGATGCTGATGGACGGGCGGGCGCAGACCACCGGCATCCGCCAGCGGGGCAGCGACGCGACCCTGCTGCTGGTGCTGAATTCCTACCACGACCTGGTAGGCTTCACCCTGCCGCCGAGCCCGGCGGGCCAGGGCTGGAAGCGGCTGATCGATACCAATCAGCCCGAGGGCGAGGAGGAGGTCTTCAGCTTCGGCGATACCTATGGCGTCACCGGACGCTCGGTATTGCTTTTCGTGCTGGAAGCCGAAGCAACCTGAACGAGACCCGAGGGAGGCTTAGCCTCCCTCGGGACGGACAGATGGCTCGGTCAGGCCGAAGCGGCGGCGAGTGGGGCGGCGACGATCACCCCGGACGCCGCCAGGATGGTGATCTCATGGGCCGCGAAACCCGCCTCGGCCAGCACCTCGCCGTTATGCTCTCCCATGCGGGGCGGCTGGCGGCTAAGGCCGGCGCGGCTGCGCTCCTCGCCGAATTCCACCGGCAAGGCGGGCAGACCGAATAGCGCGCCCCCACCGCCCAGCGCCGAGATGGCGGTCTGCAGCAGGCCGCCGCCAGCAAGGAGATGCGGGTCCTCGAACAGATCAGCCGGTTTGCCGACCGGGGCCCAGGAAATGCCGGCAGCTTCGCATCGCCGTGCCACCTCCTCCTGCGGATAATGAAGGAAGACCTCCTGCAGGGCCGGGATCAGCCAGGACCGCTCCCGGCTGCGCTGGGCATTGGTGGCGAGGCGTGCATCGGCCGCGAGTTCCGTCAGGCCGAAGGCCTCGGTGAAGCGCAGCCATTGCTGATCGCTGGTGACGCCGACGAACAGCTGGCCGTCGCCGGCTGTGGGGAAGGCGTCATAGATGCCCCAGGCACCGCGGCGGGCCGGCATGGGTGGTGGCGGTTCGCCGGTGGCGGCGAGCCCTGCCATGTGGCTGCCCATCAGGAAGACCGCGCTTTCGAACAGGGCGCCGCTGACGCGCTGCCCCTGCCCGGTCTGGTCGCGTTCCCGCAGCGCCGCCTGTACCGCGACCACGCCGAAGACGGCGCCGAGAATATCGATGATCGAGGCACCGGCCCGCAGTGGCCGGCCCGGCGGCCCGGTCATGTAGGCGAGGCCGGACTGGAACTGCACCACCTCGTCCAGCGCCGGACGATGCTCATAGGGACCGGCCAGAAAGCCCTTCAGGGCGAGGTAGACCAGCCGCGGATTGACGGCCTTCAGATCCTCCCAGCCGCAACCCAGCCGTTCCATGGTGCCGGGTCCGTAATTCTCCAGCACGACATCAGCCTGGGCCACAAGCCGATGCGAGGCAGCACGGCCCTCCGGGCTTTTCAGATCCAATGCCAGGCTCCGCTTGTTGCGGTTGAAGGCAGCGAAGAAGCCGGCGGCGAAGCCGGGCAGCCGACGGGTATGATCACCGGCCGGGGCGGGCTCGACCTTCACCACATCGGCGCCGAGGTCGGCCAGGACCAGCCCGGCACAGGGGCCCATGATGGTATGGGAGAATTCGAGGACCTTGAGGCCCTTGAGAGGCTGCGGATTGCTCATGCGGCCTTCCGACGGAAGGCGTCCAGGCTGCCGGCCCGCAGCAGTTCGCTCGGGAGCTGGTGGCCGACTATGCGCTCGGCCAGCCGCCCCACCTCGATCAGTGCGTCGAGGTCGATGCCGGTATCGATGCCCATCTCCTCGCAGAGCAATGCCAGTTCCTCCGTGGCGATATTGCCGGCCGCCCCCTTCTGCCCGGCGAAGGGGCAACCGCCGAGGCCACCGACGGTACTGTCGAATTTGGTCACCCCCAGCCGCAGCCCGGCATGGGCATTGGCCACCGCGAGGCCGCGCGTATCGTGCAGATGAAGGCCGATGCGCAATGCCGGCCAGCGCTCCCGTACCGCGGCCACGCCACGCTCGATCCGGATCGGCGTCGCCCAGCCCATGGTATCGGCCAGCGAGACATCGGTGATGGTCTCGCCGAACTCGGCAGCGACCGCCAGGCCATCCGCCACGGTCTGCACCACCAACTCCGGCGCGATGTCGCCTTGATAGTTACAACCGAAGGCGGCCATCACGCCGACCCGGGTCACCTTGACCCCATTTTTCTGATGCGCCGCGGTTTGCTTGCGCATCGCCTCCAGGTTCTCGGCATGGCCACGGTTGAGGTTCTTGATGGAGAAGGCATTGGAGGCGGCGAGCGAGATGGAGCCGCCGATGCTCAGCTTCCCGGCAAAGGCCAGGGCCCGGTTCAGCCCATTCTCGTTGAACCAAAGCGCGGCGTAGTGGACACCCTCCTTCGGCCGGAAGCCTGCCGCCACCGCCTCAGCATCGGCCCAGCCAGGCACCAGGCGCGGATTCACGAAGGAACAGATCTGGATGTGGCGAAGGCCGGTCTCGGCCAGGGCCTCGATCAGGGCGATCTTGTCGACGGTCGGGATCGGTCCGGGTTCGATCTGGAAGCCCTCACGCGGGCCTTCCTCAAAGATATCCACATGCTGCGGCAGGTCGGCCATGGTGCTGCGTCCCTCATTGGCTGGCTGGTCGGTTGGGCCAATGGTGCATCCGGCCGGGCCCAGGCGCTAGTTCCCTTGCCGCCAGCACCCTTGCCGCCGCCGCCGCGCCTGGGCACAAAGCCGCAAGACCCGGGAGGAAATCATGAGCGCCGCCGCCAAGACCACGGATGCCAAGACAACGGATGAAGGCAGCCGGCCGACCCTGAGCATTTCCGGGAGCCGTGCCACGCTGCATCTGAACCGGCCGCTGGTGATGAACCGGGTACAGCCGGAGGACATCGTCGAAATCCTGCGCATCCTGGGCGAGGTCGAGGCCGATCCGGCGGTGCGGGTCCTGGTCATTGCCTCCACCGGCAAGGCCTTCTCGGCGGGGGCGCATCTGGGGAACATGGCGCAGCAGGCGGTGCAGGGCGGCATCCAGGACGCGCCGGGCGCGACCTTCGAGGATTTCGTCAACCGACTGGAAATGCTCAAGATACCGACCATCGCCCGGCTGCATGGCGGGGTCTATGGCGGCAGCACGGATATGGCGCTGGCCTGTGATTTCCGCGTCGGCGTGACCCCGGCAACCGTGATGTTCATGCCGGCGGCGCGGATCGGCGTGCATTATTATGAAAGCGGCCTGCGACGGTACGTCTCCCGCCTTGGCTTCAACGAGGCCAAGCGGCTGTTCATGCTCGCCGAGCAGCAATCCTCCGAGGATCTGCTGCGGATCGGTTACCTGACCGATCTGGTGACACCCGACCAGCTCGATACCCGGATCGATGCCATTGCGGCGCGCCTCGGCGAGTTGGCGCCGCTGGCGGTGCAGGGCGCCAAGCGGGCGATCAACGAGATCGGCCATCAGGCGCTGGACGTTCCGGCCCTCGAGGCCCGGATGAAGGTCGCTAAGGACAGCGAGGACATCAAAGAAGGCCTGATGGCCTTCAAGGAGAAGCGCAAGCCGGTTTTCAAAGGCCGCTGAACGCTTACCTGCCAAAAATAGCCGAGGCGTTCGGGGCGAAGCCCTTCGCCCCGGTTCCTGCCTGAGGGGCCCGATGGAAGAATTCGATTGTGTCGTCGCCGGCGCCGGGGTTGTCGGCCTTGCCGTCGCCCGCGCCCTGGCCCTGGCCGGGCGCGAGGTTCTCGTGCTGGATGCCGCCGAAGGCATCGGCACCGAGACCTCCTCCCGCAACTCTGAGGTGATCCATGCCGGCATCTACTACCCCGCCGGCAGCCTGATGGCGCGCGCCTGCGTCGCCGGCAAGCAGATGCTCTATGCTTATTGCGGGGAGCGCAGCCTGCCGCATGCGAATTGCGGGAAGCTGATCGTGGCAACGGATGCCGAGGAAGCGGAACGCCTGACCTCCATCCAGGCTCGGGCCGCGGCCAATGGCGTGCCAGACCTGCGGCTGCTGTCGCGGGAGGAGGCATTGGCGCTGGAACCCGCTTTGGCCTGCACCGCGGCGCTGCTCTCGCCCTCCACCGGGATCATCGACAGCCACGCCTATATGCTGAGCCTGCAGGGCGATGCCGAGAATGCCGGCGCGATCTTCGTCTTTCACGCGCCGGTCACCGGTGGGCGGGTGACCGAGGCCGGCATCGAGATCCAGGTCGGCGGCGATGACCCGATGGCGCTCCGCTGCCGCAGCTTCATCAATTCAGCGGGTCTGCATGCGCCAAAATTGGCGCGTGGGCTGGTGGGAATGCCCAGCCAACTGATTCCCACGGCCTATTACGCCAAGGGCAATTACTTCAGTCTCACCGGCAAGAACCCTTTTTCCCGGCTGATCTATCCGGTACCGGTGCCAGGCGGTCTCGGCACCCACCTGACCATCGATCTGGGCGGCCAGGCGCGTTTCGGCCCCGATGTGGAATGGGTGGATAGCCTCGACTACGAGGTCGACCCCCGCCGCGGCGACAGCTTCTACGCCGCCATCCGCCGCTATTGGCCTGACCTCAAGGATGGTGCCCTGGCGCCGGGCTATTCCGGCATCCGGCCGAAGATCGTCCCGAAAGGCGCGCCCGGCCAGGATTTCACCATCCAGGGCCCGGCCACGCATGGGGTACCCGGCTTGGTCAATATGTTCGGGATCGAGAGCCCAGGGCTCACCGCGTCCCTCGCCCTGGCGGATATGGTGCTGGAAACGCTGGACCAACCAATCGCGTAATGACGTTTGGCGCGACTAAAACGATTCGATCGCGCCTCCGGCATTCACGTTTCTACAACTCGAGGACCGGTATTCCTTCGTTCGCTGGAGTGTCATCTCACTGCGATGGATCGCTAGGCGTCCTTCCCGCATTGGGCTGCCACGCTGAGGAAGGAAACCATCGTGTACCCTGCGCCGGTCGGCACCGAGTCCGACATGCTGACTTACCTGACTGATTCTGCCGATCCGGCCCCTGGGCAATTGGCGCCTCGGGTCGGTGATGCGGTCGAATTGCGTATCCTGCGGGGTGGCCGCGACATCGAGGCTTGGTCCGCGACTGGCATACGGCTTGGCCGGTTGCCGCCGGCGGAGCGCGAGGCCCTGGACGATCTTCTGCAGATCGGAACACCGGCCCTTCGCGCCCATATCAGTGCGGTGGTGCCGCGCCCGCTCAATCACGGCAATGGCCGGATCCATATTCGGGTACAGACACCGACCAACTAACCGCGGGGTCAGCCTGTCAGTGCGACCCTGAGGCAAATAGTCCAGAACAGAGTCGAGATCAGGACGGCCAGCACGATACCGCCCGGGGCGGCACCAGGCTGTTCGCGCCACCCTCCCCGTCGTATCTCCAGCACATGGTTCATTGGCTGCGACCTACTCAACCGCCTCATTGGTGACAGGTCAGCCTGGGTACCGCAGCCTGAAATCGGCCCTATCACCCCTTCGTGAGATCACGGCCAAAGGCCCGCTTCCGCTTGGGGAATTGTGCGCTGCCACAATCCGGCCGCAACCACGTCGCAATCCCGCGCGACCTCTCCCGCATCATTCCAGTGTCCCAGTAGGCGGGAAACGGTCGGTGACCGAATAGCGCCTCCGGGGATCAGACCATTCGGCGTCCCGATTTCCCGGCGCCGGCACCCTTGATCGGTCGAGGTCGTCCATGTTTGGCGTTGAGTCCTACCAGGGTCTGCTCGATCAACGCGGCCCCGCTGGCACGCTGGCGATCCCGGCCAGGCCGCAACTCGCACGCACGTCCCAGCCCGCCCTCAAGCGGGCACTGGATATCGCCGGCGCCGGCAGCCTGCTGCTGATGACCCTGCCGGTCTTCCTGCTGCTCACGCTGCTGGTGCGGATGGATGGCGGCCCCGCCTTCTTCGCGCATGAGCGAGTGGGTCGCGGTGGCCGGCGCTTCGGCTGCCTCAAGTTCCGCTCCATGGTGACGGATAGCGCCGCCCGGCTGGAGGCCCTGCTGGCGCATGACCCTGAGGCGCGGGCCGAATGGGATGCGACCCGCAAGCTGCGGCATGATCCCCGCATCACCTGGATCGGCCGCTTCCTGCGCGCCAGCAGCCTCGACGAGCTGCCACAGCTGATCAACGTGCTGCGCGGCGAGATGAGCCTGGTCGGCCCGCGGCCGGTGATTGCCGCGGAGCTGGCGGCGCATTACGGCGCGGCGGCCGAGCACTATCTTTCTGTCCGCCCCGGCATCACCGGCCTCTGGCAGGTCAGCGGCCGATCGAGCACCAGCTACGATACCCGCGTGGCGCTCGATGTCCGCTACGCGACCAACCCCTCGCTGATGGCCGACCTGCGGATCCTGTTGCGGACCCCGGCGGCGGTGCTGCTGCGCCGCGGCGCCTACTGAGTTCGGAATCCGACCACCACTTGACCCTGGGCCGCGGCGCTGGCACGGCGCCGCGGACGGGCTCAAAGGACATCATGGCCAATCCGGCAGAATCCCGCACCCGCGGCCGTACCATGGTCGCGGGTGTCGTGTGGAATGGGCTCGGCCGCGGCCTGCCGCTGCTGCTCGCCCTGGTTCTCACCCCCATCCTCATCCATCAGCTCGGACTCGACCGCTGGGGCTTGTTCACCCTGGCGCTGGCGATGGTCGGCGTCTTCGGGGTCTTCGACTTCGGCGTCGGCCAGGCGCTGACCCGGGCGCTGTCCGAGCGGATCGGCACCGGGCAGAACGCCGATGCGACCGAGCTGGTCGAGGCGGCGATCGGTGCCCTGCTCGGCATCAGCATCCTGGTCGCCGTCGGACTATGGATCTTTGTCCCGGTGCTGGTGGACCGCATCCTGCAGGTCCCGCCCGGGCTGCGCGACCAGGCGATCGGCGCCATGCGGGTGCTGGCTGCGGCGGCGCCGCTGGTAGTGCTGAATGCGGCACTCTGGGGCGTGCTGGCGGCCTATCAGAAATTCCGCGCGGCCAATCTCGTCACCATTCCGGTCAACCTGTTCTACTACCTGGGCCCGGTGCTGGTGCTGCTGGTCTGGGACAGCCTGATCGGGGTGATGCTGGCGCTGGTCGCCTGCCGGCTGGCGAATACCCTCTCCTATATCTGGCTGGTGCGGCCGCTGCTGCCGGGGCTCGGGCTGCGCTGGCCGCGGCTGGCGCTGGTGGTACCGCTGCTGCGGCTGGGCGGCTGGATGACCTTCTCCGGCCTGCTGACCCAGGCGCTGCTTTATGCCGACCGCTTCCTGATCGGCGCGATCCTCACCCTTTCGGCGGTGGCCTTCTATGCGACGCCGCTGGACCTGGTGATGCGGGTCTGGATCCTGCCGGTCGCGGTGGCGCAGACCCTGCTGCCGGCCTTCGCCTCCTCCTTCGTCACCGCACCGGCGCCGACCGCGGCGCTGCTGCGGCGGGGCGGGCTTCTGGTGATGCTGCTGGTGCTGCCGGCCTGCCTGGTGCTGGTGGGTGGCGCGCGGGAAATCCTGTGGCTGTGGCTCGGCCAGGGCTTCGCCGAGGGCAGCGGCCGCGTGCTCCAATGGCTCGGTTGCGGCATCTTCTTCAGCTGCGTCGCCTTCGCGCCGAGTTCCCTGATCGATGCCATCGGCCGGCCCGATGCGACGGCGAAATTCTCCTTGCTGCAGGCGCTGGTCTTCATCCCGCTGGCGGTGCTCCTCATCCGCCTGATCGGGATCGAGGGCGCAGCCATCGCCTGGACCCTACGGGCGGCGACGGATTGCGCCGGCAAGCTCTGGCTGGTGGCGCGGCTTTATCCGCCGGGGGCGGCGGCGGCACGGCGGCTGGCGCTGCCGCTGCTGGCGGGCGGTGCCGGCCTGCTGCTGCTGCTGCCGATGCTCGGGCTGCCGAGCCTCGTGGCGACCGGGACGCTGGGCCTCAGCGTCTTTCTGCTGGCGGCCTTCCGCACCCTGGACCCGGTGGAGCGTGGCCAGATCGGCAGCATGATTCGCAACCCAGTCCTGTTGCTGCGGCCGAAGGCCCCATGACCCCCATTGCCATCAACGGCCGCTTCCTGACGCAGCGCGTCACCGGCGTGCAGCGCTTCGCCACCGAGATTACCCATGCGCTGGACGCCATGGCGGCGGAGGGCCGCTTGCCCGGCGCCTGCCTGTTGCGTCCGGCGGGCGGACCGCCCTCCCCCTTCACCCATCTGGCGGAGGAGGCTTTCGGGCGGTTGCGCGGGCAGGCCTGGGAGCAGCTCGAATTGCCCAGCCGCGCCCGCCGCCACGTGCTGGTCAACCTCGGCAATACCGCACCCTTGGCCCCGGGCCGTCCGCAGGCCGTGGTGATCCATGATGCCGGCGCCTTCGACACGCCGGAGAGCTACTCGACAGCATTCAAGGCCTGGTACCGCAGCCTGCATTGGGCGCTGCCCCGGGCCGGGACGCGGCTGCTGACGGTTTCCGAATTTTCCCGCCAGCGGATCGCGGCGAATATCCGCATCGCGCCGGAAAGGATCGGCGTGGTGCACGAGGGCGGCGAGCATATCCTGCGGGAGGCCGCCGATACCGCCGTGCTGGCCCGGCATGGGCTGGTACCGGGGCGATTCGCCCTCGTCGTCGGGACCAAGGCCGCGCACAAGGGTCTCGCTGGGCTCGCCGAGGCCCAGGCGATGCTGGCCTCGCGGGGCTTGGTGCTGGCAGTGGCGGGGGCGACGGATGCGGCGGTCTTCCGCCAGGGCGGCGACCCTGCCGGCCAGGCGGTGGTGCCGCTCGGCCGGGTGAGCGATGCGGAGTTGCGGGCCTTGTACGAGGCCGCCTTCTGCCTGGTCTTTCCCTCCCGCTACGAAGGCTTCGGGCTGCCGCCGCTGGAGGCGATGACCTGCGGCTGCCCGGTCATCGCGGCCGATGCCGCTGCGGTGCCCGAGGTCTGCGGCGATGCGGCGCTGTGGTTCGACAACGACGGCCCCCGCCGCCTGCCGGACGCCTTGGCCCGCCTGCTGGACGAAGCCGGGCTGGCCGGGACGCTGCGAACCCGTGGCCTGGCCCGCGCCAAGCGGTTCTCCTGGCGGGCCGCGGCGGAACGGCTGGTGGCACTGCTGCCCGGGAATGCGTCATGAAGGTCGCATTGGTCCATGAATGGCTGGACAGCTACGCCGGATCCGAGCGCGTACTGGAACAATTCCTGGCAATCTGGCCGGAGGCCGATCTCTTCGCCGTCTGCGACTTCCTGCCGCCGGCGGAGCGCGGCTTCCTCGGCGGCCGCACCGTCACGACCAGCTTCATCCAGCGGCTGCCCCTCGCGCGCCGGATGTTCCGCAACTACCTCGGGCTGATGCCGCTGGCCATCGAACAGCTCGACCTCTCGGGCTATGCGCTGGTGGTCTCGTCCTCCCATGCCGTCGCCAAGGGGGTGCTCACCGGGCCGGGGCAACTGCACGTCAGCTATATCCACAGCCCCATGCGCTATGCCTGGGACCTGCAGCACCAGTACCTGCGGCAGGCCCGGATGGAGACCGGGCTGAAGGGCGCCTATACCCGCTGGCTGCTCCACCGGCTGCGGCTCTGGGACCGCAGCTCGGCGGCGGGGGTGGATAGCCTTATCGCCAACAGCAGCTACATCGCCGAGCGCATCCGCAAGGTCTGGCGGCGTGACGCGACCGTCATCCACCCGCCGGTCGACGTGACTCGCTTCGGGCTGGGCGGGCAGCAGGCGGGGCATTACCTCATCGCCTCCCGCATGGTGCCCTACAAAAGGGTCGAGCTGGTGGTGGAGGCGTTCCGCCGCATGCCGGAGCGGCAACTGGTGGTGACCGGGGATGGCCCTTCCGAAGCCCTTGCAAGGGCCGCCGCAGCCGGCGCGCCGAACATCGCGTTCCGTGGCAAGGTACCGCAGTCCGAGCTGGTTGCGCTGACCCGGACGGCGCGGGCCGTGCTTGCCGCGGCGGAGGAGGATTTCGGTATTGCCATGGTGGAGGCTCAGGCCTGCGGCACGCCGCTGATTGCCTTCGGCCGCGGCGGCGCACGGGATATCGTTCAGACCGGCACAACCCCGACCGGCGTCCTGTTCAACCAGCAGACCGCCGAGGCCATCATCGCCGCCGTCGGGCAATTCGAGGGCATGGCTATCGACCCTGCCGCCTGCCGTGCCAATGCGATGCGCTTCTCCGAGGCTGCCTTCCGCGACCGCATGCGGGCGCATGTCGAGGCGTTGCTGCCGTGATCTTCTCCCTGGTGGTCGCCACGCGCGGGCGGGACCGCGAGTTGGCCGAACTGTTCGAGAGCCTGCTGGCGCAACAGGCAGAACTGGAGGTGATCGTCGTCGACCAGAATAGCGACGACCGGCTGGCCCCCGTCGTCGCGGCCTATGAGACCCGGCTATCGCTGCTCTGGCATCGCTCCGCAGTGGCCAATGCCTGCCACGCGCGGAACCTGGGGCTGGCGCTGGCACGCGGCGAGATCGTCGGCTTTCCCGATGACGATTGCCTGCTGCCGCATGGCGTGCTGGCCCAGGTCGCCGCGGCTTTCGAAGAGGATGGCGGGCTGGCGGTGCTGACCGGGCCGGCGGCCTCGCCCGAGGGCGGGCTGGGCTCCGGCCGGTGGCGCAAGGAGGCCGGGCCGATCACCTCAGCCAATGTCTGGACCAGCGTCATCGAGTTCAACCTCTTCCTTCGCCGTCCGCTGGCTCTGGCCTTGGGTGGCTTCGATGAGCGGCTCGGGCCGGGCACGCCATTCGGCTCGGCCGAGGGCAACGACCTCGTGCTGCGGGCGATCGAGGCTGGCCATGCGGCGCGCTACGAACCTGCGCTGCGGATCGTGCATCCCGACAAGCGGCTGACGCCGGTCGCGGTGGAACGGGCGGGGCTCTATGGTCGGGGCATGGGCTTCGTGCTGCGGCGGCATGCGGTGCCGGCCGCGGTCTGGCTGCCCTTCTTCTTCCGGCCGCTGGGCGGCGTGGTGCTCAGCGTGTTTCGGCTGCGGGGCCTGGCAGCACGCTATTACTGGGCGACCTTCCGCGGGCGCCTCGCCGGCTTCCTGACCCCCTCGCCGACTGCCGGCCTGCCGCTGCGCGCCGTGCCGGAGGCGCCGCGATGAGGCTGGCCATCGGCATCGCGACACGCGGCCGCCCGGCGATCCTGAGAGAGATTCTGCTGGAGCTCCGCCGCCAGACCCGGGCCCCGGACCGCATCCTGGTCTGCCACGTCGGGCCTGAGGATATCGGCACGCCGCTACCCGGAATCGAATACCTGACCGCCCCGGCCGGGTTGCCCCGGCAACGCAATGCCATCATGGATGCCGTCGCGGATTGCGACCTTCTGCTCTTCCTCGACGACGACTTCCTGGCGGCGCCCGGGTATTGCGCGGTGACCGAGGCGGCCTTCGCCACGTGGCCCGAGGTGGTGGTCACCACCGGCACCGTCGTTGCCGATGGCGCGACCGGCCCGGGCATCACCGTGCCGGAGGGCCGGTCGATCTTGGCCGCGGATGCGCCGCCGGCCGATCCCGCTGCCGCCATGCCGCATTTCAACGGCTATGGCTGCAACATGGCCTTCCGCATGGCGACCGTCCGCACCCATGGCATCCGGGTGGATGAGGCATTGCCGGCCTATGGCTGGTACGAGGATCTCGATGTCACCCGCCTGCTCGGCCGCCACGGTTCCATCCTGCGGCTGGCCGGAGCGCGCGGCGTCCACCTCGGCACCAAGGTCGGGCGGACGCCCGGGCTGAAGCTCGGCTATTCGCAGATCGCCAATTCCATCTACCTCGCCCGCAAGGGCACCTATCCTTGGAACCGGGCACTGCGCAGCATGGCCCGGCATTGCGCGATGAACCTGGCGCGCAGCCCCTTCCCCGAACCCTGGGCCGATCGCTGGGGCCGCTTTTGCGGCAATATGCTGGCCCTGGCCGATCTCGCCCGAGGCCGGCTGCACCCCGGTCGCATCTTGGAGCTCTAGGCGATGGAAGACGTCACCTATGTGATCTCCAAGCTGCTGTGGATCCCGGCCCGGCCGGGTACGGCGGCACTGCTGCTGGCCTGCCTCGGCCTGGCCCTGCTGTGGCGCGGCCGGCGCTGGGGGCGCTGGCCGGCATTGGCCGGGCTGGGCTTCTTCGTCCTGCTGAACCTGCTGCCGCTGCACCAGTGGGTGGAGCAGCCGCTGGAGGACCGTTTCCCCCGTCCGGCCATGGAGCCGGCCCATATCACCGGCGTCGTCGTTCTCGGCGGGGCGGTGGAGCAGAACCTGACCGAGGCCCGCGGCATCCCGGCGCTGAACGGCGCGGCCGAGCGGATGACCGAGCCGGTGGCCCTACTGCGGCGCCACCCGGAAGCGAAGCTCGTCTTCACCGGTGGCCAGGGATCCCTGGTGCATGGCGGGGTCACCGAGGCGGATGTGGCCGCGACGCTCTGGCGCGACCTCGGCGTACCGGCCGACCGCATGGTGCTCGAGCGGGAGGCGCGCAATACCTGGGAGAATGCGGTGCTGACCCATCGGCTGGTGCAGCCGAAGCCGGGCGAGACCTGGCTGCTGGTCACCTCGGCAAGCCATATGCCCCGTGCCATGGGCGTCTTCCGGCAGGCCGGCTGGGAGATCATTCCCTGGCCGGTCAACTACCGCACCGGCAATACCGCGGCGGCGCGGCTGGATGCCTCCTTCCCCGAGCGGCTGCGGGAATTCGAATGGGGCGTCCGCGAATGGGTCGGGCTGGTCTCCTACTGGCTCATGGGCCGCACCCCGGCGCCCTTCCCGGCCCCCTGAGGGGCACAGGCTTCGCTACGATCACATTGTGTCACTTGCCGCGGGATTTGCGGTTGGGCTACGGCCAGCGCATGCAGGCCTGGGTGGAGGTATCGGATAGCGCGCTCCGAACGCGGCGGAAAGCAGCGTGGGCTCGCGGGTCCCGCTGCGTATCAGCGCCATCGCCCCGATGCAGAATATCCTCGCCCTCACCTTGCCGCCGCATGCCGCGCCCGCCCGGCTGCGCAATCCCGCCGTGCCGCGCCCGATGACGGACGAGGCAACGACCGATGCCGGATTGATGGCCCAGGCAGCAGCCGGCAACCGGGCCGCCTTCGATAGCCTTGTCGGTCGGCACGGCGAAAGGGCGCTGCGGCTGGCGCTGCGGGTACTGGGCGATGCGGCGGAAGCCGAGGAGGTTGCCCAGGAAGCCTTCCTGCGCGCCTGGCAGGCCGCCGCCGGCTTCGACCCCACGCGCGCACGCTTCAGCACCTGGCTGCATCGGATCGTGCTGAACCTCGCCATCGACCGGACCCGGCGGCGCAGTCCCTTTCCGCCCTCCGGACTGGATGCCGCTGCCGAGCTGGCCGATCCGAGTCCGGGGCCGGAGGCGGCGGCCGTCGCCGCCCAGTCCCGGGCCGCGCTCGCCACCGCGCTCGCTGGCCTGCCGCCGCGCCAACGCGCCGCCATCGCCCTGGCCTATGAGCAGGAGCTGAGCGGTGCCGAGGCAGCGGCCGCCCTGTCGATTTCCGAACGTGCGCTGGAGGGCCTGCTGCGGCGGGCGAGGCTGCTGCTGCGCAGCCGATTGGAGGGGTCATGACGACAAGCCGCGGCACGAACATGAGCCTCGCCCATTTCGCCCTGCTGCTGGACCGGCATGGTCCGCTGCTGGCACGCTGGCCGGCAGCGGAGCGCGATACGGGCGCCCGGCTCTTGGCCGGCTCTGCCGAGGCCCGTGCCATGCTGACAAGTGCCGTGGCCCTGGATGCCCGGCTGCGCCAGGACCTGGCCCAGCCCAGCCCCGCCGCCGTCGCCAGGTTGCGGGACTCTGTCGCCCGGCGTATCGCCCGCGCTCCGCTGCCGGCATCGCTCAACCCGCTGGATCGACTGCGCGCGGCCCTGCGCCCGGCCGTTCCCGCCGGCTGGGGTGCCCTTGCGGCGATGGCGACCTGCGCGCTCTGGCTCAGCCTCTCGCCGCCGAAACCGGCGGTCGAGGATCCATTCGGTCCCCTGCAGACCTTGCCCCTGGCCGGAGAAACTTTCTGATGCCTCGCCTGTCCGGCCGCACCGTGCTGGCCGCCGTCCTGGGTGCCTCGCTTGTCCTGAACCTCGTGCTCGGCGGACTGATGCTCTGGCGTCCGGGCGCGCCGAACCGCGGCGCCCGCGGCTTCGACCGGATGGTCGGGCGGATCGAGGCGGCCCTGCCCGAGGCCGACCGGCCGCGCTTCCGCGATGTCCTGGCCACCGAGCGGGACCGCTATGCCGGCGCGCTGGCCAGCATGCGCGCCGCCAGCGCGGAGGTGGATGCGGTGATGCGCCGCACCCCCTACGACCCGGAAGCGCTGCGGGCCGCCCTGCATGAATGGTCCAGCCGGATGACCGCCTTCAATGCCGCCTTCGGCGATACCCTGGCGGATGCGCTGGGGGCCGTCTCGGCCGAGGGTCGCGCCAAGATCGCCGCCGCACGCCGGCCGGGCGGCTGACGATGACCCTTCCCCTGTTCCGTCGCGCGGTACCCGCCGCCGCGGCGCTGCTGCTCGGCGGCTGCGCCTGGCTGACCCCGCCCGGCACCTCCTCCGGCATCGGCCTGCCCGGGCGGCTGGCGGCGGTGGATGCGGCGCTGGCGGTGCAATGGCCCGATCCCGCCTGGTGGCGCGGCTTCGGCTCGTCGGAGTTGGATGGGCTGATGGCGGAAGCGATGTCGGCCAACAACGACATCGCCGCCGCCGTCGCCCGTATCCGCCAGGCCGATGGCCAGTTGCGCATCGCCGGCTCCACCCTGCTGCCGACGGTCGATCTCACCACGCGGGCGACCCGGCAGCAGAGCGGCGGCGTCTCCGCCGCCTCGGTCACCGGCATCGGGCGGACCACCAAGCTCCGCGTCACCGCGAACGATCAGCTCAGCCTCTCGGCCAGCTACGAGATCGATTTCTGGGGCAAGAACCGTGGCCAGGTGGAAGCCGCCCAGCAATCCGTCTCCGCCACCCGCTTCGATGCCGGCACGGTGACGCTGACCACCCAGGCCTCGGTCGCCAATACCTATTTCGCCATCCTCTCGGCGCAGGAAACCCTGGCGATCCAGCAGCAGAACCTGGACATCGCCTCCCGCGTGCTGCGGGTCATCCGCCAGCGGGTCGCGGTCGGCACCGGCACCGGCCTCGACCTTGCCCAGCAGGAAACCGTGGTGGCGCAGCAGCAGGCGCAGATCCCGCCGCTGGTCCAGCAGGTGGAGCAGAACCGCAATTCGCTCGGCACCCTGGTGGCCCGGCCGCCCGAGACGCTGGTGGTCGAGGGTGGTGTCTTCAACCGGCTCGATGTGCCGGTGGTGACGCCGGGCCTGCCGGCCGATGTGCTGGCGCGCCGGCCCGACGTGCTGACGGCCGAGGCCACCCTGGCGGCGGCCAATGCCAATATCGTCGTCGCCCGGGCAGCGCTGCTGCCGTCGGTCACGCTCACCGGCACCGGTGGATTTAGCAGCCTGGCACTCGAGAATCTGCTGCGGCCGGGTTCCGTCATCTTCAGCCTTGTCGGTGGGCTGGTCCAACCGATCTTCCATGGCGGCGCGCTGCGCGGCCAGGTGCGGGTGAACGAAGCCCGGGCCGAGGAATTGCTGGCCAACTACCGCGCCGTCATCCTGAATGCCCTGGTCGATACCGAGAATGCCCTGGTTGCGCTGCGGCAGACGACGGAACAGGAACGGCTGCAGTCGATCGCGGTCCGCACCGCGGAACGTGCCTATGGTATCAGCGAGGCCCAGCTCCAGGCCGGCACCATCGACCTCGTCACCCTGCTGAATACGCAGCAAACGTTGTTTTCCGCCCGCACCACCCTGGCCAATGCCCAGCTGGCGCGTCTGCAGGCGGCCGTCGGCCTGTTCCGCGCCCTGGGCGGCGGCTGGAATACGCCGGGGGTGTGAGGTTGCAGTTCGTCACCCGCGGTCCCCATGGGGACGCGGCCTTCCGGTCGTAACAGTCTGGCCATTCTCCTGAGGGTGCCGATCATCCATGCGCCGTTTCCTCATCATCCTGCTGGCCCTCGGATTGCTCGGCGGTGCCGGTGCCGGCGCCTGGTATTATTGGAAGGGGCGCCAGACGACCACGGCGGAGGCGCCGCGCGCGCGTGGCGCCCGGGGTGCCCCCGTGCCGGTCACGGTGGTGCCGGCACAGCGGCAGGACGTGCCCATCATGCTGGATGCGATCGGCACGGTGCAGGCCTTCAACACCATCACCGTCCGGGCCCAGGTGGATGGCCAGCTCACCGAGATCGCCTTCCGCGAAGGCCAGATGGTGAAGAAGGGCGACCTGCTGGCCAGGATCGACCCGCGCAGCTACCAGGCGGCGCTGGACCAGGCGGTGGCGAAGAAGGCGCAGGATGAGGCGCTGCTGGCCAATGCCCGGCTCGACCTGCAGCGCTATACCACCCTGGCCCGCAACGAAGGCGTCTCCCGCCAGCAGCAGGATACCCAGCGCGCCACGGTGGCGCAGTATGAGGCGGTGGTCGCCTCCGACCAGGCGCTGATCGACAGCGCCCGGACCCAGCTTTCCTTCACCACCATCCGCTCGCCGATCGATGGCCGCGTGGGGCTGCGGCTGGTGGATCAGGGCAACCTGCTGCGCTCCGGCGATGCGACGGGCATCGTCACCGTCTCCCAATTGCAGCCCATTGCGGTGACCTTCACCCTGCCGCAGCAGGAGATCGGCCGGGTGCTGGAAGCACTCGGGCGTGGCACGGTGGCGGTGCAGGCCTTGCGGCCGGCCGGCGGTGGCGCCGGCAATGCAGCTCCCATCATGGGAGAGTTGCTGACGATCGACAGCGCCGTCGATGCCACCACCGGCACCATCAAGCTGAAGGCGACCTTCGGCAACGAGGATGGCCGCCTCTGGCCCGGCGCCTTCGTTTCCGTCAGGCTGCGGATCGATACCGTGCCCAATGCGGTGACGGTGCCGCTGGTCGCGGTACAGCGCGGCCCGGATGGCGCCTATGCCTTCGTCCTCAAGGGCGACCAGACGGTGGAACAGCGGCCGCTCCAGCTCGGTGTATTGACCTCGAGCGAGGCGGTGGTGCGGCGCGGCGTCGAGCCGGGCGAGAAGGTGGTCACCTCCGGCGCGCTGCGGCTGAATGCCGGGGCCACGGTGATCCCGACCGATGAGGCGGCGCCGAGCAATGCACCCGCGCCCGGCCAGCGCCGGATGCGGCCGCGCCAGGCCGCCGATGCCGGCCCGCCGGCGGCTGCGCCGACGCCGTGAACATCTCCGCCCCCTTCATCGCCCGCCCTATCGCAACGACGCTGCTGTCGATCGCGGTGCTGCTCTGCGGCGTACTGGGCTACCTCCGGCTGCCGGTCTCGGCACTGCCGGAGGTGGATTTCCCGACCATCGAGGTGACCACCAGCCTGCCCGGCGCCTCGCCGGAGACGGTGGCGCTGCTGGTAACCGCCTCGCTGGAGCGGCAGCTGGCGCAGATCGCCGGGCTCACGGATATCGTCTCGACCAGCGGCCCGGGGACCAGCCGCATCACCATGCAGTTCAACCTCGGCCGCAACATCGACGACGCGGCGCAGGACGTGCAGGCGGCGATCAACGCGGCCAGGGGCACCCTGCCCTCCAACCTGCCGTATCCGCCGACCTATGCGAAGGTGAACCCGGCCGATCCGCCGATCATCACCCTGGCGCTCACCTCGGAGACGCTGCCGATCTACCGGCTCTCGGATGCGGCCGATACGCTGCTCGGCCAGCGGCTGAGCCAGGTGAGCGGCGTCGGCCGTGTGCTGGTGCAGGGCAACATGCGCCCGGCGGTGCGGCTGCAGGCGGATCCGGTGCGGCTGGCCGCCTATGGCCTCTCGCTGGAGGATGTGCGGACCACCGTCTCCGCAGGCAACGTCAATACGCCGAAGGGCAGCGTCGACGGCCCGCGCCAGGCCAGTGCGGTCATGGCGAACGACCAGATCACCCGGCCGGAGGATTTCGCCCATCTCATCGTCGCCTGGCGCAACGGCGCCCCGGTGCGGATGAGCGACGTGGCGACCGCGGTGCAGGATCTGGAGAATACCCTGACCGGTGCCTGGTACGACGGCCATCCCGCCGTCCTCATCGATGTCCAGCGCCAGCCCGGGGCGAATATCGTGAATACCGTGGCCGAGATCCGCGGCCAGCTTGCCGTCCTGCAGCGCGGCCTGCCGACAGGTGCCCGGCTGGCGGTGGTCGCCGACCGGACCGAGACCATCCAGGCCTCGGTCCACGACGTGCAGTTCACCCTGGCGCTGGCGGTGGTGCTGGTGGTCGCGGTGATCTTCGTCTTCCTGCGCAGCCTGCGTGCCACCGTCATCCCGGGCGTCGCATTGCCGCTTTCCATCATCGGCACCTTCGGCGTCATGGCGCTCTGCGGCTTCTCGCTCGACAACCTCTCGCTGATGGCGCTGACCATCGCCACCGGCTTCGTCGTCGACGACGCCATCGTCATGATTGAGAATATCGTCCGCCTCATCGAAGAAGGAAGGAAGCCGCTGGAGGCTGCCTATGAGGGCGCCCGGCAGATCGGCTTCACCGTGGTCTCGCTGACCGTCTCGCTCATCGCCGTCTTCATCCCGTTGCTCTTCATGCCCGGCGTCGTGGGGCGGCTGTTCCAGGAATTCGCGCTGACGCTCACCATCGCCGTGCTGGTCTCGATGGTGGTCTCCCTCACCCTGACGCCGATGATGTGCGCCTATTTGCTGCGTCCCCATGCCGCGACGCAGCCCGGCCGCCTCAGCCGGGCGACGGAGCGCTTCTTCGATGCCAGCCGCGATGCCTATGGCCGCAGCCTGCATGTCGCGCTGCGGCATCAGGGGCTGATGCTGCTGCTGGCGATGCTGACCGTCGCCGGCACGGTCTGGATGTATGTCACCATGCCCAAGGGCTTCCTGCCGCAGCAGGATACCGGCCTGCTGGTGGCAACGGTCGAGGCGCCTGACGATGTCTCCTTCGGCCGGATGTCCTCCCTGCAAGCGGCCGTGGCAGCAATCATCCGGGCTGACCCGGACGTCACCGGCGTTGCCTCCGTGGTCGGTGCGGGCGTGGTGAATGCGGCGCAGAATACCGGGCGCATCAGCGCGGTGCTGCGGCGGCGCGACGAGCGCGTGGCGGATGTGCGGGCCATTATCACCCGGCTGCAGCCGAAGCTGGATGCCTTGGCCGGCGTGACCGTCCATCTCCAGCCGGTGCAGGATATCCAGATCGGCGCCCGCCCCGGCAGTACCCAGTTCCAGTATACGCTGATGGACCCGGACCCGGTCGAGCTTGGCCGCTGGGCGTCGTTGCTGGAAGCGAAGCTCGGGACCTTGCCCATCCTGCGCGACCTCGCCTCCGATCAGCGCGACGGCGGCATCCGCGTCACCGTGGACGTGGACCGGGACCTCGCCGGCCGGCTCGGCGTGACCATGCAGGCCGTGGACGACGTGCTGTACGACGCTTTCGGCCAGCGCCAGATCAGCACCATCTATGCGCAGAACAACCAGTACCGCGTGGTGCTCGAAGCCTCCCCGGAAATCCGTGACGATCCGGAGATGATCGGCATGTTGCGGGTGCCGGCGACGGCGGGCCAGCAGGCGACCGCCCAGGGCACGCCGGCGACCAGCACCGGCACCGCCCAGGTCCCGCTGAACGAGATCGCCCGCATCGGCCGCGGCGCCGGGCCGCTGACGGTGACCAAGCAGGGCCAGTTTCCCGCCGTGACCATCGGCTTCGACCTGGCCCATGGCGCCTCGCTCGGCGATGCCGTCGCCGCCATCCGTGCGGCGGAGGCCGAGATCGGCATGCCCGAGACCATCAGCGGCAGCTTCGCCGGCGATGCCGCGGAATTCCAGCGTTCGCTGGAAGGCGAGCCCTGGCTCATCCTCGCCGCGCTCATCGTCATCTATATCGTGCTCGGTGTGCTGTACGAAAGCGTGATCCATCCGATCACCATCCTCTCGACCCTGCCCTCCGCCGGCATCGGCGCGCTGCTGGCCTTGCAGCTCTTCGGCCTCGACCTCTCCGTCGTCGGACTGATCGGCATCGTGCTGCTGATGGGCATCGTCAAGAAGAACGCCATCATGATGATCGACTTCGCGCTGGAGGCGCAGCGTGACCATGGCCTTACCCCGCGCGAGGCCATCGTCGAGGCCAGCCTGAAGCGCTTCCGGCCCATCATGATGACGACCCTCGCCGCGCTGCTCGGCGCGCTGCCGCTGGTGCTGGAAAGCGGTACGGGCTCAGAGCTGCGGCTGCCGCTCGGCGTCTCGGTTATCGGCGGGCTGCTGCTGAGCCAGGTGATCACCCTCTACACCACGCCGGTGATCTATCTGGCGATGGAGGAAGTCCGCGCCTTCGCCATTCGCCAGGTGAAGCCGGCACGCCCGGTGCCGGCGGAATAGCGGTGTCGATCTCCGAACCCTTCATCCGTCGCCCTATCGCCACTGCGCTGCTGGCGATCGGCGTCGCGCTCGCCGGGCTGGTCGCCTATTTCAACCTGCCGGTCGCGCCGCTGCCGAGCGTCGATCTGCCGACCATCGTCGTCTCGGCCAGCCAGCCGGGTGCCGATCCGGCGACCATGTCCTCCTCCGTCGCCGGGCCACTGGAACGCCGTCTCGGGGCCATCGCCGGCGTGTCGGAGATGACCTCGACCTCCTCGCTCGGCAGCACCAGCATCGTCATCCAATTCGATCTTTCCCGCAGTGTCGAGGGCGCGGCGCGGGACGTGCAGGCGGCGATCAATGCGGCGGGCAGCGACCTGCCTGCCGGCCTCCCCTCCCCCCCTAATTTCCGCAAGGCCAATCCGGGCGATGCGCCGGTGCTCATCATGTCGATGGCCGCGGAAACCGTCTCCCCCGGCGCGGTCTATGACGCCGCCGATAGCGTGGTGGCGCCGCGCATCGCCCAGGTGCGCGGCGTCGCGCAGGTGATCATCGCCGGCGCCGAGCAGCCGGCGATCCGCGTCACGGTGGATCCGGCTGCGGCCAAGGCGGCGGGCGTCGGGCTGGAGGCATTGCGGCAGGCCATCGCCGCCAACAACGTCACCCAGGCGACCGGCCTCATCGACGGCACCGACCAATCCGCCGCGGTCATGGTGAACGACCGGCTGAACACGCCCGAGGATTACGGCCGGATCGTCGTCAAATCGGCCAATGGTTCCATCGTCCGCGTCTCTTCCGTCGCCCGCGTCGCACTCGACGTCCGGGACCGGCGCCAGGGCGGCTCGGTGGATGGCCGGCCGGCTGTGATGATGATCATCTTC
The DNA here is from genome assembly GCF_979252845.1 of Belnapia sp. AC561. NCBI lineage: Bacteria > Pseudomonadati > Pseudomonadota > Alphaproteobacteria > Acetobacterales > Roseomonadaceae > Belnapia > Belnapia sp. AC561. Next base: position 108,685 of record NZ_CEEDBP010000012.1, read on the forward strand.
AAGCAGTCGGATGCCAACGTCATCCAGGTGGTCGACGGCATCCAGGAGCTGATGCCGCAGTTGCAGAAGTGGCTGCCGGGCGGCGTGGTGATCCGCACCATCCGCGACCGGTCCGAGACCATCCGCGCCAGCGTGCACGACGTGCAGCAGACCCTGCTGATCTCGATCGCCCTGGTCATCGCGGTGGTGGCGATGTTCCTTGGCCGGACCTCGGCGGTGGCTGCGGCCGGTGCCTCCGTGCCGCTGTCCTTGCTCGGCACCCTCGCGGTGATGTGGCTGCTCGGCTATTCGCTCGACAACCTCTCCCTCATGGCGCTCACCATCTCGGTCGGCTTCGTCGTCGACGATGCCATCGTCATGATCGAGAACATGGCGCGGCTGATGGAACGCGGCATGAAACCCTTCGAGGCGGCGCTGGAAGGGGCGAAGCAGATCGGCTTCACCGTCGTATCCATTACCGTCTCCCTGATCGCGGTCTTCATCCCGCTGCTCTTCATGGGTGGCATCGTCGGTCGGCTGTTCCGCGAATTCTCGGCGACGCTCGCCATCGCCGTCGCCATCTCCGGCGTCGTCTCCCTCACCCTCACGCCGATGATGGCCGCGCACCTTGCCCGCGCCACGCCGCCGAAGCCCAATATCCTCATCCGCGGCGTGGACCAGGCGATGGAGGGAATGACACGCGGCTACCTCTGGTCGCTGCGGCATGTGCTGCGCTTCCGCCGCATCATGCTAGTCCTCACCATCGGCCTGATCGGGCTGACGGTGTGGCTCTACATGATCGTGCCCAAGGGCTTCTTCCCGGACCAGGATACCGGCCTCATCATCGGCACCACCCGTGGTTCGCCGGAAACATCATTCCAATCCATGCAGCAGATGCAGGAGCGGGTGGTGGCGGTGCTGATGCGCGACCCGGCGGTCGCCGGCATCGCCTCCTCCGTCGGTGGCGGCGGTGGCAACTCCTCGGTCAGCCAGGGCCGCATCTTCCTCAGCCTGAAGCCTCTGGCGGAACGGGACAACGTCACCGCCAGCCAGGTGATCGACCGGCTGCGCCGCCCGCTCAGCAGCCTCCCGGGGATGCAGGTCTTCCTGCGCTCGGTGCAGGATATCGGCATCGGCGGCCGGGCCGGGAATGCGCAATTCCAATTCGTCCTGCTCTCCCCGGATCTGGAGGGGCTGGAGATTTGGTCCGAACGGCTGGTGCAGAAGCTGAGAACGGTGGAGGGCCTTACCGACGTCTCCTCCGACCAGCAGCGGGCCGGGCTGGTGACGCGACTGGTGATCGACCGGGAGGCGGCGGCGCGCCTCGGGGTCAGCGTCTCGGCCGTGGCCACCGCACTGAACAACGGTTTCTCCCAGCGCCAGGTGTCCATCATCTACCGCGCCCGCAATCAGTACCGGGTGGTGCTGGAGCTGGAGCCGGGGCTGCAGCAATTCCCCGAACAGGTGGACGATATCTACGTTCCCGGCGCCGGCGGCACCCAGGTGCCACTCTCGAGCGTGGTCCAGCTCAGCCGAAGCACCGCACCGCTGGCGGTGACCCACCAGGGGCAATTCCCCGCGGCGACGCTGACCTTCAACCTCGCGCCCGGCATGTCGCTCGGCCAGGCATCGGCGGCGGTGGAGGAGGCGGCGCGGGAGATCGGCCTGCCCGACAGCATGCGGACCGAATTCGCCGGCAATGCCCGCGCCTTCCAGTCCTTCGCCCGCGACCAGCCGCTGCTGATCCTGGCGGCGCTGCTGACGATCTACATCGTGCTGGGCGTGCTCTATGAGCACCTGCTGCACCCCGTCACCATCCTCTCGACCCTGCCGACCGCCGGCATCGGTGCGTTGCTGGCGCTGATCGTCACCGGCACGCCCTTCACCGTCATCGCCCTCATCGGGGTGATCCTGCTGATGGGCATCGTGAAGAAGAATGCCATCATGCTGGTGGACTTCGCCCTGGAGCACGAGCGCAGCGAGGGCATCGGCGGGCAGGAGGCGATCCTGGCGGCCTGCCGCGAGCGGTTCCGGCCGATCCTGATGACGACCCTGGCCGCCGTTTTCGGCGCGGTGCCCCTGGCCCTGGCCTCCGGAGCGGGATCGGAGCTGCGGCAGCCGCTTGGCATCGCCATCATCGGCGGTCTGCTGCTTTCGCAGTTGCTGACGCTCTATACGACGCCTGTGGTCTATCTGGCGCTGGACGGCTTCGGCCGGAAGCGGCCCCGGGCGGCGGCGCTGGCGCCGGCGGAATAGCGCCAGCGGCCAGCCCCCGAACGATCCCGCCCCACCGGCGTTGCTGCCGCAGGAGGACCGCCATGACCCCGCCCGCCGACCGGCCCAGTCGTGCCGAAGCCGAAGCCGCCGTCCGCACCCTGCTGCGCTGGGCCTGCGACGACCCGACCCGCGAGGGGCTGCTGGATACCCCCTCCCGCGTCGTCCGCTCCTATGAGGAATTCTTCGCCGGCTATGCCGTCGATCCGGTGGCGCTGCTCGAGCGGACCTTCGCCGAGGTCGAGGGCTACGACGAGATCGTGCTGCTGAAGAACATCCGGCTGGAGAGCTACTGCGAGCACCACATGGTCCCGATCATCGGCCATTGCCATGTCGCCTATCTGCCGGACCGCCGCGTGGTCGGCATCAGCAAGCTGGCCCGGGTGGTCGAGGCCTATGCCAAGCGGCTGCAGATCCAGGAGAAGCTGACGGCGCAAATCGCCAATACCATCGACCGGGTACTGCAGCCGCGTGGCGTCGCCGTCATCATCGAGAGCGCGCACCAGTGCATGACCACGCGAGGCGTCCACCAGACCGGGGTGACCATGGTCACCAGCCGGATGCTGGGTGCCTTCCGTGAGAATTTCGACACGCGGCGGGAGCTGCTTTCCCTGATCAAGGACTAGCCGGCAGCGACATAGCCATAGGCGAGGTTGCTGCGCTCGCCACCCGCCGCGGCATATTGCGCCTTCGCGCGGGCGACACCGTCGCCCTCCAGGGCGGCGCGGCGGGTGTCGTAACTGTACATCTTCACCGAATTCTCGCCGAAGATGGCCGTCTTCACCGGGCCATCCGCGGCGCCGAGCGGGGCGAATCCGTGCTGCCGCTGCATATCCTCCGGGATTTCCAGCCGCCGCAGCGCCTCGATCTGCCACTGCGGCGAGCCGGTCCAGACCGCATCCGTCCCCCAGACCACGTTGCCGGCGCCAAGGCCCTTCACCAGGATCCCCATCAGCGCCGCCGCCAGCCGCGGCTGCACCACCGTGGTCTGGGCGAAGATCTGCCCGAGGTCGCCATAAACGTTGGAGACGCCGTATTTCGCCGGAATCTCGGCGAGGTCGCTGGTCCATTCGACCCGGCCGGTGGCATTGAACTGCTCCAGTCCCTGCTCCGCGGTGCCGCCGCCGGCGAAGCGATAGGCCGAATGGTAGATGACGAAGCGCATCTGCGGCCAGTCCTTCGCCGCCTTGCCCACATCATCGACCGTCGCATAGGGCCGCAGATGCGGGAAGCGCCCCTCGATGCTCGGCGGGAACAGCCCCTTGTGGACGCAGACGATGTCGTGCCCCGCCTTCAGCAGGCGTTCGTAGAAGGGATAGAGCAGCTTCTCGTCGTCCAGCCGCCAGGGCCACTGCGCCAGGTTCTTGTTCGTGTTGTCGCCGATCGTATAGCCCTTGAAGCTATCGGGCTTCAGCTCCTCGATCGCGCGCTCGACCTGATCCATCCAGCCGGGCTGGCCGGGGGTGAAGATCGCATGGCTCATGGCGCGGCGGGTGCCGGCGGCCTCGTTGATGCGGCGGCGGGCGTTGAACTTCATCTCGTTGGTCAGGAACCAGTCCTGCGGCAGGTCGGACGGCGCGCCGCTGATGAGGGCGACCTTGGTGTCGCTGTCGAGGAAGACCTCCTTGAACCAATTGGCATACATCAGGCTCTCGATGCTCTGCTCCTGCGGGTTCAGCGCCGGGTTCCAGCCGGCCCGCCCCACCGCCTTCCGCATCTCGACGAAGCCCATCAGCCGGGTGTCCTCGCGCAGATAATGCGTATGGACATCCATGATGAACTGGTCGCGCAGCCCGGCGGCGCGGTCCGGCTCGGTCGCCTCGGCCCGGTTCACGCCGAAGACCGGACCATAGACATCGTTCATGGCGACGAAGGCCGCCGCCATGCCGGAAGCCGTCGTCAGGAAGCGGCGGCGGTCCAGCCCCTGGTGCCCGCCGAGCTCATCCGCCATGGACTTGATCCGGGCCTCGACCTCGCGTTGCTGCGCGGTCTGCGGCACCGGGGCGAATTCATCCGAGGAGACCACCTGGGTCGGGATCGGCGAACGAAACATCGCCTCCTGCGCCGGGCGCAGGGCGGCGATCTCGTCATCGGTCAGGAACCCCATCGGATTGTCTCCCCGGCTTTTGCCGGAGCATCGCGGCCCGCCCGGCCAAGGTTCAAGAGAATTCCTCAGGGCTTGGCGTAGCTCACGCCCATGCCGGCCGAGGGATCGTTCTGGATGCCATAGGGCGCGATCGGATAGCGCAGCCCGTTCTTCGCCAGCGCCTGCATGCCATTCACCGCGACCCGCAGGTCGGCCGGCTTCAGCGCCATCAGCATCTCCTCATCCGGCACGCCGCCGTAGCGGCGCTCGGCATAGCAGGGCAGCGAGAGGCTGGGCTCGCCGGTCTTCAGCGCCCGGCCCCAGCTATCGGCGCAGGCGCTCTCGCCGGCGACGCTCCATTCGAACTTGCGGTAATTGCGGTACTGCAACCCGTTGATGAGGATGATCATCTGCCCCGGCGTCGCATAGACCAGGCAGATATCCGGCTCCGGGATGCGGCCCGAGTCCAGCGGGCTGACGGCCATGGCCTGGTAGCGGCCATAGGGGACCACATCCAAGGCCTCCTGCCGGGCCTGGGCATCCGGCTGGGTGCCGTGCCAGATCCCGACGTATTTCTCGCCCCGGCGCCATTCCTCATCCTGCGGCGCCAGGCCGATGACGGCACGGCACTGGCTGCCGACCAGATCGGCGCCGGTGATGCCGACGGTCCAGCCGAGCCGCGAGGCCATGCTGACGATCTGGTCCGTCGCATGGACCGTCTTCGGCCGGCGGATGCGCGGGATGGCCTCCATCTCGGCCACCGTCTCGTACATCTTCATCCCGATGACGGTGGTCTTCAGCCGCAGCAGCGCATTCAGCTCCGCAACGAGGCGTTGGGCCTCGGTCTGGTCGGACATGATGGTTTCCTCCTCGGCGCGAGACTACGCCAGAGCGCCGCCCGGTTGACCAGGACTCGCCCCGCCGCCGACACTGCGGCATCCCCGCCGAAAGACCCATCCATGTCCCTGCACCGCCTTGCCGCCACGCCGGAGACCGTTCGCGTCAGCGCCTTCGATGCCCGCTTCCCACCGGTGCTGACCATCGCCCCGGGCGATACGGTGGAGGTGCAATGCGTCTCCGGCCGCGACGAGGTGCTACCGCCGGAGGGCAGCGGCATGACCGTCCCCCCGGCCCTCGCCGCCATCATGGCCGCCAACCCGGGGATGCCCGCCGGGCATATCTGCACCGGCCCCATCGCCATCGACGGCGCCATGCCGGGCGACATGCTGGAGGTGCGGATCGACCGGATCGAGCTGGGCTCGGACTGGGGCTACAACACCATCCGCCCGCTGGCCGGCACCCTGCCGGAGGATTTCCCCGAGCCGGCGAAGATGATCATCCCGATCGATACCGCCGCCCGCACCTGCCGGCTGCCCTGGGGGCTCGACCTGCCGCTGGCACCCTTCTTCGGGGTGATGGGCGTGGCCCCGCCCCCCGCCTTCGGCCGGATCAGCAGCAAGGAACCGCGCATCCACGGCGGCAACCTCGACAACAAGGAACTGACGCAGGGCAGCACGCTGTTCCTGCCGGTCTTCGTACCCGGCGCCAATTTCTCCGCCGGCGACGGCCATGGCGTGCAGGGCGATGGCGAGGTCTGCGTCACCGCCCTGGAGACCTGCCTGACCGGCACCTTCACCTTCATCCTGCACAAGGCCGAGGGCGGTGCGCCGCTGCTGGAGAAGCCGCGGGCCGAGACGCCGACCCATTACATCAGCATGGGGCTGCACGAGGACCTGGACCAGGCGATGAAGGGCGCGCTACGCGAGATGATCGCCTTCATCGTGTCGCGTACCAACCTCTCGCGCGAGCAGGCCTATGCCTTCTGCTCGCTCGCCGTCGATTTCCACGTGACCCAAACGGTGAACGGCGAGAAGGGCGTGCACGGCCTGCTGAAGAAGGGCCTGCTGTTCTGAACTCAGCGCACCAGCCGCAAGGTGCCGGAGGAGGGAATCTCCCCGGCTGATTTCTGCAGGTTGAGCAGTTGCGTCGTCAGCGCCAGGACGCGGAGGGTCAGATCCTCAGTCGGGTCTTCCTCCGCCACCCACCAACGCCGGCCGCGGTAGTCGGCGGCGATGCGTGGCCGCTCCGGCCGCTCCGCCCAGAGCCGGAACAGCCGTGGCGAGGCGGTCCCGCCGCCGCGTGACGGCACGGTGACCCGATAGGCAATCCCCGCCTCCTCGCGCTTCTGGACCGCGCCCAGGTAGTGCAGGATCTCGTCCACCGACCGGAGGTACCAGGCGACCCCCTGCGGCGCAGGCCGGCCGGCCGGGATGGCGTGGTCGGCGACCTCATCGGCATTGCAGGGATCACCCTCCTGGGTGATGGGGGAAACCTGCGGCGGCTCGCTGTCCAAGGCCAGGGCGGTATAGCCGCCACGCCCCGGCACGCAGATCACCAACTGGTTGACAGCCCGGTAGAGCTGCCAGCCCGGCCCGGCGCGGCGCAGCGTGACGCCTGTTTCCTTCAGCATCGCCAGCCGGTCCGGGTCCGCCGCCTGGGCCATGGTCAGTGGCGGGCCGAGCGGGATCAGTCGGGTATAGCCATTGAAGCGCAGCGGGCCGAAGCGGGTCAGTCCCTCCACCACGGATTGGAACGGGTCGCAGGGCGGCGCCGCAGCCATGCCGGCCTCGATGCAGGCCTGGCGCGCCTCCGGCTCCTGTGGCTGCCGCGCCGCGGGATTGTTGAGCACCAGCCGACCACCCGGCCCCTCGTCGAATTTCGAGATCAGCAGATACAGCAGCAACTGGTCCGGCAGCCCCCGGTCCGAGAGCAGCCGCAGCAGCACCGGGTCGATCGGCCTGAGCAGGCCGCGGGCGAATTCCTGCCGATCGAGCGGACCGATGTCGAAGCTGGGATTGCTCGCCGCCAGCAGCGCCGGTTGCGTTCCATTGTTTACCGCCGTCAGGTCGTAGCCCAGCCCGGCCGAAAGGCTGAAGGAGCCATGGATGGCACCGATGGTGGTGAAATGCAGCGGCGCCTGGTCCCGCGCCCGCAGCACATTGGTGACCAGCAGCGTATCCGTCGCCGCCTCCACCGTGGTGTTGTAGGCGACGCTGTGGTCGGTGATGGTGCCGCTGAGCGAGCAGGCCGCCAAGGCCAATGGGATGGCCAGCGGCAGGAGAAGCATCGGTAGCCGAGGGATCATGGCGCCACCATGCCTCAGCCCGGGCCCGCCGCGGATGAAACCCTCGCCAGAACAGCCGATGAGCGGCACTCTGCGCCGGCCAAACCAGGAGTTCGCCATGGCCGCCACGCTGTTCCGCAACCTGCGCCTGTATGACGGGCTGGCCGATGCCCTGGCGGAGGGGATGGAGGTCCTGGTCGAGGGCGAGCGGATCAAGGAGATCGCCGACCGCCCCATCGCCAGCAGCACCGCTCGAGTCGTCGATTGCGGCGGCCGCACCCTGATGCCCGGTCTGATCGATGCGCATGTCCATGCCTATGGCGTCGATGCCGATCTCGGCCGCCTGGACAAGCTGCCGCGCAGCCTGCAGGCGCTTCAGGCGGCGGAACGGCTGAAGGATTCGCTGAAGCGCGGCTTCACCAGCATCCGCGACGCCGGCGGCGCCGACTGGGGCCTGGCCATTGCCTGCGAGACCGGGCTGATCACCGCGCCGCGGCTGTTCTACCCCGGCCGGGCACTGTCGCCGACCGGCGGGCATGGCGACATGCGGGCCAATGTCATGCTCGACCAGTTCTGTGGCTGCTGCGCCCCGACCCAGGCCATCGCCGTCATCGCCGATGGGGTGGACGAGGTGCGGAAGGCGGTCCGCGGCGAGCTGAAGCGCGGCGCCCATGCCATCAAGATCATGGCCAGCGGCGGCGTCGCCTCCCCCTCCGACCCGATCTACGCCCTGCAGTACAGCGACGAGGAGATCGCCTGCGCGGTCTGGGAGGCCAAGGCCTGGCGCAGCTATGTGCTCGCCCATGCCTATACGCCGGAAAGCATCCACCGCGCCGTCCGGCTCGGCGTCCGCAGCATCGAGCACGCCAACCTGATCGATGTCGCCACGGCCGAGTTCATGGCGGAGAAGCAGGCCTTCGCCGTGCCGACCCTGGTCACCTACGACGCATTGGCCGAGGAAGGCCCAGCGCTGGGCATGCCGCCCGAGAGCATGGCGAAGCTCTCCAGCGTCAAGGACGCCGGCCTCGGCAGCCTCGAGATCCTGTCGCGCGCCGGGGTGCGCATGGGCTTCGGCACCGATCTGCTCGGCACCATGCACCGCCGGCAATCGGATGAATTCGTCATCCGCCGCCAGGCCCTGCCCGCCGCCGCGGTGCTGCGCAGCGCGACCAGCGTGAATGCGGCCCTGCTGAACAAGGATGGCCAGCTTGGCGTGGTGGCGGCCGGCGCACTGGCGGATCTCATCCTGGTGGAGGGCGATCCGCTGACCGATATCGGCGTGCTGACCGGCCAGGGGGAGCGGATTCCCTTCGTGATGAAGGGCGGGGCGGCATTGATCGACCGGCTATAGAAGCAAGGCCGGGAGAAGGTATTCTCCCGGACCCTCATCTATCTTTATTCTTTGGTGGAAAATGGATGGGGGGCTTTTTAGCCCAGCACCACCTCGAACCCCTTTGCCGTCGCCGGCCGCGCCATCATCCGGGCGTACCAGGCGGCCACATTGGGCAGGTCGTTGAAGGGCACCAGATGCCGCTCGTGCCGCCAGGCCCAGCCGAGGATGGCGAAATCGGCGATGCTCGGCTCGCCCTCGGTGGCAACGAATTCCCGCCCCACCAGGCGCCGCTCAAGCACCCCATAGAGCCGCTTCGTCTCATCGCCATAGCGCTTCACGCCATAATCCTTGGCCGGACCATCCGGCTGCATCAGGAAATGGTGGACCTGCCCCGGCATCGGGCCGAAGCCGCCCATCTGCCACATCAGCCATTCCAGCACCGGCACCCGAGACCGCAGGTCGGCGGGCAGGAACCTGCCGGTCTTCTCGCCGAGATAAAGCAGGATGGCGCCACTCTCGAAGACCGTGATCGGCTGGCCGCCCGGGCCGTCCGGATCGATAATCGCGGGGATGCGGTTGTTCGGGCTGAAAGCCAGGAATTCCGGGTTGAACTGCTCGCCCTTGCTGATGTTCACGGTCTTGACGCTATAGGGCAGCCCCATCTCCTCCAGCGCCACGCTGATCTTGCGACCATTCGGCGTGTTCCAGGTATGCAGTTCGATCATCGATCGCCTCGTTCCGGTTGCTTCACACCCAGCCTAGCCGAGCGCCCTCCCGCTGGCGAGCGAGCGCCGCATGTGGCGGCGCAGCCACGTCGGGCCACGAAGCCGTAACCGGAACGCCGAAACGGCTTCCCTTCGGCACTGCGCTGCCGCAATTTCCACAGGCGTCGCTGCGGTGGGGAAAAGATTGCAGCGCCGACATTTAGGGGATGATCTTCATGCTGGCGATGACACTTCCGGCGCCGCGCCGAAAGTCGGTAGGCCTTGCCTATGTGCTATGGGCCCTGTTCGGCATCTTCGGGCTGCACCGCCTGTATCTGGGCCGGACCCTCTCGGCCGCCGGCATGGCCGCGATCACCGTCCTGTCCGTGCCGCTGATCTGGAGCGGCCTGGGCCTGCTCGGCTTCGTCACCACCGGCACCTGGGCCCTGGCCGACGCGCTGCTGATCCCCGGCATGACCCGCGAATTGAACGAGGCCGTTCCCGTCGCGGCCTGAGGCCGCGGCGCCCTCCCCCCGGGGCGCCCCGCCGTGAGGTCACCCACCACCGGATGGATCGACGCCTGCCGAACCGCGGCAGGCGTCGCCTTCAGCCCAGCTTCTGCTTCAGCACGTCATTGACCAGCGCCGGGTTGCCCTTGCCCTGCATGGCCTTCATCACCTGGCCGACGAAGAAGCCGAACAGCTTGTCCTTGCCGGAGCGGTATTCGGCCACCTTGCCGGCATTGGCCGCCATCACCGCATCGATGGCCGCCTCGATCGCGCCGGTATCCACCACCTGCCGCAGCCCGCGGGCATCCACGATGGCGGTCGCGCCCTCGCCCGTCTCGAACATCAGAGCCAGCACATCCTTGGCGATCTTGCCGTTGATCGTCTTGTCGGCGATCAGGTCGAGCAGCTCCGCCAGGCCCGTGGCACTGACCGGGCTGCTGGCGATGTCATGGCCGGTGCGGTTGAGCGCGGCGAAGAAATCGCCGGTCACCCAATTCGCCACGGTCTTGGCATCCCGCCCCTGGGCCACCGCCTCGAAGAAGCCGGCGGTCTCCTTCTCCAGGGTCAGGACATGGGCGTCATAGGGAGACAGGCCCATGGCGGCATAGCGCGCCCGCCGCGCATCCGGCAGTTCCGGCAGCGCCGCCTTCAGACGCTCGACCCAGGCCGCCTCCAGCACCAGCGGGGGCAGGTCGGGATCGGGGAAGTACCGGTAGTCATGCGCGTCTTCCTTGGAGCGCATGGAGCGCGTCGTGCCGCGGCTGGTATCGAACAGCCGGGTCTCCTGGACGACTTCGCCGCCTTCCTCCCAGACCTCGATCTGGCGCCGCGCCTCGGCCTCCACCGCCTGCATGACGAAGCGGATGGAATTGACGTTCTTCACCTCGCAGCGGGTCCGGTAGGGCTCGCCCGACTTCCGCACGCTGACATTGACGTCGGCCCGCATCGAGCCCTCATCCATGTTGCCGTCGCAGGTGCCGAGGTAGCGCAGGATCTGCCGCAGCTTGGTCAGATAGGCGCCGGCTTCCTCCGGGGACCGGATATCCGCCTCGGAGACGATCTCCATCAGCGCGACGCCGGAGCGGTTGAGGTCGATGAAGCTCTTCTGCGGATGCTGGTCGTGCAGCGACTTGCCGGCATCCTGCTCGAGGTGCAGCCGGGTGATGCCGATATGCTTCACCGCGCCATCGGCCAGGGTGATCTCGACCGTGCCGGTCCCCACGATCGGATGAGCGAACTGGCTGATCTGGTAGCCCTGCGGCAGATCCGCATAGAAGTAGTTCTTGCGGTCGAAGCGTGACCACAGATGGATCTCGGCATTCAGCCCGAGCCCGGTGCGCACGGCCTGAGCCACGCATTCCTGGTTGATGACGGGCAGCATGCCGGGGAAGCCGGCATCGATGAAGGAGACCTGGCTATTCGGGCTGGCGCCGAAGGCGGTGGCGGCGCCGCTGAACAGCTTGGACTCGGAGGTGACCTGGGCATGGACCTCCAGGCCGCAGACGATTTCCCAGGGGCCGGTACGGCCTTCGATCGTGTAGCTCATAGTCCAGCCCTCAAAGCCGGCAAGGCGGTGAAATTGGCGGCGTGCTCGATGGCGGCGCCGACGGCGAAGACGGTTTCCTCGTCGAAGGCCCGGCCGATCACCTGCAGCCCGAGCGGCAGCCCCTGCCCATCCAGCCCGGCCGGCACCGCCAGCCCCGGCAGCCCGGCCAGGTTCGCCGTCACGGTGAAGACGTCGTTCAGGTACATCTTCACCGGATCGTCCTGCTTCTCATCCATGCCGAAGGCGGCGGAAGGCGTCGCCGGCGTGACGATGGCATCGACCTTCTGGAAGGCCTCGTCGAAGTCCCGCTTGATCAGCGCCCGGATCTTCTGCGCCTTCAGGTAGTAGGCGTCGTAGTAGCCCGCGCTCAGCACATAGGTGCCGATCAGGATGCGCCGCCGCACCTCCGCGCCGAAGCCCTCGGCCCGGGTGCGCTCATACAGGTCCTTCAGATCGCTGTTCGATCCGGTGACCCTGAGGCCGAAGCGCACGCCGTCGTAGCGGGCGAGGTTGGAGGACGCCTCCGCCGGCGCCACGATGTAGTAGGTCGGCAGCGCATACTGCGTATGCGGCAGGCTGATCTCGACCGTCTCGGCGCCCTGCGCCCGCAGCCAGGCGAGGCCCTGTTCCCACAGCGCCGCGATCTCCGGCGGCGTCCCGTCGAGCCGGTATTCCTTCGGCACGCCGATCCGCAGCCCCTTCACCCCGCGGGCGCAGGCAGTGGCGAAATCCGGCACCGGGACATCGGCGCTGGTGCTGTCCTTCGGATCGAAGCCCGCCATGGACTTCAGCAGGATGGCGCAATCCTCGACGGTGCGGGCCACCGGCCCGGCCTGATCGAGCGAGGAGGCGAAGGCGACGATCCCGAAGCGCGAGCAGCGCCCATAGGTCGGCTTGATCCCGGCGATGCCGCAGAAGGCCGCCGGCTGGCGGATCGAGCCGCCGGTATCCGTCGCCGTCGCCCCCAGCGCCAGCCGCGCCGCGACGGCGGCGGCCGAGCCACCGGAGGATCCACCTGGTACCAGCCGGGTATCCGGGTCGTTCCGCCGCGACCAGGGGTTCTCCACCGGCCCGAAGGCGCTGGTGGTATTGGAGGAGCCCATGGCGAATTCGTCCAGATTCGCCTTGCCGAGGAAGACCGCGCCATCCCGCAGCAGGTTGCCGGAGACGGTGCTTTCATAAGGTGGGACGAAATTGCCGAGGATGCGGCTGCCCGCCGTGGTCCGCGTCCCCGCGGTGCAGAACAGGTCCTTGATCGCCAGCGGCACGCCATCCAGCGGCCCGGCATCGCCCGCGGAGCGCCGGGCATCGCTGGCCTTCGCCTGTTCCAGGGCCTGCTCGCCGGTCACGCTGATGTACGCATTCAGACGCGGGTTCAGCGCGGCGATGCCATCCAGATGCGCCTGGGTCAGCTCGACGGAACTGATGATCCCCTCATGCAGCGCATCGATGGCGCCGCGCAGGGTGAAATCGGTCGGGTGCATGTTATTCGACCACCTTCGGAACGCCGAAATATTCGCCCTGCCGATCCGGGGCATTGGCTAGCACCCACTCCGCCTGGCCGCCATCGGTCACCGCATCGGGCCTTGGCCGCAGCGCCACCGCGCCGCCACCGGCCATGGGTTCGATCCCGTCGGTATTCACAGCCTGCAATTGCTCGATCCAGCCGAGGATGCCGTTCAGCTCGGCCTGGGCCTGGCCGAGCTCGGCCTCCTCCAGCCGGATGCGGGCGAGCGAGGCGATGCGCCTCACCGTGGCGGTGTCGAGGGACATGGGTCTATTCCAGTCTTTACCTGCGGCAGGGCTATAAGGCGGGCCATGGCCCTGTTCAACCTGACTGACCTTCGCTCCGGCTTGCCGCGCGGGAAACGCCTGATCGGACTCGACCCCGGCAGCAAGCTGGTCGGTTTGGCACTGTCCGATCCCTCGCTCATGCTGGCCAGCCCCTATGGCTCCATCCGCCGCGGCAAGCTGGCGGCCAATGCGGCGGAACTGGGCGCGATCATCCGCAAGGAGGACGTCGGCGGGCTGGTCGCCGGCCTGCCGCTGTCCATGGACGGCAGCTTCGGCCCGGCCGCCCAGGCAGCCAAGGACTGGGCCATGGCGATCGCCGCCGCGGTCGGCCTGCCGGTCGCGCTCTGGGACGAGCGGCTGTCCAGCGCCGCGGTCAACCGCATGCTGATCGGCGAGGCCGACCTGACCCGGGCCAAGCGGGCGGCGGCGGTGGATGCCGCGGCGGCGGCCTGGATGCTGCAGTCGGCCTTGGACGCTACCGTCCCGGCGGCTAGGGTGCCGCCACCCGGTACAGGCTGCCCCTGAATGTCCTTCTCCTTCCCCATCCTCCCCGATGGCCACCTCCTCGCCATCGAGGGGCTGGAGCCGCCGCATATCGGCGCCCTGCTCGACCTGGCCGAGAGCTATGCCCTGCTCAACCGCCAGGGAAAAACCCAGCGGGACCTGCTGCGCGGCCGCACCCTGATCAACCTCTTCTTTGAGGACAGCACGCGCACCCGCACCAGCTTCGAGCTGGCGGGCAAGCGGCTGGGCGCCGATGTCATCAACATGGCGGTCAGCACCTCCTCGGTGAACAAGGGGGAGACGCTGGTGGATACCGCCAGCACCCTGAACGCGATGCATTGCGACCTGCTGGTGGTGCGCCACGCCCAGTCCGGCGCCCCGGCCCTGCTCTCCCAGAAGGTTTCCGCCAGCGTCATCAACGCCGGCGACGGTACCCACGAACACCCGACCCAGGCCCTGCTGGATGCGCTCACCATCCGCCGCCGCAAGGGAAGGCTGGAGGGCCTGACCGTCGCCATCTGCGGCGACGTGCTGCATAGCCGGGTCGCCCGGTCCAACATCCACCTGCTGACCGCGATGAATGCCCGGGTCCGCCTGATCGGCCCGCCCACCCTCATCCCGGCCGAGGCCGCGCGCCTCGGCGTCGAGGTCTTCCACGACATGAAGAAGGGCCTGGCCGGCGCCGATGTGGTGATGATGCTGCGCCTCCAGAAGGAACGGATGACCGGCGGCCTGGTCCCCTCCTCCCGCGAGTTCTTCCGCTTCTTCGGCCTGGATGCCGAGAAGCTGGCCTGGGCCAAGCCCGATGCCATCGTCATGCACCCCGGGCCGATGAACCGCGGGATCGAGATCGACAGCGCCATCGCCGACGACCCGGAACGGAGCGTCATCGGCGAACAGGTGGAAATGGGGGTCGCCTGCCGCATGGCGGTGCTGGACGTGCTGGCCCGGGACCTTCGCCGCAATGCGTGATCTTCTTTTCGTCGGCGCCCGCCTGCTCGATCCCGCCACCGGCCTGGATGCTTCCGGCGACCTGCTGGTCCGCGACGGGCTGATCGTCGAGGCCGGCACCGGCTTCGGCCGACCCGAAGGCATTCCCACCCTCGACGCCTCCGGCCTCTGCCTCGCCCCCGGCCTTATCGACCTCCGCGCCGCGATCGGCGAGCCGGGCTTCGAGCACCGGGAGACCATCGCCTCTGCCGCCGCCGCCGCTGTCGCCGGCGGCATCACCACCCTCTGCGCCCTGCCGGATACCCATCCGGCGCTGGACGACCCCGCCTTGGTGGAGTTCGTCCTCCGCCGCGGCGAGGCGACCGGCCTCATCACCCTGCTGCCCTATGGCGCCGCCACCAAGCAGTGCGAGGGCCGCGAGCTCGCCGAATACGGGCTGCTGATGGAAGCCGGGGCCATCGCCTTCACCGACGGGCGACGCGCCATCGGCAATGCCCGCACCATGCGCCTCGCCCTGTCCTACGCCCGCGCCTTCGGCCGGATGATCGTCCAGCACCCGGAGGAGCCCAGCCTCGCCGCCGGCGGCGCCGCGACCGAAGGCGAGCTGGCGACGCGCCTCGGCCTGCCCGGCATCCCGCTGGCTGCCGAGTCCATGATGGTCGCCCGCGACATCGCCCTCGCCCGGCTCACCGGTGGCCATGTCCACTTCGCCCATGTCAGCACCGGCGCCGCCCTGGCATTGATCCGCGCCGCCAAGGCGGAGGGTCTCGCGGTCACCTGCGACACCGCCCCGCCTTATTTCGACCTGAACGAGACGGCGATCGGCGACTGGCGCACCTATGCCAAGCTCTCGCCGCCGCTGCGCCCGGATGCCGACCGGCTGGCGGTGGTGGCGGCCCTGGCCGATGGCACCATCGATGCCATCGCCTCCGACCACCAGCCGCGCGATGCCGACGACAAGCGCCTGCCCTTCGCCCAGGCGGAGGCAGGCGGTGCCGGCCTCGCCACCCTGCTCGGCGTCACCCTGGCGCGGGTCCATGGCGGCGACCTGACCCTGCTCCAGGCACTCGACCTGCTGACGGCACGGCCGGCCGCCCTGCTCGGCCTGCCGGTTGGCCGCCTGGCCAAGGGCGCGGCCGCCGATCTCGTGCTCTTCGCCCTCGACCGTGGCTGGCAGGTGAAGGCCGGCGCATTGCCCGGCAAGGCGCAGAATTCCCCCTTCGATGGCCGGGCGCTGGAAGGCATCGTCCTCGGCACCTGGAAGGCCGGTCGCCGGGTCTTCGGCGCATGAGCCTGCTGCTGGGCCTCATCCTGGGCTATGTCCTCGGCTCCATCCCCTGGGGCCTGCTGCTCACCCGCGCCGCCGGGCTCGGCGATATCCGCGCCATCGGCTCGGGCAATATCGGCGCCACCAACGTGCTGCGCACCGGCAACAAGCCGCTGGCGGCGGCCACCCTGGCGCTGGATATCGGCAAGGGCGCTTTGGCACTCTGGCTGGCCGGGCAATGGTGGGGCGAACAGGCCGGGCTCGCCGCCGGCTTCGGCGCCATGCTGGGCCATGCCTTCCCGGTTTGGCTGGGCTTTAAGGGCGGCAAGGGCGTGGCGACCGGCGGCGGCGTGCTGCTCGCCGCGGCCTGGTGGCTGGGCCTCGTGACGGCGCTGGTCTGGCTGGCGATGGCCTTCGCCCTGCGGATGTCCTCCGCCGCCTCGCTCGCGGCCTGCGCCGCGGCACCGGTGGTGGCGCTGATCGCCGGGCGGCCGGACCTGGCGCTGTTCAGCGCCGGCATCGCCGCCCTGGTCGTCATCCGCCACCGCGGCAATATCCAACGCCTGATCGCCGGCACGGAGCCGCGCATCGGCCGGAAGGGATAGGTTCGGGTAGGGTTTCTGGGGTATCATTGTCATGAAGGAATGAAAGACCCGGCGCCTTGCCCCCAGGCTCTAACCATCCTGCCGGCCCGCCCCTGACGGAGGCCGAGGCACTGGCCCGCCTCCGGCTGGCCCGGACAGATGGCATAGGTCCGGTCAATTTTCGTCGTCTGCTGGACCAGCACGGCAGTGCCACCGCGGCCCTGGGTGCCCTGCCCCGCCTCGCTGCCCGCCGCGCCGCGCCGCTCACGCTCTGTCCCGAAGCCGACGCAGTGCGGGAAATGGCGGCGGTGCAACGTCTTGGCGGCCGCTTCCTCTTCGCCGGGACGCCCCCCTATCCCGCCTTGCTCGACATGCAGGAGGACGCGCCGCCGGTCCTCGCCCTGCTGGGCGACCCGGCCGCGCTGACTGGCCGCGCCGTCGCCCTGGTCGGTGCCCGCAATGCCTCCGCGGGCGGCCGCCGCATGGCGGAGGATCTGGCCGAGCAGCTCGCGGCGGCCGGGCTGGTGGTCGTCTCCGGCCTGGCCCGCGGTATCGATGCGGCAGCCCATATCGGCGCACTGCGCCGGGGCCGGACCGTCGCCGCCGTCGCCGGCGGGCTGGACCAACCCTATCCTCCCGAGCACGCGGCCCTCCAGGCCCGTATTGCCGCGGAAGGCGGCGCCATCCTCGCCGAGGCTCCGCTCGGCACCGCCCCACTGGCGCGGCATTTCCCCCGCCGCAACCGCATCGTCGCCAGCCTTTCCCTCGGCGTGGTGGTGATCGAGGCAGCGCCGCGTTCCGGTAGCCTCATCACCGCCCGACTCGCCCTGGAGGCAGGGCGGGAGCTCTTCGCCGTGCCGGGCAGTCCGCTCGATCCGCGTTGCCGCGGCTCGAACGACCTTATCCGCCAGGGTGCCCATCTCACCGAATCGGCCGAGGACGTGCTGGAACACCTGCCGGAGGCACCCCGCGATGCCCCGCTCCTTGGGCCGCGACGCGGCTGGTCCCGCCCCGATCCCGGCGAGGAGGCCGCGCCGGAGCCCCCTGGCCCCGCGGGAGATGCCGCCCAAGTTCTTGATTTGGTTGGACCCACACCCACTGCGGTTGACGAGGTGATGCGGCGCTGCCACCTGTCGCCCTCCGCGGTCCAGGCGATCCTTCTCGATCTCGAGCTGGCGGGGCGGGTGGAGATGCTGCCGGGCAACCGCGTGGCCCTCGCCAGCCCGGTCTGATCGGTCATCGGGATGGTCCGAAAGCCGCGCTTTCCTTGCCCGAATTCTGTGGGCCAACGGATCTGGAGTCCATGACGGACGTCGTCGTCGTCGAATCACCGGCCAAGGCCAAGACGATCAACAAGTACCTCGGCGGGGACTTCAAGGTCCTGGCGAGCTTCGGCCATGTGCGGGATCTCCCGCCCAAGGACGGCTCGGTCCGCCCGGACGAGGACTTCGCCATGGACTGGGAATCGGAGGACCGCGGCGAGCGCCAGGTCAACGAGATCGCCCGTGCCCTGAAGGGCGCCAAGCGCCTCTTCCTCGCCACCGATCCGGATCGGGAAGGCGAGGCGATTTCCTGGCACGTCCAGGAGATGCTGGCCCGCCGCGGCGCCCTGAAAGGCGTCGAGGTCCGCCGCATCACCTTCAACGAGATCACCAAGCGGGCGGTGCAATATGCCCTTGCCCATCCGCGCGACCTCGATACCCCGCTGATTGATGCCTATCTGGCCCGCCGCGCGCTCGACTATCTGGTGGGCTTCACCCTCTCGCCGGTGCTCTGGCGCAAGCTTCCCGGCAGCCGCTCGGCCGGCCGCGTGCAATCCGTCGCCCTGCGGCTGATCTGCGAGCGCGAGGCCGAGATCGAGGCCTTCCGCGCCCGCGAATACTGGACCGTCGAGGGCCGCTTCCAGACCCCGCAGGGCGCCCCCTTCGGCGCCCGGCTGACCCATCTGGATGGCCGCAAGCTCGAGCAATTCGACCTGCCCAACGAGGCTAGCGCGCTGCGCGCCAAGGCGGCGGTCGAGGCCGGCACGTTTTCCGTCATCTCGGTCGAGAAGCGCCGGGTCAAGCGCAACCCGCCGGCCCCCTTCACCACCTCCACCCTGCAGCAGGAAGCCTCGCGGAAGCTCGGCTTCGGTGCGCAGCAGACGATGCGCACGGCGCAGCAGCTCTATGAAGGCGTCGACATGCAGGGGGAGACCGTCGGTCTCATCACCTACATGCGGACCGATGGCGTGCAGATGGCACGGGAGGCGATCGCCGCCATCCGCGACCACGTGAAGGACGAGTTCGGCGCGAACTACCTGCCCGGCGCGCCGCGCGAATACTCCTCCAAGGCGAAGAATGCCCAGGAAGCGCATGAGGCGGTGCGGCCGACCGATGTCGCCAATACGCCGGAGAAGGTCGCCCGTTTCCTCGATGACCGCCAGCGCAAGCTCTACGAGCTGATCTGGAAGCGCGCCGTCGCCAGCCAGATGCAATCCGCCGAGATCGACCAAACCACGGTCGAGCTGGCCGACGAATCCCGCAAGACCATCCTTCGCGCCACCGGCTCGGTCATCGCCTTCGACGGCTTCCTGAAGCTGTACCGGGAGGACGAGGACGACCGCGCCGCCGATGCCCGCGCCGGCCTCGTCACCAGCGCCACCGAGGACGACGATACCCGCACCCTGCCGCCGATGCGGGAGAAGGATCCTCTGAAGCGCGGCGAGATCACCGCCAGCCAGCACTTCACCCAGCCGCCGCCGCGCTACTCCGAAGCCTCGCTGGTGAAGAAGATGGAGGAGCTGGGCATCGGCCGCCCCTCCACCTATGCCTCCATCCTGCAGGTGCTGCAGGACCGCGACTATGTCACGCTCGACAAGCGACGCTTCATGCCGCAGGACCGCGGCCGGCTGGTGACCTCCTTCCTGGTCTCCTTCTTCCAGCGCTACGTCGATACCGGCTTCACCGCCGGGCTCGAGGAGCAGCTCGACGACATCTCCGGCGGCAAGATCGACTGGCGCGCCGTCATGCGCGCCTTCTGGGAGGATTTCCGCAAGGCGATCGACGCCACCAAGGACCTCAAGATCAGCGATGTCATCGACACGCTGGACGAGGAGCTCGGCCCGCACTTCTTCCCCGCCAAGGCGGATGGCACCGACCCGCGGGTCTGCCCGGCCTGCTCCGGCGGCCGACTGGGGCTGCGGCTGGGCCGCACCGGCGCCTTCATCGGCTGCTCCAACTACCCGGAATGCCGCTACACCCGCCCGCTCGCCGTCCCCGGCGCGGATGGGGAGAATACGACCAGCCTCTCCGAGGGCCAGCGCGATCTGGGCAAGGACCCGGCCAGTGGGGAGGCCATCACCCTCCGCCGCGGCCCCTATGGCCTCTATGTCCAACAGGGCGAGGGCGGGGTCGATGCCAAGGGCAAGCCGACCAAGCCCCGGCGCTCCAGCCTCACCAAGGACATGGATCCGGAAACGCTGGACCTGGACCGGGCGGTGAAGCTGTTGTCGCTGCCCCGCCCCATCGGCCGGGACCCGGAAACCGGGGAGGAAATCACCGCCGGCATCGGCCGCTTCGGCCCCTATATCCGGGTCGGCACCACCTACCAGTCGCTGGAGGCGGGGGATGACGTGCTCGCCCTCGGCATGAACCGGGCGATGGAATTGCTCGCCAAGGCGCGGGCCAAGGTCCGGCTGGTCGGCACCCATCCGAAGGACGGCGCCCCGGTCGAGATCCGCAAGGGCCGCTTCGGCCCCTATGTCCAGCACGGCAAGACCGTTGCCAACCTGCCGCGCAACCTGGTCATGGAGGAAGCGACGCTGGAGCAGGCGGTCACCCTGCTCGCGGAGAAGGGCAAGGAGCTGAAGCCCATGGTCAAGGGCGCTAAGGGCAAGGCGAAGGCCAAGTCCGCAAAAGCCCCCGCCAAGGCCAAGTCCAATGGCGCCGACCCGGAGGAGGAGCCCAAGCCGGCCCCGGTGCGGAAGGTGGCCGTTGCGAAGGCGCCGGCGGTGAAGGCAACGGCTGTCAAGAAGCCTGCCGCCAAGACGCCCGCCGCGAAGAAGCCCACGACGGCCAAGGCCGCCACCAAGGCTCCCGCCGCCCGCAAGCCAGCCGCGGCGGCGGCCAAGGGCAAGGCCTGAGGTGGCGCGGCGCCCAGCCGGGCCGCTGCGTGGCACGGCCGCCGAACCCCGGCCGCTGCCCTCCAAGGAAGACCTTCGCCGCTTCATCCGAGCCGCCCCCGGCAAGGTCGGCAAGACCGAGATCAGCCGCCACTTCGGCCTGACCACGGACCAGCGTCCGGCCCTGCGGGAGTTGCTGAAGGCGCTGAAGCAGGACGGTTCCGCCATGCCGGCCGGCCGGCATGGGCTGGCCGCCCCCGGCCGCCTGCCCGAGATGGCGGTGGTCGAGGTCTTCGGCACCGACCCGGATGGCGACCCGCTGGCCCGCCCGCTCGGCTGGAAGCCGGCCCAGGGCGAGATGCCGCTGATCTACATGCGCCCGGAACGGCCCGGCCAGCCCGCCCTGGCCCCGGGCGAACGGGTCCTTGCCCGGCTGAAGCCCGCCGGCCGCGGCAAGTATGACGGCACCACGGTCAAGCGCGTCGGCGGCCCTGCCCCGGCTCGCATCCTCGGCATTTTCGAGAACGGCCGCATCGTCCCGACCGACCGCCGGCACAAGGCCGAATGGGAGGTCCCGCCCGGCCAGGAGAACGGCGCCGAACCCGGCGAGATCGTCCTCGCCGAACCCTTGCCCGGCCAGGCCCTCGGCCTGCGCCCCGCCCGCATCCTCGAAAGGCTGGGGCGGATGGGCGAGCCCCGCTCCGTCTCGCTGCTCTGCATCCATGCGCATGGCATCCCCCAGGCCTTCCACGGCGAGGCCCTGGCCGAAGCGGCCGCCGCCGGCGCCGTCGCGCTCGACGGCCGGGAGGATCTGCGCGCCATCCCGCTCGTCACCATCGATGGCGAGGATGCCCGGGACTTCGACGACGCGGTCTGGGCGGAAGCGGAGGGCGCCGGCTGGCGCATCCTGGTCGCCATTGCCGATGTGGCACAGTATGTCCGCCCCGGCAGCGCCCTCGACCGCGATGCCTGGCTACGCGGCAACAGCGTCTATTTCCCCGATCGCGTCGTGCCGATGCTGCCCGAGGCACTGTCCAGTGGCTGGTGCAGCCTCCGCCCCGATGAGGACCGCGGCTGCCTCTTCGCTGAATTCCATGTCGACGCGGCGGGGACCAAAACGCGCCACCGCTTCGGCCGCGGCCTGATGCGCAGCGCCGCCCGCCTCACCTACGAACAGGTCCAGGCGGCACAGGACGCCGGGGAGGATCTGACCGGCACCCTCCATGCGCTCTTCGGCGCCTACCGCAGCCTGCTGGCCGCCCGCGAGCGCCGCGGCACCCTGGACCTTGCCTTGCCGGAACGCCGCGTCATCCTGGATGCGGCCGGCACCGTGCTGGCGATCGAGCCCCGCGCCCGGCTCGACTCGCATCGGCTGATCGAGGAATTCATGGTCGCCGCCAATGTCTGCGCGGCGGAAGAACTGGAACGACTCGGCCAGCCCTGCATGTACCGGGTGCACGACCGGCCTTCGGATGAGAAGCTGGAAGGCCTCCGCGCCTTCCTCGCCGGCTTCGACCTCGCCCTGCCGGCAGGAAACGTGATCCAGCCGCGAGATTTCGCCGCGGTGCTCGACCAGGTCCTTGGCAGCGAGCACGAGCACCTCGTCAACGAGACTATCCTGCGCGGCCAGTCCCAGGCCGCCTATGCGCCCGAGAACATCGGCCACTTCGGCCTAGCGCTGCCGCGCTACGCCCATTTCACCAGCCCGATCCGCCGCTACGCCGACCTGCTGGTCCATCGGGCGCTCATCCGTGGCCTCAGGCTCGGCGAGGGTGGGCTGGCGGAACCCGAAGCGGATCGTTTCGCCGATACCGGAGAACACATCACCGGCACGGAACGTCGGGCCGCCGCCGCCGAACGGGATGCGGTGGACCGCTACCTTGCGGCGCATATGGCACATCATATCGGAGACGTGTTCGCCGCACGCATTTCCGGGGTGACACGCTTCGGCCTGTTCGTCACCGTAGGTAGCAATGGCGCCAGCGGAATAGTCCCGCTTGGCTCCCTGCCGGATGATCGATGGTTGCAGGATTTGCCGAGGCGCGCACTGGCGGGCCAGCGGACGGGGCTGCGCTTTGCCCTGGGGCAGGCGGTCGAGGTGCGTCTCGCCGAGGCCACGCCGCGCACCGGTGGGCTGGTATTCCATCTGATGCAGGGCCTGCCGGTGGCGCCATCCAAGGCTGGATCGAAAAAGCCAAAGCGGCGCTGATCCTCGTCCTGCTGCTGCTTCCCGGGCTGGCAGCGGCCCAGGACCAGTTCCCGCGCGAGCCGGTGCAGGCCGTCCTGGCTGTGGCGCTCGGCGCCGTGCTCGAACGCCATCTCGAAAGCGCTTCCCCGGCCGACCTCGGGCTTTGGACCTTGCGCGGGCTGGAGGTGATGGAGCCGCTGCTCAAGGCCGAGCTGCGGTCCGGCACCCTGCTGCTCAATGCCGGCGACCGGCTGCTGGCGGCGCGGCCGCTGCCGCCGGCAGCAAGTCTTGGCGAAGCGGCGGCGCAGCCGCTCGCCCTTGGCCTCGCCGCGCTCTTCGAGGCCGCCTGGCGGGCTTCCCCCGAGTTGCGCCGGGCCGGGGCTGAACGGATGCTGCGCAGCGGCTTCGAGGAACTGTTCAATCACCTCGACCCCTACAGCCGCTACCTGACGCCGGAGGAGGCGCAGGGCGCCCGCGCCCGGCGGATCGGCCAGGTCGGGCTTGGCCTGCGCCTCGCCGCCGGCCGGGGCGATGACGTCGTGCTCGCGGCGATCACGCCGGGTGGGCCGGCGGCGGAAGCCGGGCTTCGGCTGGGCGACCGGGTACTGGCGATCGATGGCCAGCGCATCTCGGGCCGCGACCTCGCCCGGGCCGCCGCCCTGCTGGAGGGCGCCGCGGGGACCGAGGTGCTGCTGCGCCTGCAGCGGCCCGCGCCGGGCGCGCGCCAAGGCGGAGGCCGCCGCTTCGAGGCTCGGCTGCTGCGCAGCCTGCTTGCGCCCGAGGCGGTGCATGCCGAGTTGCGCGAGGATATCCTGTGGCTGCAGCTCGATAACTTCTCGAGCGCCACCGACCGCAACGTCATGGCGGCGCTGGCCGAGAATTTCCGTCCCGATGCAGCCCGCACCGGCCGGCCGCGCGGGGTGGTGCTGGATCTGCGCGGCAATCGTGGCGGGCTGCTGGGGCAGGCCGTGGCGGTCGCCGGGGCCTTCCTGCCCGGCGGCATCGTTGCCCGCACTGCCGGGCGGCATCCGGATGCGGACCGGGTCTATATCGCCTCGGCGGCGGACCTGGCCGCTGGGGCGCCCGTGGTGGTGCTGGTCGATGGCCGCTCCGCCTCCGCCGCGGAGATCGTCGCCGCCGCCCTGGCGGATCGTGGCCGGGCCGTCGTTGTCGGCAGCGTCACCACCGGCAAGGGGTTGGTGCAGGTGGTCGTGCCCCTGCCGAACGGGGGAGAGCTTCTGGTCACTTGGTCTCGCGTGCTGGCGCCGCTCGGCTGGCCGATCCAGGGCCTCGGCGTATTGCCCGCGCTCTGCACCAGCCTTGGCGCCGAGGCTGCCGCCGGCGGCATGGCCCGGTTGCGGCAGGGCATCCCCCCGATGGCCGCGGCGCTGGCACGCGAAAGGGCGGCCCGCGCCCCCGTTCCCGCCAGCGAGATCGCGGTGCTGCGCGACGCCTGCCCACCCGCCGAGGGCCGCCCCACCGATGCCGCCATGGCCCGGCTGCTGCTGGCCGAACCGGAGAGTTACGGCGCGGCGCTGCCACGCTGACCGAATTGAGTCCGCCGGGACCGATGAACACCAGAAGGTGGTTGCGGTAGAGATACTTCCCGCGTTAGGCGTGGGTCATGCGTCGTCGCCGCATCTTCCGCCCCGCTCCCAGCCCCCGCCGCTGGGGCACGCTCCTGCTCGGATGCACGGTCGTGGCCGGCTCCCTGATGCTGGCCGTCGCCATGCCCGGGGATCTTTTCGGCTCCGCCCCGCGCGAGCGACTCTGGACCGCGAATGCCGCCGAGGTCCGCGTGGTGGATGGCGACGCCCTGCGGCTGGGCGACCGCATCCTGCGGCTTGATGGCATCACCGTGCCGGATCGCGGCCAGGCCCGCTGCCCGGCGGTCCGCGGCGAGGATTGCGCCGCCGGCGCCGCCGAGGCCCTGGCCCGGCTGGTCCAAGGCGAGGCGCTGGAGTGCCAGATCCGCGGCCAGGACCGGCATGGCCGTGCGCTCGGGCTATGCCGGGCCGCAGGCATCGACGTGAACGCCGCATTGGTTGGTGCCGGCTGGGCCCTGGCGGATGGCGGTGGCCTTGCTTCGCAGGAAGCCGCGGCGCGGCAGCAGGGTCTTGGGATCTGGGGGCCCGGCGTAATCCGACCGGATGCGTTGCGCAGCCGCTTCTGAATCCTGCGGCGCTGCTGTTCAGCCTTTGTTCAGTGGCGCGTTGCCAAGCTTCGCCGGCACCCGATATCTTGCGCCGCACCATGTCGGTGCCGTTCAATGCGGCGCCGCAATACCCAAGGACATAGGCGAGATGAGCAGCACGGCACCTGGGGCGGCGAATGCCTCCGTCACCGTTACCTTGGACGGGACCAACCGCAGCACCACCCTGCCGCTGCTGACCGGCACCATCGGGCCGGCAGTGGCCGATATCCGCAAGCTTTACGCCGATCTCGGCGTCTTCACCTTCGACCCGGGCTATGGCGCGACGGCATCCTGCGAAAGCAAGATCACCTATATCGACGGTGACGCCGGGATCCTGCTCTACCGCGGCTATCCGATCGAGCAGCTGGCCGAGAAGTCGGATTTCATCGAAGTCGCCTACCTGCTGCTGGAAGGCGAACTGCCGACCGGCACGCAGCTGGCCGAATTCCGCAAGAATGTCACCAATCACACGATGGTGCATGAGCAGCTGCGGCGCTTCTTCGACGGCTTCCGCCGCGATGCGCATCCGATGGCGATCCTCTGCGGCGTGGTCGGGGCGCTGGCCGCCTTCTATCACGACAACCTCGACATCAACGATCCGCGCCAGCGCGAGATCGCGGCCTTCCGGTTGATCGCCAAGGTGCCGACCATCGCCGCCTGGGCCTACAAGTACTCGATCGGCCAGCCTTTCATGTATCCGCGCAACGACCTGAGCTATGCGGAGAATTTCCTCTACATGCTCAATGCCGTGCCGGCGGAGCCCTACGTCAACAACCCGATCCTGTCGCGCGCCATGGACCGCATCCTGGTCCTGCATGCCGACCATGAGCAGAATGCCTCCACCTCCACGGTGCGGCTGGCTGGCTCGACCGGCGCCAATCCCTTCGCCTGCATCGCCGCCGGCATCGCCGCCCTCTGGGGCCCGGCGCATGGTGGCGCCAACGAGGCCGTGCTGAAGATGCTGGCCGAGATCGGCACCAAGGAAAACATCCCGCAGTTCATCAAGGAAGTGAAGGACAAGAACAGCCACACCAAGCTCATGGGCTTCGGCCACCGGGTCTACAAGAACTTCGATCCGCGTGCGACGATCATGAAGGACACCTGCCACGAGGTTCTGGCAGAGCTTGGCATCAAGGACAGCCCGTTGCTCGACATGGCGATGGAGATGGAGCGGATCGCGCTGACCGACGACTACTTCATCCAGCGCAAGCTCTATCCGAACGTCGATTTCTATTCGGGCATCATCCTGAAGGCGATGGGTATCCCGACGCATATGTTCACCGTGCTCTTCGCCGTCGCGCGGACCGTCGGCTGGGTGAGCCAGTGGAAGGAACTGATCGAGGATCCGGCCCAGCGCATCGGCCGTCCGCGGCAGATCTATCGCGGCGCGGATACCCGGGACTATGTCGGGGTCGACCGCCGGGGCTGAACCGGGGCCTGCGCTCGCGCGCAAGGTCAGTACTGCGACTGAACTAGAGATTCTGGATGAAGTAAGCCGGTCAGGGTCTTCCCTGGCCGGCTTTTTTCCGTTCCATGAGTTTTGCTGCATGCCCTGGGACGAGGCTGGATCCAGGCCAAAATTTGCGGCACCTCCTTTTAATTTCGATATCGATTTGAATAACTATTGCGATATCAGTCCATTAAGATGAAGAATGCCGCCCTAAGTTGCATACCTAGTGTGGGACTCTTTCAATGAGCGAGGCCGCAAGCTCCGCACCCCCCCCGACCCTGGATCAGCAGGTCCGCGCACAACTGAAGAAATGGCCCCAGAGACCGCCGGGCGTCGTCTCCAGCCCGAAGCAACCCGGAACCTGGCTGCGCGGCCGGCCCGGCGACCTGGCCGCCACCAACCAGCCTTTCCTGAAGCTGCCGGGCTCCAACCGCCTGCGGACCCTGCCGGACGGGCTCTGGCTGCATTTCAGCCCCGACCCGGCCGATCCCTATGTGGATATCCTCGGTATTAGGTAGCAAGCACACCAAAACCACTGATGTAAACCTATTGCGTTGGCTGTACCATGTGCGTTCTCATTTGGAGGCGCCCGGTGGCCGATCAAGTTATGCCTGCTTTGATCAAACGCCGTGCCGAGTTGGCAGGTGAGTTGGAGAAGGCTCAGGGCCACGTCCAGCAGCTTCATGCGGACCTAGCCAGCCTAGACGCTGTGATCCGCCAGTTCGATCCTGACTATCCTGTAGGCAATATCCGTCCGAAGTACCGCCGAGCACCAGCTGCGGCGGAGCATGGCGCCATGAGCCGGACGGTGCTGGATATCCTACGACGGACTGGCGAGCCGCTATCGGCCGCCGAGATCGCGCAGCGGGTCATTGCTGAGCGGGCGCTGAATGCTGGAGACAAGGGCCTCCGCAGCCTCATGGTCAAGCGCGTGGGGATGGCGCTGCGGTACCAGCGGACGAATGGGATGGTGGCAGAATTCCGGGGGGAAGGTTCAGAAGTCCGGTGGCAAATCGCATCCTAGCCTGTAGCCGTTACGCCTTCGTTGAGTACAATTCAGCGCTGTATCGTCGGAGTTGGGAAGTGGGTCCCCCTGGACGGGATGGGAAACGGCGTTAGTTTAGTGTTGAAATGCGTGGCTGGGCTCGGAATAAACCCCCTCAGCCTACAGGGAACGGGCAATGGCATCCGCAAAAAGAGTTGCAGACTTGTTGGTCTACGAATTTATGAAAAATGGCAACTTTTCGGCTGCCGCCGGACCTATCAACCCGGCTGATTTGTTTCCAAATGCTGTTGCTATCGCTGCCGCAGAAGACACCCTCGATGAGGGTGTCGGAGAGGATGAACAAGGATCGTTTTCAAATATTGAGGTTCAAGCGGTAGGTTTTGAGGATGGTATCGAAGATCCTAAAGTCCATATATATTTGCGTCGCGGCTCCTTAAAATTAATCAGCGGGCTTCCCAAGAGCGTCAGCAATGTTCAGGTGCGAACGCATCGGATGGACCCAGTTTTTGTAAAACCCGATGCGGTTTCGGCAAGCAATCAACGTGGCCACATTTTTATTCGCAATGACCGAATTTGCTGTGGCACCTCCTGCGCTCCCACCTCGGAGCAAATCTCCGGAACCTTCGGGGCAGTTGTTAGAAAAAACGGAGATGAGAGTTTATTCATACTATCGAATAATCACGTATTCTCTGGTTGCAACCATACGCCGCCTAACCAGCCCGTGTTAGCGCCGAGCAATGGTGACGGGCGACCCAACGCGCCTGCGCCGAGAGAGATCGGCCGTCACAGTGACATGACTGAGCTGCGAACAGGTGACCCAAACTTTGTTACTCCTTGCGATCTGGATATAGGTCTCTGCCGAGCGACAAATCCGCGGATCATCACTTCTTGGCAGGGCGATGCTTCAGAAGGCTTCGACACGCCCGGTACGGCCGCTGCACCGGTGTCTTTGATGAGAGTAAAGAAATTTGGGCGGTCGACAGGATTGACGTTCGGGACTGTAGAAGCTAGGCTTAGGCGTTTCACGCCTATCACGTATACGGCGAGGAACTTCAAAGGAATTGTGTGGTTCAAGGATATCTGGACCGTAAGGGCTGATGAGGGTGATCATTTCGCCATCGGCGGAGACTCTGGTAGCCTAGTCGTTTCAGAGGATGAAACTCAGGCGGTTGGGGTTGTGTTCGCTGCGGACACAAAGGGGAAAATCGCTTTCATTCTACCAATGCCCAAGGTCATGGCTGCATTTGGAGGATTAGAGCTTGTCAGCGGGCTCAATGTCTGAGAGCGAAGTGGAACGAGCGGCCGATGTCTTAGATGCCCATTTGAGAGATGAACCATGGTTCATTTCTACTGGTGTGGGTAAGACATTGGAGGGGTATGCGATCTACCTTTATTCCAGAAACGCAAAAGGGCCTCGATCCAAAAAATTGGGGGACTCTTGGATGGGCGTGCCTTTAGTGCTTCGGGTTACTGGTGGGGTTAGAAGGTTGACGTTAGAGGCGCGGTTCGCCTAGTTGGCGACCTTGCCAGTATCCCGCCCACACCCGTGAAACAGGGTGCCCAAGCGCCGCAGCCACCATCAACTGATGCAGTCCTCCATTTGGCCGGCGCCGGTTATCTTCCCGCCAAGCAATCTCGACGGCATAGGCGGCGAGGTACTTGCCGCTAATGTGGTGGTGCTGGCCAAGCTCTGCGCGGCGTAGGCGGGAGAAGTAGCTTTCCGCCTGGTTGGTACACGCCCCGTCAAGGCTATAGGCTACCGAGTGGTTGATCCGCTTCACGTCAAAATAGGCGTGCAGTTTGTCCCATCCACTAGCCTCGTCCGCATGCACCACTGAGCTGGGCGCCACGGTTTGACGGATCAGGTTGATGGCATCCGCTTCTTTGGCCACCACAAAGGGTTGCGTCCTACCGGCTTGGCCCCGCTCGCGGGCGACGACCACGGACTGACGCTTGCCGGTCCGCTCCTCAAGCAACCGCCGGTCCTTGCGGTCTTTCTTTTCGTTTTCCTGCTTAACGTGCCCGCCGAAGTAGGCGCCATCCACTTCCACCACACCGGAGAGCTGTGCACCGATCTGCTTGGAGGCGATCGCTTCCCGCAGCTTGTGGGCCAGCACAAACGCCGTCTTGTACTGCACGTCGAGGTCGCGGCCGAGTTGGAGGGCCGAAATGCCCTTTACCGCGTTCACAAAGATGGCGATGGCGGCGAGGTAATCCCGGATGGCCAACTTGCGGCTGGCGAAGATGGTCCCGCTGGTTACGCTGAACTGGTGACCGCACGCCTGGCACTTCCAAATGCGTCGGGCCGCGTAGGTGTAAACTGCCGTGCACCCGCAGCGGGGACAAAAAGCCTCGCCGCCGTTGTCCGCAAACCGGATCGCCACGAACGCCGCGTGCGCCTGGTCGTCGCTCATCTGCAGGATGCCCTTGAGGCTTAAGGTCCGCGCCTTGGCAGAAAGGAGGAAATGCTGGCCCACGATACGCCTCAACGATTTCCGTTGAGGTCAGTTATATCCATGGAAAGCCATGACGTCTACGTTTTTCGTTGACCTTGCTTTGTGCCGTTGGTCCCTTTAGCGTGACCTCATGTTGTCACCCGAACAGTGCCGTGCCGCTCGCGGCTGGCTAGATTGGACACAAGAGGAATTGGCCAAGCGAGCTGGCGTCTCGCTCAGCACCGTGCGGGATTTCGAGAAGGGGCGGCGTGCGCCAATCCCTAACAACCTCGCTGCACTACGAAGCGCGCTAGAAAATGGTGGGGTTGGCTTGCTTTTTGACGAAGCAGGAAAGCCGGCCGGCATCGGATCGAGAGACGCTGGCCGGCAACCTGACTAGAACCCAAAGTCGGGCTGGTTATCGTTGGCATAGGTCCGGAGCCGGGAACTCGGCAACGGGATCGGATAGGCCGGTGGAAATAGCCTGCCGTGAAGGATGGCATTCACGGTCGAGGGGTGTAGCCCGATCACATCCGCAGCTTGAGCCTGTGTCCATCCCATAGTGCCTACGGCCCAAAGAGCATGACAGGCTTGGCGGAAGGTGGTCCGCTTTCGGCGCTTCGGGCCGAACACGTACACTCCGCTGCGATACATCGGCGCGGGAAAGGGGGCGCGCTGAAGGCGCCGGGACGAGATTGGAAACGCGGGCATGCTGGACTCGCTCTTGTGAAGAGATTGAGAGGGCAACCAGCTTGCAGACATCTCGGATGCATGGCATCTTTCTCTCGTTCTCGCGAGAGAACGCTGTCTGCTAGCTGTAGTGGGCGGGCGACAGTCGTGTGCTGAGCCGGGGGTGCCTCGCGGCTGTAATCCGCGAGTCCCGGTTCAGTCCAGTTTGGTTTGAAGTTAGCTTTTGTCTGAGGGAGGACCGCCAGCTAACGCTGGGCAATCCTCCCTCCCTGTCAGAAGTTATCTTCTCATATCCACCTCCCCGCGCCGTTCCGCGTCGTTGGGGTTGCACATACCGTTGGGGGTTGGCGCCACACCGTGCCCCTTCGGATCTTTTGGAACCGCCCAGCGATCACTCGCTGGGCGGTTTCGTTTTGTTCCGGCGCCATATGTGGCCGGTCCGGAACAGAGATTATCAAACCCTCTCGGGATGGGGCAACCCACATTTGATGGCCGGCATAACTTTCCTAAACGACCACTATCATGGTGGATAAGGGTGGCGAACTGCCGTAAAACATAGGCGGAGGTTTAGTCGTGCCGATCTTTCCGCCCGAACTAGCCGCGCTTGAGGACGAAGCATCCGAGCTTCGCTCCACGCTCGGACACCTGACGCAGGAGCAGGCTAGGATTGAGGACGAGGTAGCTCGTATCCGAGGGCGGCTGGGCGCGGTGCTGTTCGAGGTGGCACGCATCTATGCGGACGGCGGCCAAACATCATCGGCGGCAAATCCATTTCTACCGGCAACGCAGGACGCCACAGGCGCTTCCGAGAAGCAGTCTTACGACAACGCCAAGACAGCAGTTCAGGTCGTGATCGAGATTTTGCGAGAGGCCGGTAGGCCGATGCATACGGCACTTCTCCTGGCCGAACTTCAAAAGCGCGGCGTTATGGTCCAAGGCCCCGCACCGCATTATCGTTTGGCAAAGTGGCTCTCAAAACACCGGGGCGAAGTGAAAAGTAGCCGAGCGGAAGGCTGGCGACTGGCTGACTGGCCCGAGCCACGGCCAGGCGTAAGGGAACAGCTAGCTCTCCTGCGCCAGAGCACTTCAGCCCAGATAGCGAACAATGCAGCGATCGCTTCTGACCCGAAGACGATCAATCGAGGGTTCATCAAGAACCTCGACCCGGTCCGACATCACGAACGGACATTAGAGGGTTTAGCCGCAGCTCGGGCACGGGGCGTCCGCGGTGGTCGCCGCCCGTCGATACCCCCGGAAAAGTGGAACGAAGTGAAACGTTTGCTGGCGGGTGGCGCGAGCTTTCGAGCAGCTGCCGCTCAGACTGGTATTAGCAACAGTTCAATCCAGAAGCGTGCATCCTCGCTGTTGGCGGAAATGGATGAAGAGTGGGCGCAAAATGGTCAGTCAGCCTCGGCCGAAGACACGGCGGATGGGGTCAGTTCTGCCTGTGATGATCCTTTGCCGACCAACGAACCCAATCGGGAATGACTTGACTTGAGAGCTGTGCCGCCAAAGTTAGAATTGATGAAAATCACTTACATCAGTGGTTTTGGTGTGCTTGCTACCTAATACCGGATATCCTCTGCATCGAGGCCTGTTCCTCGCTGCAAAACCTCTTGGACAAGCGGTCGCGCTTCTCCCCGACCACCTCCTCGCTCATGGCCTATTGCCCGCTCGACTGGCTGCTCGGCCCGGCGCAGGCGCCGAATCCGACGCCGCGCTGGCGCCTCATCCGCATCCTCAAGGCGGAGCCGAGCCAGCCGCTGACCCTGCCGGTCCGCGACATCCGCGTCGTCTTCGGCCTGAAGAACCGCCACTACGAGGGCTTCGCCCGCAGCCAGGTCGCCCAGGCCCATGAGTTCTACTGCCCGATGGAGGCGCTGATCGCCGAGGATGGGCACGAGGACCCGGACATGCGGGCGCTGATCTCCCGTGCCAGTGCCACCGCCAACTTCATGTGGCTGCCGTGATCGGGCAGGATGCGGCCATCCGGATGAGGAATGGCAAGGCGTGACACCAAGACTCGGCGTATTGGGCGGGATGGGTCCCCTGGCCAGCGCATCTTTCATGCTGCGGCTGACCCTGCTGACCCGCGCCGAGCGCGATCAGGATCATATCCCCGCCGTGCTCTGGTCCGATCCTCAGGTGCCAGACCGCACCGCCGCCCGCACCGCCGGCGGCGAGGACCCCCTGCCCGCCCTGCTGCGCGGCATTCATGGGCTGGAGGCCGCCGGCTGCGGCGCCATCGCCATCCCCTGCAACACCGCGCATGGCTGGTACGGCGGCATGCAGGCGGCGACCGCGCTGCCCATCCTGCACATCGTCACCGCGACCGGGGATGAGCTCGAGCGCCTCGGCATCGCCGGCGGACCGATCGGCGTGATGGGCACCGCCGGCACCCTGGCCATGCGGCTTTATCAGCAGGGGCTGGAACGGCGCGGCTGGGATTGCCTCGTGCCGGATGCCGCCGAGATGGCGGACCGGGTCACGCCGGCGATCGATCGGGTGAAGGCGAACCGGGTGGCGGAGGCCTATGCGCCACTGGCCGAGGTCGCGCGGGCGCTGATGGCGAGGGGTGCGCGGGCGGTCGTGCTGGGCTGCACCGAAATCCCGCTCGGCATCGCGGCGGGCCCTGCCTTGCCCTTCCCGGTCGCCGATAGCATCGATGCCCTGGCGCGGGCGGCAATCCGCTGGGCGGGCAAGCAGGCGGCGGACTGAGGCTCAGTCGCAGTCGCAGCCATTGGTCGGGCCGCTCTCGCCGCGGACGACGTGATGGTCGATCCACTCCGCCACCAGCCGGCGCGCTTCCTGGATCGAGGCTTCCGGATGATGGACGCGATAGAGGGTCGTGCAGGCGCGGAAGGACGACAGATCGGTATTGCCCGTCTCCCGCAGTTCGCGGTAGGCGGTCACGACAGCACGTTCGCAACGACGCCCTATGATGCCTACGTCGATGTCGATATGGCCCATCCGGCAAATCCTCCAGTTGCGAGCAAGTTGAGAATCACTCGCAACAAGAAGTCATGCTAACGACGCGGCGCCTGTCCTTCAAGTGGACTTCGGCAAAATGCCGTGGCCGTGCCTGAAACCATGCCGGCGGCAACCCGTCCTGCGAGCCCCGCCGCCAAGGTTCGGTCAGCTAGGCACGGCCGACCGCTTCCGCCAGGGCCTTGCCCACATCCACCGTCCCGGCCTGGCCCCCCATGTCCCGGGTCCGCGGCCCGCCCTCGCTCAGCATCTTCTCGATGGTGGTGACGATGGCATCCGCCGCCGCCTTCTCCCCCAGATGCTCCAGCATCATCGCGCCGGACCAGATCTGGCCGATCGGATTGGCGATCCACTTGCCGGCGATATCCGGCGCCGAGCCATGCACCGGCTCGAACATGCTGGGGTAAGTCTTCTCCGGGTTGATATTGGCGGAAGCCGCGATGCCGATGGACCCCGCCACGGCCGGCCCGAGGTCGGAGAGGATATCGCCGAACAGGTTGGAGCCGACCACCACATCGAACCAGTCCGGATGCTGCACGAAATGGGCGCAGAGGATGTCGATATGGAATTGGTCCGTGGTCACGCCCGGATAGTTCTTCGCCATCTCGGCGAAGCGCTCATCCCAGTAGGGCATGGTGAAGGTGATGCCATTGGACTTGGTGGCGCTGGTCACCTTCTTGCGCGGCCGGGTCATCGCCAGCTCGAAGGCGTATTTCATCACACGGTCGGTGCCGATCCGCGTCAGGATGGACTGCTGGGAGACGAATTCCCGGTCCGTGCCGGGGAACATCCGGCCGCCGACCGAGCTGTACTCGCCCTCGGTATTCTCCCGCACCACGTAGAAATCGATATCCTTCGGCCCGCGATTCGCCAGCGGCGTGGTGGCGCCCGGCAGCAGCTTGCAGGGCCGCAGGTTCACGTACTGGTCGAATCCCCGCCGGATCGGGATCAGCAGGCCCCAGAGCGAGACATGGTCCGGCACGCCCGGCCAGCCGACCGCGCCGAGGAAGACGCTGTCCGACTGCTTGAGCTGCTCCAGCCCGTCGTCCGGCATCATCTTGCCGGTCTTCGAATAAACCTCGCAGGACCAGTCGTAATGCACCAGCTCCAGGTCGAAGCCGAAGCGGCGGGCGGCGGCATCGAGCACGCGGAGCCCCTCGGGCGTGGTTTCCTGGCCGATGCCATCGCCGGGGATGACGGCGATGCGGTAAGTCTTGCGGGTGCTCATGCAGGGGTCTCCTTGCCGGCACCATGGCCCAGAGCTGTTTCCGGCTCAACCAGGGGCGACGCGGCGCGCCATAGGCTATAAGCCCCGGATCACCCGATCAGGACCTTCCGGATGACCAGCACCGCCGACCTCGCCCCCTATGCCGACCATGCGCTGCGCGAGGCGACGATCCCCGAACTGCCGAACCATTATCGCGGCAAGGTCCGGGAGAATTACGACCTGGCGGATGGCAGCCGCATCATCATCGCCACGGACCGGCTGAGCGCCTTCGACCGCATCATCACCGCGGTGCCGCTGAAGGGCCAGGTGCTGACCCAGATCGCCCGCTTCTGGTTCGACCGGACGGCCGACCTCTGCCCCAACCACGTCCTCGAATATCCCGACCCCAACGTGCTGCGCTGCCGCCGCCTGACCATCATGCCGGTCGAGGTGGTGGTGCGCGACTACCTCGCCGGCACCACCTCCACCGCCATCCTGACCATGTACAAGGCCGGCCGGCGGGAGATGTACGGCCACCGCTTCCCCGACGGCATGCAGCCGAACCAGAAGCTGCCCGAGACCATCCTGACGCCGACCTCCAAGGCCTTCGATGCCGGTCACGACGAGGAGCTGACCCCGGCGCAGATCGTCGAGGGCAAGCTGCTGACCCAGGCGCAATGGGACCGGGTCAGCGAATTGGCCTTGGCGCTATTCGCCCGCGGCCGGGACGTCGCCGCCGAGCGGGGTCTGATCCTGGTCGATACCAAGTATGAATTCGGCTTCGACGAGGCCGGCGAGATCATCCTGGCCGACGAGATCCACACTCCCGACAGCAGCCGCTACTGGTTCGCCGGCAGCTACCCGGAGCGCTTCGCCGCCGGACTGCCGCCGGAAAGCTTCGACAAGGACTTCGTCCGCTCCTGGGTCGTCGCCCGCTGCGACCCCTACAAGGATGACCTGCCGGTGGTGCCGGCCGAGATCAACCTCGAGGCCGCCCGGATCTACATCAGCGTCTTCGAGACCATCACCGGCCAGCGCTTCCCGCTGCCCGACCCGGCGCTGCTGGTGCTGGAGCGGATCCGGGCGAACCTCGCCCGCTATTTCTGAGCCGGACCCAGCCCGGAAAGGCCAGCAGCGGCGCGACCACGGCGACGACGGCCACCCAGACCGCCGGGCGCAGGCCGAAGGCGATATCGAGGTTGGCCTCCAGGATGCGCTGCGCTGGCAGATTGGTCGCCAGCGCATACCAGGCGTATTCCAGCCCGGCCGCCGCCAGCCCCGCCGCCGGGGCCAATAGCAGCAACGCCAGCGGATGCTGCTGCGCGCCCCGCGGCAGCAGCCGCCAGAAGACCAGCCAGGCGAAGACGCCGGCCGCCAGCACCGCCTCCCACAACTGCGACTTGGACTGCAGGAAGAAGTGGAAGACGCCCAGCGCGGCAATCCCGAAGATCACCCCATGCAGCCGCTTCCAGCGCCGGCCGAGCTTGCGCATCCAGCCATCGGTCGAGGTCCAGCCCAGCGCCACCAGCCCCAGCAGCGCGACGAAGCCGATCGTCAGATAGAAGCGCAGCACGATCTCGGTGGCGATCCGCGGCAGGATGAAATTCTGGTCCGCCGCGTAGAGCACCAGATGCAGCAGGCCATAGCCCAGGGTCGCCAAGCCCAGCATGCGCCGCAGCCCCAGCACCTGGGGCGAGGCGAGGATGCGGCCCAGCGGCGTCACCGCCAGGGTCACCAGCAGCAGCCGGATGGACCAGAGCCCGATCTCCTTCAGCGCCGCCTTGGCCGGCTCCGGCCCCAGATCCTGCATCGCCCCCTGTCCCGCCAGCCACAGCGCCGGGGCGAGGACCAGGGCCAGCACCAGGGCCCGGAGCGTGGAGAATCGCCCCGCCCGGTCCAGCCAGGGCCAGGGGAAGGGCATCGGCCGGGCGCGCGGGTTGCGCGGCATCGGCGGGAAGGCAGTCTGGAGGATGGCTTGCAGCATGCCCCTCACTTCGCCCCGGGGCGGCTTTCGGTAACCCCCGCTCATGCCCAACCCCGCGCGAGGATGGCGGCAGCGACCCGTGCGGCCTCGTCCAGCGGTGCCCGCGGGAAGGCAGCGGGTGCCGCGCTCAGGGGCCGCGCCTGGCCGGCGGCATAGAGGCTCTCATGCAGCCGCCGATGCCGCGCCCCGAGGCCGCCGGGATCGGCGACGAAGACCGGCACGGATGTCGCCAGCGCCTCCGACAGCATGGAGACGCTGTCGCCGGTGACCACCACCGCATCCGCCCAGGCGAGGAAACCGGCGAAGGGATTGCCGCCCGCATCGCCCCAGCGGTACAGCCGATGCGGCAGCCCCGCCAGGGCGGCGGAAAGCGCCTCCGTCGCCGCCGCGCCGGTACGTCGGCTGGTGGTGGCCAGCACGCTGCCGGCGAAGCCCGCAACCTGGCTGCCGATCGCCGCGGCGGTTGCC
Organism: Belnapia sp. AC561; assembly: GCF_979252845.1. NCBI lineage: Bacteria > Pseudomonadati > Pseudomonadota > Alphaproteobacteria > Acetobacterales > Roseomonadaceae > Belnapia > Belnapia sp. AC561. The sequence continues at coordinate 146,052 of NZ_CEEDBP010000012.1, forward strand.
GGATCCATCCCCTCCGCCCGCACCTTGCCGCCGACCAGCAGGGCGACCCGCGGGCCGGGCAGGCGCTCCAGCGGCGCCCAATCCAGCCGGGCCGCTGCCAGCCGGGCCGGCGACATGCGGTGGCAGGCGCCGAGGATGGGCAGGATATTGGCGGCCTCCCCCACACGGTCGTGCCGGCCGAGCACCAGCAGGTCGAAGCGACGGGCGCCGAAGCCGGGCCGCATGCAATGCACCGTGCGGGCGCCCTTCCCCGCCAGCCACAGCGCCACCGGCCCGGCCCGCCGCCCGGCCGAGATCACCAGCCGCGGCCAGGGCGGCCGGACTTCCCGTCGCGCCGTACCGGACAGCCCGGCGAGGCTCGGCCAGGGCAAGGGCAGCCGGGCCAGCGGGCCCCAGGCCAGCGGCACGACCCGGAACGGCAGGCCCAGCCGTTCGGCAATTCCCAACGCCTGCGCCGCCGTGCCGGCCCGTGGATCGGCCAAGACCCAAACATCGGCTTCGGTCATGGACGCGCCGCCGCGCCCCGGTTACGGATGCGCCAACCGCCGCCGGCAGAGGAATGCGCCATGGCCATGCAACATGCTTCCGATTGGGACAGGGACGCCGCGCTGACGACGGCACGCATCCTGCTGGAGATCAAGGCGGTGAATTTCCGCCCCGAGGAGCCCTATACCTTCACCAGCGGCTGGAAGAGCCCCGTCTACATCGATTGCCGCAAGATCATCTACTTCCCCCGCGCCCGGGCCCGCATCTGCGAGCTGGCGGTGGAGAAGATCGGCCGCCACATCGGCTATGAGACGATCGATGCGGTGGCCGGCGGCGAGACCGCGGGCATCCCCTTCGCCGCCTGGATCGCCGACCGGATGATGGCGCCCATGGCCTATGTCCGGAAGAAGCCCAAGGGCTTCGGCCGCAACGCCCAGATCGAGGGCGACGTGCCCGAGGGCAAGCAGACCCTGCTGGTCGAGGACCTGACCACCGATGGCGCCAGCAAGATCGCCTTCGCCCAGGCGCTGCGCGATGCCGGCGCGCTCTGCAACCATACCTTCGTCGTCTTCTACTACGGGGTCTTCCCCGGCAGCTTCGAGACGATGAAGGCCATGGACCTCAACCTGCATCACCTCTGCACCTGGTGGGACGTGCTGGAAGTGTGCCGGGAGCGGCCGTACTTCTCCGAATCGGCGTTGAAGGAAGTGCGCAAGTTCCTGGAGAACCCGGTCGGCTGGTCGCAGTCGCATGGCGGGATCGGCAGCCTGGCGGAGGCCAAGCCGAAGGGAATGGACTGAACCATGCCCCCGCGTCCCCGGCTGCTGGCCCTGCTCGGCCTGGCCTTGGCCATGCCGGCCGTCATCCGGTCGGCCGATGCCCAGCCGGCGGCGCGGGACAGCCTGACCATCGGCATCATTCAGTACCCCTCCACCTTCCATCCGAATTTCGATGCCATGGCGGCGAAGTCCTATGTCCTCGGCTTCGCCCGCCGCCCCGTCACCGCCTATGGCCCCGACTGGCAGCTCGCCTGCATGGCCTGCGAGACCCTGCCGACGCTGGAGAACGGCGGCGCCGTGCGGGAGACCACGCCGGAGGGCAAGCCCGGCCTCCGCGTCACCTGGCGGCTGCGCGAGGATGCCCGCTGGGGCGACGGGACCCCGGTCACCACCGCCGACCTGCGCTTCGCCTACGACGCCGGCCGCAGCGCCGAGACCGGCATCGGCCCGGCCGAGTTCTTCCGCTCCGCCTATACGATGGAGGTCGCGGATGCCCGCAGCTTCACCCTGCATTTCGACCGGGTGACCTTCGACTTCGCCTCGCTCGGCGATTTCCAGCCGCTGCCCGCGCATATCGACCGCGCCCGCTGGGAGGCCGAGCCGCGCGCCTATCGCAACCGCACCGCCTATGACACCGAGACCACCAACCCCGGCCTCTGGTCCGGCCCCTATCGCATCACCGCGGTCCAGCCCGGCGCCGGGGTCACGCTGGAGCGCAACGAGGCCTGGCGCGGCCCCGCCCCCGCCTTCCGCCGCATCCAGGTCCGCACCATCGAGAATACCGCGGCGATGGAGGCGCAGCTCCTCGCCGGCCAGCTCGACATGGTGGCCGGGGAGTTGGGCCTGCCGGTGGAACAGGCCGCCGCGCTGGAGCGCCGCACCGGCCAGCGCTTCCGCATCGAATACAAGCCCGGCCTGATCTACGAGCATCTCGACCTGCGGCTGGACCAGCCGATGCTGGGCGATCGCCGCGTCCGCCAGGCCCTGCTGCTGGCGCTGGACCGGGCGCAGATCGTCGCCAGGCTCTTCGAGGGCCGCCAGACCGTGGCCCATACCGGGGTCAATCCGCTCGACCCCATGCACGACCCGGCGACGCCGGACTGGCCGCATGATCCCGCCCGCGCCGCCGCCTTGCTCGACGAGGCCGGCTGGCGCCCCGGCCCGGACGGCATCCGCCGCAATGCCGCCGGCGAGAAGCTGAGCTTCGAGTTCATGACAACCGCCGGCAACCGTGCCCGCGAACAGGTGCAGCAGGTGATGGCCGCCATGTGGAAACAGGCCGGCATCGAGGCGCGCATCCGCAACGAGCCGCCGCGGGTGCTGTTCGGCGAGACCCTCTCCCGCCGCCGCTTCACCGGCGCGGCGCTCTTCGCCTGGATCAGCTCCCCCGAGAACGTCCCCCGCACCACGCTGCATTCGGAGGAGATCCCGACCGAGGCGCGCAACTGGTCGGGCCAGAATTACGGCGGCTACCGCAACCCGGCCATGGATGCATTGCTGGAAGCCCTGCCGCAGGAACTGGACCGGGAGAAGCGCCGCGCCCTCTGGTCCCGCTTCCAGGCGATCTTCGCCGAGGACCTGCCGGAGCTGCCGCTCTGGTTCCGCGCCGATGCCCATATCTGGCCGCGCTGGCTGGAGGGGATACGCCCGACCGGCCACCTCAACCCAACGACCCTCTGGGTGGAAGACTGGAAGGTCCGCTGAAGGTTCCAACAGGCTGTGCTATTGCGAGTTATTCGCATATGAATTAGCCTGATCCCCTGTCTCGGGATCATTCCACCATGTTTCTGCCCGCATCGGCCGCCCCCGCGGCCCGGCGGCCAGGTCACGCCGGCATCGGCTGATGCGCGCCACGCTCCCCTCGCCCCGCGGTCCTGCGCCCCTGTCCCTCGACAGGCTGCAGGCCGCGACTCCGGCCGAGTTGCAGGCCGCCTTCAACGGCGAGCCGGTCGAGGCCGCGCGCTGGATCGCCGCCGCCGCCCGCTATGGCATGGTCGAGGCGCAATTGCTGTTCGGGCAGATCCTGTTGGATGGGCGCGGCCTGCCGGCCGACGCCGTCGCTGCCCGCGGCTGGTTCCGCACCGCCGCTTCGGCCGGCAACCATGCCGGCCTCAACATGCTCGGCCGCTGCCATGAGCTGGGCTGGGGCGGCCCCGCTGATGCCGGGGCCGCGCGCGACTGCTACGCCCGTGCCGCCGAGGCCGGCTACGACTGGGCCCAGTACAACCTCGCCGCCATGCTCTGGCGCGGCGCGGGCGGCCCGCGGGATGCCGCGGCAGCGCTCGGCTGGTATCGCCGCGCCGCCGCCCAGGGCCATGCCAAATCCCTGAACATCCTGGCCCGCTTCCTGGAGGAAGGCTGGGAGACGCCGGCCGATCCCGCCGCTGCCGCCCTGCTCTATCGCCGCGCCGCCGAGGCCGGCGATTTCCGCGGCCAGTTCAACCTCGGCACCCTGCTGGCGGCACGTGGCGAGACCACCGCCGCCGCGCAGTGGTTCCGCCGCGCGGCCGATGGCAGCCCGCCCGGCTTCCTCGCCAGCATGGCCGAACGCCTGGCGCGGCGGCCGGAGCCGGAGCTTCAGGCCATCGGCCAGGCCATCGCCGGACGCCTCGCCTGATGCGAGCCCGCCTGTCGCCGACCGGCCACAACGACCGGGCGCGTGTATCGGCCGGCCACTCTGCGTTACGATTTGCTATTGCGAGTCATTCTCATCTTGCTTATCGAAGCGGCAACGCAGTCGGGACTCAATCAACGATGTCGCTCCGCCAGACCATGACCCGCATCGAACCCAGTCTCGGCTTCGCCAGCCTCGGGCTTCTCGCTGCCAGCGTGCCCAGCGCGGCGCAGACGCCCCCCGCCGCGGACCTCGCCCTGCCTGAACTGAACGTCGCCACCGAGGCGCCCTCCAGCTATCGCGCCGGCGCCAACCAGCCTGTGGTGCGCCTGCCCACCACCGTCGCCGATGCGCCGCAGACCATCTCCGTCGTCCCCCGCGCGCTGATCGACGAGCGCGCCGGCACCACGCTGCGGGAAGCCCTGCGCAACGTCACCGGCATCAGCTTCGCCGCCGGCGAGGGCGGCGCCTCGGGCGACAACCTCACCCTGCGCGGCTTCAGCGCCCGTGGCGACTTCTTCATCGAGGGCCTGCGCGACGTCGGACAATATACCCGCGATCCCTTCTACCTCGACAGCGTCGAGGTGCTGAAGGGCCCCTCCTCCATCCAGTTCGGCCGCGGCTCGACCGGCGGCGTCATCAACCAGACCCTGCGCCTGCCGCAGGCGCGCAACTTCGGCGAAGTCAGCCTGCAGGGCTACTCGCCGGCCGGCGTCCGCGCCACCAGCGACGTCAACCTCTACGCCGGCACCGTGGGCGTGCGGCTCAATACCATGGCGATGACCCAGCAGATCGCCGGGCGCGACCATGTCGAGAACAGCCGCTACGGCATCGCCCCCTCGGTCACCTTCGGCCTCGGCACCAATACCCAGTTCACCGTCCACTACCTGCACCAGTACGAGAACAACATCCCCGACTACGGCCTGCCCTGGCTCTTCGGCCGCCCGGCCGCGGTCCGTCGCGGCAACTACTACGGCACCGCCGGCGTCGACCATGAGCGGCTGACCACGGATGTGCTGACCGCCCGGCTGTCGCACCGCTTCAGCGACGAGGTCACGATCCGCAACACCTTCCGTTTCTCCAACTACGACCGCGACCTGGATGCGACCGCGCCGCGCTTCAACACCACGCCGACCCGGCTGGCGCAGATCCCGACCACCACGGTCCTGCGCGAGGCGCAATTCCGCGACGCGACCGACACCGGCTACAACAACCTCAGCGAGCTGGTGCTGAACTTCCGCACCGGCGCCTTGCAGCATTCGGCCATCATCGGCGCCGAATTCGGCCGCGAGATGAACCACACCACCCGGTACTTCGGCCCCCGGCCGAATGCCAACCTCTTCTTCCCCAACTACTTCGACGACACCAGCAACCTGGTCCGCACCCTGCGGTCGCGGGTGAGCGTCACCTCGGACAGCGCCGCCGCCTTCGCCGTCGACCAGATCAAGATCGGCGAGATGTTCGAGGTGCTGGTCGGTGGCCGCTTCGACCATTTCTCGACCGACTACCGCAGCTTCCTCGACAACCAGCGGCTGAAGGGCAACGACAACCTCGCCAGCTACCGCGCGGCGCTGGTCTTCAAGCCGATCCCCGGGCTGCGGACCTACTTCTCCACCGGCACCTCCTTCAACCCCTCGGGCGAGTTCCTCACGCTGACGGCGACCACCGCCGACCTGGCGCCGGAGCGCAACCAGAGCTATGAGATCGGCGCCTCCTACGACATCGCCGGCCGCGTCGAGGTGAAGGGCGCCGTCTTCCGGCTCGAGAAGGAGAATGCCCGCACCACCGACCCGGCGACCGCGATCACCAGCCTCGCCGGCAACCAGCGCGTCGATGGCTTCGAGGTCTCGATGCTCGGTCGCGTCACCCAGAACTGGAATCTGCTCGCCGGCTATACCTACCTCGATGGCCAGATCGTCCAGAGCAAGGTGCCCGCCGAGGTCGGCCGCAACATCCCGAATACGCCGCGCCATACTGCGACGGTCTGGTCCACCTACGACCTGCCCTATGACCTGACCGTCGGCGGCGGCGCCTTCTACGTCGATGGCCGCTATTCCAACACGACCAATACCAACTTCGCCCCGGGCTATACCCGCTACGACGCCTCGCTCGCCTGGACCCCGAAGGAAGGCGGCTTCCGCGGCCTCCGCGTCCAGCTCAACGCGCTGAACCTGACCGATCGCCGCTACTACGACCAGGTGACGGGCGGCCAGGTGGTGCCAGGCGCCAGCCGCACCTTCATCGCCACCGTCGCCGCCCGGTTCTGACCATATGCTGCTGCAACTGCCCGAAGTCCTGACCCCCGAGCAGTTGCTGCAGGCACGCGCGCTCCTGGCGCGCGCGCCCTGGGTCGATGGCCGCGTCACCGCCGGCCATCAATCCGCCCAGGTGAAGGACAATCTGCAGATCCCCGAAGGCTGCGCCGAGCACAAGGCGCTCGGCGAGATCGTCCTCGCCGCGCTGGAGCGCATGCCGCTCTTCATCTCCGCCGTGCTGCCGCTGAAGGTCTTCCCGCCGCTGTTCAACCGCTATGACCCCGGCATGACCTTCGGCGCGCATGTCGACAACGCCATCCGCATCCTCCCCGGCCATGGCGGCCGCATCCGCACCGATGTCTCCTGCACCCTCTTCCTCAGCGACCCCGGGAGTTACGACGGCGGCGAGCTGATCGTCGAGGATACCTATGGCGAGCAGCGGGTGAAGCTGCCGGCCGGCGATGCGGTGATCTATCCCTCGACCAGCCTGCACCGCGTCGCGCCCATCACCCGCGGCTCCCGCCTCGCCAGCTTCTTCTGGGTGCAGAGCATGGTGCGCGACGACGGCCAGCGCAGCCTGCTCTTCGACCTCGACATGGCCATCAACCGCGCCCGCGGCGACCTGCCGGCCGGCCATTCCTCTCCCACGGAGCTGACCGCCGTGTACCACAACCTGCTGCGCCGCTGGGCCGACGCATGAGTGCCGCGATCCAGGACGGCGCCGTCGCCCGGCGCGGCATCAGCCTCACCCGCGTGCTGCTCCTCACCCATCGCTGGGCCGGGCTGGTGCTCGGCCTCGTGCTCGTGGTCATCGGCGTCACCGGCAGCATCCTTTCCTTCCAGCGCGAGATCGACGCGGCGCTGAACCCCGGCCTCTACCGCGCCAGCGGCCCGGCCGATCCGGCGCTGGGCTATGCCGAGATCCTGCGCCGCGCCGAGGCCGCGACCGGCCGTCCGGCCGGCAGCATCCGCCCGCCCGACGCGGTCTGGCCGGTCTGGATCGTCTCGCCGCCCCGGATGCGCGGCGGGCCGCCCGCGGCCAGCGCCTACCTGGACCCGGCGACCGGTAACCTGCTCGGCGAACGCGATGCCCGCGGCAGCTTCATCGCCACGACGCGGCAATTGCACGACACCCTGCTGCTGCGCGAGTGGGGCGGGCATGAGGCGGTGGGCTGGCTCGGCGTGCTGATGCTCCTCTTCTCGCTCTCCGGCATCTGGCTCTGGTGGCCGAAGCAGGGCTCGCTCGGCCGCGCCCTGGTCACCATCCGCCGGCGGCCGAGCGTCGTCTTCAACCTCGACCTGCACCGCGTCATCGGCATCTGGATGGCGGTGGTGCTGGCCGTCGTTTCCTTCTCCGGCGTGGTGCTGATCTTCCCCGCCTGGTTCCGCCCCATGCTCGGCATCGCCGCGCCGGAGCAGGCAGCGCCCGCCCCGCCGCGGCGGGAGCCGATGCAGCTCGATGCCGATGCCGCCGCGGCCGCCGCCCTGGCGCATCTGCCCGGCCAGGTCGTCACCGGCGTGCTGCTGCCGACCCGCCAGCGCCAGGCCTGGCAGGTCACCACCCGCCCCGCCGATGCCAGCACCGAGGTCCGCGCCCGCAGCTTCATCACCATCGACCCCTGGTCCGGTGCGGTGCTGGAGGAACGCGGCCCCCGCACCCGCGGCGCCGGGGAGGAAGCCATGGCGATGCAGCGCTGGCTGCATGGCGGCGCCCTGCTCGGCTGGGGCGGCCGCATCCTCGTCTTCCTTTCCGGCCTCGCCATGCCGGTGCTCTTCGTCACCGGCCTCGCCGCCTGGCTGCTCCGCCGCCGCAACCGCCGCCGTCTGAAGGCCCGATCCCAGGAAATGCCCGCATGACCAATGGCGCCGATTTCACCATCCAAAGCCTGCTGCTCAACGCCGACCCCGTGGTCCAGGCGGTGATGGCCGCCCTGGCGCTCGCCTCGCTCGCCTGCTGGGCGGTCATCCTCGAGAAGGCCGTGCTCTTCCGCCGGCTCAAGCGTGAAGCCCGCAGCCTCGTCGCGCTCGCCGATTCCGGCAGCATCATCGCGCCCGAGGGCGAAGGTCTCTCCGGCGCCGTGCTGCGCGCCGGCCTGCCCGAATGGCGGGAAGGCCGCGATACCGGCGAGACTGCCGGCGAGTTCCGCGACCGGCTGGAGCGCGCCATGCGCGGCGCCGTCACCGCCACCCTGCGCAAGGCCGAGCCCGGCCTGCCGTTGCTGGCGACCATCGGCTCGGTCAGCCCCTTCGTCGGCCTCTTCGGCACCGTCTGGGGCATCATGCACAGCTTCTTCGGCATCGCCGCCAAGCAGGATACCGGCCTCGCCACGGTGGCGCCCGGCATCGCCGAGGCGCTGTTCGCCACTGCCATCGGCCTGGTCGCCGCCATTCCCGCCGTCATCGCCTACAACCGCTGCAGCGTGCAGCTGTCCCGCATCCGCCAGGAAGCCCAGGGCGCCGCCGCCAGCCTCGCCAGCCGGCTGGCCCGCCGCCCCGCCATCGCCGGCGGCCGCCGCAGCGCCGGTGAACCCGCATGAGCATGGCCCCGCTCGGCAACCTCGACGACGACGAAGCGAGCCCGGTCTCCGAGATCAACGTCACCCCGCTGGTCGATGTCATGCTGGTGCTGCTTGTCATCTTCATGGTGACGGCGCCGATGCTGACCGCCGGCGTCGCGGTGGACCTGCCGCGCACCGCCGCCGCGCCGCTCAGCCCGCCGCAGCCGCCGCTGGAGCTTTCCCTCACGCGCGAGGGCGGGCTCTTCCTCGGCCAGGATGCGGTGCCGGAGGCGGTGCTGGAGCCGCGGCTCGCCGCGCTGCACACGGAATCGCCGGATCGCGCGCTGCATCTCCGGGCCGATCGCGGCATCGAATACGGCGAGGTGCTGCGGGTGATGGGCCTGGTGCAGCGGGCCGGCATCAGCAAGGTCGCGCTCGTTTCCCTGCCCGGTTCGGAAGCCGCGCCCGCATCACCTCCCGCGCCATCGCCCGCCCCGGCACGAGGCCCCTGACCATGGCCCGCATCCGCCACATCGCCTGGATCGCCTCCGGCGCCCTCCACCTCACCGCCGCCGCCGCGGTGCTGACCGTGCCGGCGCCGCCGCCGGTGGAGGATGCGATGCCGGTGATGCTGCTGGAGATGCCCGTCCCCACCGCGCCGGAGCCCGAGCCGGAGCCGGTGCCCGAGCCGCAACCCGTCGCCGCCCCGGCGCCCACGCCGCCGGTGGAAGCACCGCCCGAGCCGCCGCCGCCCCAGGTGGTGGAAACCCCGCCGGAGCCGCCCACCCCCGTCGCCGCCGTCGAGC
>NZ_CEEDBP010000013.1:0-145432 GCF_979252845.1 Belnapia sp. AC561
GCCCCCGCCCCCGCCGAGTCCCCGGAACGCACCATGGCCGTCTTCGGCGACTGGGTGGTCCGCTGCGAGGGCCGCGCCGCCACCGCCACCGCCCCGGCCGGGCGCAATTGCGAGATGGCGCAGACCACCACCGACCAGCGGCAGCAGCCCGTCGCCGTGCTCGCCATCGGCCGCCAGACCAAGGGCGATCCGCTGCGGCTGGTCGCCCAGGTGCCGGTCAACGTGCAGCCGGGCCCGGGCGCGCGCCTCGCGCTGGACATCCCCGGCCGGACCGAGCCGCCGGTGCCCCTGCCCTTCCGCCACTGCATCCCGAACGGCTGCTTCGCCGATGTCGAGCTGCGCGAGGATGCGCTGCTGCGCCGCCTGCGCGCCCGCCCGGCCGATGCCGCCGGCCGCCTGGAATGGCGCAATGCGGCCGGGGCGGAGACCGCCATCCCGGTCTCCTTCCGCGGCTTCGGCGCGGCCTACGACGCGCTGGCGAAGGAAGCCGAGTAGCTCACTCCAGCACCGCGATCTGCTTCCGCGCGATCAGCGCGAAGTCGATCTCGGCGCCGAGGCCGGGCTTCTCCGGCGCATGGACCAGCCCGTCGCGGCCGACCACGATGTCCTGCGCCAGCCCGTACTTGTGCGCGCCGTCGGGCAGCAGCACCTCGAAGTAGGTGGTGTTGCGGATGGCGCAGCAGACATGCAGGTTGGCGACGTTGTTCAGCGAATTGCCGCCGTGGTGGACCTCGTAGTTCATGCGGAAGGCCTCGGCGAGATGCGCGGTCTTCATCAGCGTGGTGATGCCGCCCTTCACCGCCACGTCGCCGCGCAGGTAGTCGGTCGCCTGCAGCATGATCCAGGGCGCATAGCTCTCGAGCCCCGTCGCCGGGTATTCGGTGGCGACGATCGGGATGTCCAGCTTCTGCCGCAGCTTCACGTAGCTGGTGATGTCCTGGTCGTGCAGCGGGTCCTCGTACCAGAGGAAGCCGAGCTCCTCGATGGCGCGTCCGACGCGCAGCGCCGCGGGGAAGTCGTAGCACCAGGTGCTGTCGAGCATCAGCGTGTAGTCCTCGCCGACCGCCTCGCGCACCGCCTGGCAGACCTTGATGTCGGTCTTCCACTGCTGCGGCGGATGGATCTTGTAGGCGGCCCAGCCGGCGTCGCGGAAGGCCAACGCCTCCTCGGCATAGGCCTCGGCGGAGGGCAGCATGGCCGAGGACGCATAGGCCGGGATGGAATGCCGCGTGGTGCCCAGCAGCCGGTGGATCGGCATGCCGGCGGCCTGCCCGGCGATGTCCCAGAGCGCCACGTCGACCGCGCCGATGGACCGCACCGAGATCACCCGCGACCAGGGCCAGAGCGCGGCATTCAGCCTTTCCCGGTCGAGCGGGTCCTGGCCCATCAGGATCGGCTTGAGGAAGCGGATCAGCCCCGGCCCGTCGTTCACCGCGGTATGGGTGGCGGAGCCGAGGAAGGCATGGCCGGTGATGCCCGCATCGGTGCCGATCTTCAGCAGGCCGAGCGCGGAGGAGCCGGATTCGAGCCGCGCCGCGGCGTGGTAGCGCGTCGGCGGGATGTCGTCCCAGGCGAAGAGCGTCAGCGAGACATGGGTGATCTTCATCGGTGCATCCCTCCCGTTTGGCGGGGAGGGTAGGGACGGGCCGGGTGCGGCCGCAAGGGCGGGCCGCCGCGGCCTCAGGTGAGGGCGCTGAGGAAGGCGGCGCGGTTGCTGGCCAGGGCCACGGTGACGGCCAGCAGCACCAGGCCGGCCACCGCCATCAGTCGTTCGGTCTTGCTCATCATGCCGTCTTCCTGCCGCAAGGATGGGGGTCGCGCCAGGGGGCTGCCCATGGCGAAACGGTGAATATCCGGCCTGTGAAAAGCCGGGCGGTGATTGGAAAGCAGCCGGCGGCCTCAGGCGGCGAGGCGCTGCGGCCCCTCGGTCCTGGGGGTGGCGAAGGCCTGCTGGATCGCGCGCTTCAGCCAGTCGTCGAAGCCCTGGTCCGGCCGGGGCTGCGCGGCTTTGGCTTGCGGGGTGGCCTGGGTCTGCATGGCGGCATCCTTCTCGATCCGAGACCGGCGCAACGCCGCCATCCGGGCGAAAGATCTCCGCATCCATTTCAAGCCTGGGTTATCCGGGCGCGGGCCGGGCGCAAAGAAAAAGGGCCTGACCGCTTCCGCGATCAGGCCCTTTGAAATCTTGGTGGAGCCAGGCGGAATCGAACCGCCGACCTCTTGAATGCCATTCAAGCGCTCTCCCAACTGAGCTATGGCCCCCCAGGAAGGAGGCGCCGTATAGCCGTGCCCCGCAGGCCGCGCAATACCCCCCCGGCAACTATTTGGCACGGCATCCGGCCCCTTCCGCCATTCCCCCTGGCCGATTAGGTTGCCGGCGGAATTGTGCCAGGGAGCTTCGACCCATGGGTAAGGTGTACCGGGATGCGAAGGACGCCCTCAGCGGCGCACTCCGCGACGGGATGATGATCATGTCCGGCGGCTTCGGCCTCTGCGGCATCCCCTCCCTGCTGATCGAGGCGATCCGCGACAGCGGCGTGCGCGACCTGACCATCGTCTCGAACAACGCGGGCATCGACGATGCCGGGCTCGGCCTGCTGCTGCAGACCCGGCAGGTGCGGAAGATGATCAGCAGCTATGTGGGGGAGAACGCGACCTTCGCCCGGCAATTCCTCGCCGGGGAGCTGGAGATCGAGTTCAACCCGCAGGGCACGCTGGCCGAGCGCATCCGCGCCGGCGGCGCCGGCATCCCGGCCTTCTATACCAAGACCGGCGTCGGCACGAAGGTGGCCGAGGGCAAGCCCACCGCCGAATTCGACGGCGAGACCTATGTGCAGGAACGCGGCCTCGTCGCCGACCTCGCCATCATCCATGCCTGGAAGGGCGACGAGGAGGGCAACCTCGTCTATCGCCGCACCGCGCGGAACTTCAACCCGATGATGGCGACCGCGGCGAAGCTGACCGTCGCGCAGGTCGAGCACCTGGTGCAGTGCGGCGACCTCGACCCGGACCACATCGTCACCCCCGGCATCTTCGTGAAGCGGCTGGTCCAGGTCGGCCCCGGCTTCGAGAAGCGGATCGAGCAGCGCACCACCCGCAAGCAGCTGATGGCCTGAGGAGGACCGACCATGCCCTGGACCCGTGACCAGATGGCCGCCCGCGCGGCCGCCGAGCTTGAGGACGGCTTCTACGTGAACCTCGGCATCGGCATCCCGACGCTGGTGGCCAACCACGTCCCCTCCGACATCAACGTCCAGCTGCAGAGCGAGAACGGCATGCTCGGCCTCGGCCCCTTCCCCTATGAGGGGGAGGAGGACCCGGACCTCATCAATGCCGGCAAGCAGACCATCACCGCCCTGCCGACCAGCAGCTACTTCTCCAGCGCCGACAGCTTCGCCATGATCCGCGGCGGGCACATCGACCTTTCCATCCTCGGCGCGCTGCAGGTCGCGGCGAATGGCGACCTCGCCAACTGGATGATCCCGGGGAAGATGGTGAAGGGCATGGGCGGCGCCATGGACCTGGTCGCCGGGGTGAAGAAGGTGGTGGTGCTGATGGAGCATACCGCCGGCGGCAAGCCCAAGCTGCTGAAGGACTGCAACCTGCCGCTGACCGGCGCCCGGGTGGTGGACATGGTCATCACCGAGCTCGGCGTCTTCGAGCTGGCCCGCCGCGGCGAGACCGACGTGAAGCTGGTCGAGCTGGCGCCCGAGGTGACGCTGGAGGAGATCACGGCCAAGACCGAGGCCCCCTTCACCGTGGCGCTGCGCAAGGCCTGAGGGCATCCCGGCGCGGCCCACCCGGCCGCGCCGGCCTTGCTTCGGCAGGCGGATCGGTTTATAGGAATATTTGCCGAAGACGTCGCTGCGTCCGGCGATCGGGCGCCCAGGCCCTGAAATTCTAAAATTCCTCGGCCGAAATCCAATCATTCCAATGGTTTGGACGCCAAAAAATAAATGGAATTGGTAGGAATTGAGGCGAATTTTACGGAATTTAGTCGAATTGAGCAGGATTTAGCAGCGTTGATCCGGCTTGCATCACGCAAGCCAGGGTGCTTGCATCGCGCAAGTCACCCGGGGTCCGCCCGCCATGGTCCGTACCGATTTCACCCAGATGCGCTGCCCCGTCGCCCGCTCCATGGCGGTGCTGGGCGAACGCTGGGCCATGCTGGTCCTGCGCGAATGCTTCTACGGCACCACCCGCTTCGATGAATTCGAACGCAACCTCGGCATCGCCCCGAACATCCTCTCCGCCCGCCTGCGGGAGCTGACGGCGCATGGCCTGCTGGCCAAGACCCCCGCCGGCTCCGGCCGGCACGACTACATCCTCACCGAGAAGGGCCGCGACTTCTTCCCCGCCTATGTCGCCCTGAAGGGCTGGGCGGACCGCTGGATGACCGGCCCCGAAGGCCCCCTGGTGGTGCTGGAGGACCGCGCCACCGGCCAGCCCATCGCCCCCGCCCAGACCCTGTCCTCGGCCGGCACGCCGCTGCGGCCGGAGGATGTCCGCGTCCTGCCCGGCCCCGGCGCCGGTGCCGCCACCCGCAGCCGCTTCGCCGCGGCGGAAACCGACCCGCATGGCTGATGGCACCGCAGTCCTCGCGCCCACCCCGCTCGGCGTGCTTCTGAGGCGCGTCTGGGCCCTGGCGGCGCCCACCACCGCGGTCTCCGCCATCCAGTCCGCCTGCCAGCTGGTGGAGCCCGTCCTGGCCTCCCGCCAGGGCACCGCGGCGCTGGCCGGCTGGGCGGTGGTGCTGCCCTTCGCCCTGCTGATGCAGCAGATGTCGGCGGGCGCCATGGGCGGCGGCGTGGTCTCCGCCATCGCCCGCACGCTGGGTGCCGGCAAGCGCGAGGAAGCCTCGGCGCTGGTGCTCCATGCGCTGGTCATCTCGATCGGCTTCGCGCTGGTCTTCATGGTGCTGCTGGCCGGCTTCCCGGCAGAGATCCTCAATGCCATCGGCGGGCCGGAGGTCGCCGCCGCCGCCGCCTCCTACTGCGCCTGGCTCTTCGGCGCCGGGGCGATCCCGGCCTGGCTGGCGAATACCCTCGCCTCCGTCCTGCGCGGCGGGGGGCGGCATGCGCTGGCCTCCCGCGTGCTGCTGCTCGCCTGGCTCGGCTACCCGCCACTGGCCTGGGCGCTGATGGAGCGGGCCGGACTGGGGCTGAAGGGCGCCGGCATCGCCTTCGCGGTGATGATGACGGCGGCCAGCATCGGCATGGCCGCGGTGGTGCTGGCCGGCGGCGCCGGCTTCTCGCCCACGCTCCGGGTGAAGCTGCAGGCGAGCCTCTTCTCCCGCATCCTCTCGGTCGGGCTGGTGGCCTGCGCCATGGCGACCATCGCCAACCTCACCACCATCCTGGTGACCGCCCGCATCGCCGCCTATGGGGCGACGGCGGTGGCCGCCTACGGCGTCTCGGCGCGGATCGAATTCCTGATGGTGCCGCTGGCCTTCGGCGTCGGCTCGGCGCTGACGGCGCTGGTCGGCCGCGCGGTCGGCGCCGGGGATTGGCTGACGGCGCGGCGCACCGCCTGGGCCGGCGGGCTGATGGCGCTCGGCGTCACGCTGGTGGTCGGCGTCTTCGTCTCGGTCTTCCCGGGCTGGACCGCTTCGGCCTTCAGCCGCGACCCGGAGGTGGTCGCCATCGCCACCCAGGCGCTGGCGGTGATCGGCTTCGCCCTGCCGGGCTTCGGCGTCGGCATGGCGCTGTATTTCGCCAGCATGGGCGCGGGGCGGATGGTCTGGCCGGCGATCGCCGCGATCTCCCGCATCACCCTCGCGGTGGGCGGCGGCTGGGTGCTGGGGGATTGGCTGGGGATGGGGCTGCAGGGCCAGTTCATCGCCGTGGCGCTGGGCATCAGCGCCTATGGCATCGTCACTGCCCTCTCGGTCCGGCCGGGGGTCTGGTCGGCGCGGTAGCCATAGTCTGGCCGGCGACCCAGAGCCAGCCGCCGGCCGCGTCCCGGAAGACGCCGAGCGAGCGGTAGCGCGCATCCTGCACCTCGCCCGCCACCGAGAAGCGGTCGTGCAGGATGAAGTCGGCGACCGCGAAGCCGCCGAAGCTGGTGACCTGCAGGCTTTCCACCACCTGTTCGAGGAAGACCACCTGGCCGGAGGTGCAATAGGCATCGACGTAGCCGGCCTGGTCGAAGCGCCGCCCGGACGCATTCACGTAGAGGAAGTCCGGGTCCAGCAGCGCCGTCAGCGCATCGGCGTCGCGCCCGCGCAGCGCCGCCGACTTGGCGGCGAGCAGGGCGCGGATCGCTTCCGCCGGCAGCATGGCGGCTATTTCTGCACCCAGGGGGTCCGCTGCCAGAGGCCGCGGTAATCCGCCTCCTGCCGCCGCAGCCGGGTGAACCAGGCCTCGCCGGGCTCAAAGGCCGGCTCGGTGAAGCGGGATTCCAGCGCCTTGACGAATTCGGGGTCCCTGGCGATCTCCTCCGTCACCTCGCGCAGCTTGCCGAGGATGCCGGCCGGCACCCCCGCCGGCGCCACCACCCCTCGCTCCGAGGCCATCTCCACGGGATAGCCCAGTTCCTTCAACGTTGGCACGTCGCGGCAGAAGCGGCTGCGGGTGGCGCCGGCCTGGGCCAGGATGCGGAAGCCCTCCGGCGCCGCGGTGACGGCGCCGAGGTTGAGGCCCATGAGGTCGACCTGCTTGCTCAGCACCGCGGTGCGCAATTGCGGATCGCCGGCGAAGACCACATGCGTCAGCCGCACGCCGGTGAGTTCCTGCAGCAGCACCAATTGCAGGTGGTCGTCGGTGCCGATGCCGGGCGAGGCGAAGGTCACCGTTTCCGGCGCCGCCTTTGCCGCGTCGAGCACGTCCTTCAGCGTCTTGTAGGGACCATCGGCCTGGGCGGTGATCGCGCTCGGGTCGGTGACGAGGTTGGCGATGGGCGCGAAGCTGTCCAGCCTGAACTGCCCCGTCCGCTCGATCGGGATGGTGAGCAGGCCGGGGTAGTTGGTGGTGCCCAGCGTATGCCCGTCCGGCTTGGCCCGGGCAGTGGCGCCGAGGGCCAGCTCGCCGCCCGCGCCGGTGCGGTTGGTGACGACGACGGTGCCGCCGAGCTTCTGCTCCAGCGCCCGGCCATAGGTGCGGGCATCGAGGTCGGTGCCGCCGCCGGCGCTGAAGCCGACCAGGATCTCGATCGGCCGGTCGGGGAAGCGGTTGGTCTGCGCCAGCGCCGGGGCGAAGGCCGGCGCCGCGAGCGCCGCCCCGAGAAGGCCGCGACGAGAGGTGCTCACTGGCCCTTCCCCTCGTTGCCCTCGCGCCATTCGATCAGCCGGCGCAGGCCCTCGCGCATGTCGACTTCCGGCGCCCAGCCGATGGCATCCTTCGCCGCCTCATGCGCGATGCGGAAGGCGCCGCCGCTGGTCAGCCGCACCTTGCCGTCGCTGCCGACGAACTCCGGCTTGGCGCCGCCGCCGGCCAGCTCGGTCACCAGCTCGACCAGCTGCAGCGTCGTCACCGGCGCCGGGCCGGAGGTATTCACCGCGACATCGGTCGCCGCACTCTCGAAGGCCATGCGGTTGGCCCGCGCGAGGTCGCCGACATAGACGAAATGCTTGGTCTCCGAACCGTCGCCGAAGACCTGCGGCGCCTCACCGCGCTTCACCTTGTCGATGGTCTCGATGATGTAGAGCGCGTTCGCCGCGCGGTAGTGCTGGCGTTCGCCGTAGACGGTGGAATAGCGCAGCACGACGTAGTCCTGGCCCCACTTGCGGTAGGCGTCGCGGCAGAGCTGCTCGCCGATGATCTTGCTGGCGCCGTAGAGGATGGCGGCCGGCGGCGCGCCGACGCTGTGGAAGGGCGTGCTCTCGACCAGTTCCCCCGCCACGCCCGGCCCGTAGCCGTAGGTGGCGTTGGAGGAGGCGAAGACGACCTTCGCCACCTTGTTGGCGCGGCAGGCCTCCAGCGCATTCTGCACGCCGCGGATGTTCACATCGAGCCCGGCCCAGGGATCGCGGTCCATCGACAGGGTCATGTAGGCGGCGAGCTGCAGCACGCCGGCCGCGCCTTCCGTCACCCGCAGCAGGTCGGCCATGCGCATGACGTCGCCGCGCACCAGCTTGAGGCGCGGATGATCCTTCAGATGGGCGATGGCGGCTTCCGAGCCGAAGGCGAAATTGTCGAACAGCACCACTTCGGAGGCGCCATGGTCCAGCAGCTCCCCGGCGGTGGCGGAGCCGACCAGGCTGGCGCCGCCGACGATGACGAAGCGATTGCCGCTGATGGGAACTGCGGCGGAGCCGCTGACGGAAACGGAGGCGGACATGCGGTTTCAACTCCCGAGTATCGTTGGCCGCATCCAAGCGCCTCCGGCGTTCCAGGCCAAGGGGCCGGGCCGGATTATCCGCGGGCGCCGCGCGGAGATTGATCGGCCAGCTTGCGCTTCGGCGGCCGCGGCGGACGCGCCGGGGGCAGGGGCAGGGCCTCGCAATTCCAGCAGAAGCCGAGCTTCTCCAGCGCCGCCCGCGGGTCCGGCCGGTCCGGCACGGTGGCCAGCGCGGCGGCGATCAGCAGGGCGACCACCAGCGGCTCGAAGGCCGAGCCGGTGCGGCAGACCGGCAGCGCCCAGGTGCCCTTGAAGGGCCAGGAGAGCCGCAGGCCGCCCGGCGTCAGCAGGTCCCCGAACAGGTGGCTGAGGTACCCGACCACCACCGGCGCGGCCAATTCCGCCGGCACCGCGTGATGCCGCAGCACCCACCAGCAACCCACCACCGCCAGCAGCGAATGGGTGACGCCGCGATGCCCGAAGAGGCCGGCGATCATGTCGGAGACCGGCCGCAGCCGCTTGCCCACCCAGGATTTCGGATGGTCCACGTCGGGCAGCAGCCCGCCGAGCGCCGCCAGCGCCAGCGGCACCGGCTCCAGCGCCGGCTGGCCGAAATGCGGCGCCGCGGCCATCCAGGCGGCGACGCCCAGGGCAACATGGGAGCCCGCCATCATGGCGTGCAAGGTCCTGTCCGAGGGTGCTGGAGCGAAGCCTCAAAAATCCAGCGTAACCTGCGGAATGTCCACCGTTTTTCGCAGCAAGACTACTTGAGGCCGATCGCCATCGAATAAGGGCCCTGCAATGGCTGCACCCGCGCCTCGCGGAAGCCGGCCTGCAGCATCCAGCCACGGCAGTCGGCGCCGGTGTAGTCGAAGCCGCCGGGCGTCTCGATCAGCATGTTGAGGCTCATCAACAGGCCGAAGGCATTCTCCCGCCTGTCGTCGTCGATCATCCCGTCGTAGACGATCAGCGCGCCGCCCTCGGGCAGGGCGGCATGGGCGCGGCGCAGCAGCTCGACTTTCTGCCCCGCGTCCCAGTCGTGCAGGATATGGCCCATGACCAGCACCTCGGCCCCGGGCATGGGCTGGGCGAAGAAGTCGCCGGGGACGAAGCGCATGCGGTCCCCGAGTCGCTGGTCCCGTGCGAAGGCCTCGAAGACCGGCTGGACCGGCGGCAGGTCGAAGCCGATGCCGGTCAGCTGGGGATGCGCCCGCAGGATCTCGGCGAGGCAGCCGCCCTGGGCGCAGCCGATATCGGCGACGGTCCGGCGCCCTGCCCAGGGGAAGGCATGGGCGATGGCGGCGGCATTCGGCCGGCTCACCCCCGTCATCGCGCCGAGGAAGCCGGCGAGCACGGCGGGCTCGGCATAGATCGCCGCGAAGGGATCGGGGCCGCCGTCGCGTGCCTCGTTCTGCGGCTGGCCCGTGCGCAGCGCCTCGGTCAGCCGGCCCCAGAAGGGGTAGAGCCGGGCATTGGCCATCTCCAGCAGCCCGCCGACATAGCCGGGCTGGCCGCGCACCAGGAAGGCCGCGGTCTCCGGCGTATTGGCATAGCGGCCTGCGGCATCGCGGCTGAGCATCCGCAGCGCCACCAGCGCATCGAGGAAGTCGCGGAGCGCGCGTGGATGCAGCCCGTGCCGCGCGCCGATGGCCGCGGCCTCCTGCGGCCCCGCCTCGGCCAGGGTGGTGAAGAGGCCGAGCTCGACCGCGCTGAGCAGCACCTTCGAGCCCCAGAAGCCCAGGCCGAGTTGCAGGATCGCATCGGGGGTCATGCCGTTCTTCCTCCGGGCAGGGTCAGGTGAGGGGCAAGGTCAGGTGAGGGCCAGGGCCGCCAGGAAGCGCTCGGCGGCAAGCTCGGGCGGCCAGGGGCGCCAGGCCTCGCCGCCGTAGATCGGCACCAGCGGGTCCTGCGCCATGACGCCGGCGCGGATGCCGAGCGTCCCGCGCACCTCGGCCGCGGTCCAGCCGGCGACATGCACCGCCTCGGCCGCGGCCATGGCGATGTCGCAGGATTTGTGGGCACGCTTCTCCTCCGCCGTCCAGGGCGGCAGGCCGTAGCGCAGGGCGACGACCTCCTGCAGGCGGGATTGCAGCTCGGCGAAGCCGGGGCCGAGGAAGGGCTTCAGCGGCGAGATGCAGTCGAAGTTGATCAGCCCTTCCTCGGCATCATGCAGCAGCTCCCGCCGTGCCTGGCCGGGGTTCAGCACCGCCCGGGACCGGCGCAGCGCCAGCACCGCGAGCGAATGCTGCGCGACCGAGAGCGGCGCGCCGGGCCAGATGGAATGCCCGCCCCAGCGGAAGGTGCGGGACAGGCCGATGGCGAGATCCTCCTCCGACCAGTCGAAGGCGGTGGGGGAAAGCAGGTCGAGCCGGCGCCCGGAGGGCAGCCGGATCCAGGCGCGCGACGGCGTGGCCCTTGGGGCCATTCAGAAGCGCGGCTCGGTGATGTCGAATTCCTGCATCACCTCCAGGTCCTCGGAGAACCAGGCCTTGATGCCGGCGCGGCGCTGGCCGATGAACTCGGGCTGCCCCGCGGCATCGAGCCGCATGGTCAGGTCGTGGCCGGGGATGAGCAGGGTGCCGGGTACCTGTTTCCACAGCGACCAGATGAGGTCGAGGCTGGACCGGCTGGCGGCGGCATCCATGGTCATGTCGGTCGCCAGCGAGAGCATCTCCGCGCGGTTCTTCGCGGCATCGCCGCTGAAGACGACCGGGACCTCGTTGCCCTCGAGCCGGTAGACCAGGCAGCCCGGGGTATGGCCGGGGCAGAGATGCGCGGTGAAGCCATCCAGGAACCGCTCGCCGTCTTCCAGCAGATGCAGCTTCGGGTGCTTCGCCAGGTCGGCGACATAGAGCTCGGGCAGCGGGTTGAAGCCGGGCGGGACGCTGGTGGCCCAGTCCATCTCGACCTTGCCGATCCAGACGGCGGCATTGGGGAAGAGCGTGTAGTTCACCGAATGATCCCAATGGGCATGGGTGAGGACCACGTCGGTGACTTCCTCCGGCGCGACGCCGGCGGCGGCGAGCTGCTTGCCGAATTCGGGACGGACGGCGAAGGCACCGACATCGATGAGGATCGTCCGGCCCAGGGTGGAAGAATGGGTGCCGCGGAGCAGGGCGATGGTGCTCCAGCCCAGCCCGCCGTGGCAGAGCGACTTTCCGGGATAGCCCTGGATCAGCACATCGATCTGGTACATGGCGCAGCATCCTCTCCGGTTTGCCGCAGCCTCGGGTCGCCGCCGGCCTTCGTCAATCGGCTGGCAGGAAGGGATTGTTTTTCACGCAACTTATACCGAAAATAGAACGAGGCGGGCGCCTGGTGCGCCAGAGGCGAGGCGTGGCCCCGCAGGCCGCGGGTGGTGGACAGGCATGGGACCGCGCAGGGCGAGATCGGGCGGGTGTTTCGCCTTGGCGGCGGGGGTGCTGCTGGCCGGCGGCGCCGCGGCCGGTCCCTGGGCCCAGGACGAGGGCCATGGGCAGCTCATCCTCCAGGCCGGCCCCTATGGCTCCGACGTGAACGGCACGGATGACCGGGGCCGGACCACGGGCATCGGCAAGCTCTATCGCGGCGATGCCGGCGCCTATTGGGAACATGGGCTCAGCCCGCGCTGGACGGTGGGGCTGGCGCCGCGGCTGCAGGCGGCCTGGCTGGACGACCGGGTGAACCACCGGACCACGGCCAGCCAGGGCCTGGCGGAGCTGGGCACCTTCGCCCGCTACCGGATCTACAAGGGCGACTACGACAGCCTCTCGATCCAGGGCACGGTCAATACGCCGGGCGTCGCCAACGACAGCAACCGGCTGCGCATCGCCGAGCCGCATCCGAGCCTGGCGATGAGCCTGGCCTATGGCATCGGCCTGCCGCTGCCACGCGGCATGTCCGCCTTCGCCGCCTTCGAGGCCGGCTATCGCTACAGGCCCGGCAATGCGGCGGATGAGCTGCGCCTGGATGCCACGGTGGGCTTCCGGCCGATCCCGCGCTGGATGGTGATCGCGCAGAGCTTCTCGACGCTCGGCATGCGGAACAATGCGCCGGGCGGGGCGGATTACGCGGTGAACAAGGTGCAGTTCTCGGTCGTGCACGACCTGACGGAACGGCATTCCATCGCGGTCGGCTACATGCGGGAGATCGACGGCCGCCGGGTCGCGCTGGGCCAGGCGGTATTCGGCAGCCTCTGGTACCGGTACTAGGACAGCAGCGCCTTCAGCTTGCGCACGGCACTGTCCGGCGTGGTGAAGACCGGGCGGCCGGTCGTGGCCTCCACCGCCGGCGCCACGCGGGCGAGGCTGAACTGGGCGACGGCGACCACGTCGCACTTCGCCAGGGACCGTGCGGCGAGGCCGGCCAGCCGGTCGTGCTCCGCCGCATCGCCGGCGTCCAGCGCGGCGAGCGAACCGGTGGCGAGCTGGCAGACCACCTCCACGTCCTCCGGGAATTCGGCGGGCATGGTATCCAGCGTCGGCTGGAAGCTGGCGAGCAGGCCGATGCGCGGGCGGCGGCCGGCGGGCGCGAGGCGGCGGGCCTCGGCCACCGCCTCGTCGATCATCGCCTCGTTCGGCTTCAGCACGGGCATCGGGGATTGCTCGGCGGCGACGGCATCGATGCAGGGGCCGAAGGCGGAGCAGGTGAAGAGGATGCCCTGCGCCCCGGTGCCGACGGCATAGCGCGAGAGGGTGAGGAAGCGCTCGGTCATCGCCTGGTCCAGCGAACCCTTCCGGGCGAGGTCGGCGGAGAGGCTGTCGTCCAGCAGGTTCATCAGCACCGCCTCCGGCCAGGCGCGGGCGAAGGCGGCCTCGATCGGCGGCGGGGAATGCCGGAGGGCGTGGATCAGGGCGATGCGCATGGCGGCCTCAGCCCTTCACGCAGCGCCGCAGGGCGGAGGGGAATTCGTTGCAGCCAGGGAAGACGATCTCGTCCGGGCCGCGGCGTTCGACGCGCAGCACGTTGGGATTGCCGCCGCAGCCGAAGCCGACGTCGGGCGGCATGCGGGCGCCGAGCGGGCCGGCCATGGGCTGGACCGGGGTGAAGCGGAATTCGAGGCCATTCGGCTGCAGCGCCACGGTCTCGATGGTGCGCTGGCGATAGGCGGTGTCGAGTGCCGTCGCCCGCATCACCAGGTCGCGGGTGAAGATGACGGTGGGGCTGCCGAAGCAGGCCAGGCTGTCCCAGTCGTTCGGCGGGTACTGCCCGCCGGTCCAGGCGCCGAAGACCCATTCATGCGGCGGCCCCTGGCGGGGTTGGGCGCGCGCTATGAAGGGCGCGGCCAGCGGCAGCGTGAGAATGAGGGCCCGACGCCGCATGCGGAAATCTCCAACCAGGGTGGGGCAGGGTTGTAGCGCGCCTGCCAGGGGAAACCAAAGGCTGGCGGGGCGCCGTGGTTCCCCCCATGCGGCCCAGGCCGCGACTGACCGCCGACCGGGAGGCGCGATGGTGTTTTCCGGTTCGCTGATGCATGAGGCGGGCCATGGTGCCGCGCAGCGCGGAATAGACGGGAAGCAACGGGGGAGACCACATGGACCAGGGCATGCAGAAGCAGGCGGCGATCATCGGCTCCGGGCTGATGGGCTGCGACATCGCGGCGATCTTCCTGGCCGGCGGCTGGCGGGTGACGGCGGTGGAGCCGGACCGGGCGAGCTGGCCGGCGCGGATGGACCGCGTCGCGGCCTCGCTGGCGCAGCTCGGCGCCGGGGAAGGCCCTATCGCGGCGCTGGATCTGGTGGCGGCGCTGGAGGATGTCGGCTTCGGCGACGTGGCGGTGGTGGTGGAGGCGGTGCCGGAGCGGCTGGAGATGAAGCGGGCGGTCTTCGCCGCGCTCGATACGATGGTGCCGGCGGGCGTGCCGATCGCCAGCAATGCCTCGGGCTTCCGCATCACCGATATCAGCGAGGGCTGCGCGACGCGGGCGCGGATGGCGAACCTGCACTTCTTCCTCCCCGCGCATCTGGTCCCGGGCGTCGAGGTGGTGCGGGGCGAGCATACCGACCCCGCCGTCTGCGACCGGCTGGCGGAAATCATGGAGAGCCTCGGCCGCGTCGCCATCCGGGTGGCGCGGGACGTGCCGGGGTTCCTGGCCAACCGCATCCAGCATGCGATGGTGCGGGAGGCCTTCAATGCGATCGACGAGGGGCTGGCGAGCCCGGAGGATGTGGACAAGGCGGTCCGCTATACCTTCGGCATGCGGCTGATGGGGGCGGGGCCGATCCTGCAGAAGGAGCTGGCCGGGCTGGAGACGCAGCTCGCCGCGGCGACGACGATCTACCCCAGCCTAAGCACGCGGGATTCGCCCGGGCCGACGCTGCGGGGGCTGGTGGCCGAGGGCAAGCTGGGGCCGAAGACCGGCCAGGGCTTCTGGGCCTGGACGCCCGAGAGCACGGCGGCCGCCAAGGCGAAGTACGAAGCGATGCTGCTGGCCGCCCTGGCTTTGCTTAAAGATGAAAAATAGATGAGGGGGCTCGGGGGAGAATACCTTCTCCCCCGACCTTTCTTTCAGCCGCGCGGCAACTCCTGCTCGACCAGGGCGGCGAAGTAGCTCGCCCCGATCGGCAGCATGTCGTCGTTGAAATCGTACTTCGGGTGGTGCACCGGCACGCCGCCCTTGTCGGCGCCGTGCTGGCCCATGAAGACGAAGGCGCCGGGGCGGGCGTTCAGCATGAAGCTGAAATCCTCGCCGCCCATAACCGGCGGGCGGTCGGTGTGGACCCGGGCCTCGCCCATCACCGTCGCGGCGGCGCGGGCGGCGCGGACGGCTTCCTCCGGATGGTTCACCGTCGGCGGATAGAGGCGGGAATAGACCACCTCGGCGGTCGCCTCGTGCGCGGCGGCGGTGCTGGTGGCGACCTGGGCGATCAGGCGCTCCATCTGGTCGCGCACCTCGGGCAGCAGGGTGCGGACGGTGCCCTTCAGCTCGGCCACGTCGGGGATGACGTTGCTGGCGCTGCCGGCGTGGAACTGGGTGATGCTGAGCACGGCATTGTGCAGCGGATCGACGCGCCGGGCGACGATGGCCTGCAGCGCGACCAGGACATGGGCGCCGACCATCACCGGGTCCACCGCGAGGTGCGGCTTGGCGGCATGGCCGCCGATGCCGCGGATGGTGATGGCGACGCGGTCGGAGGCGGCCAGCACCGGGCCGGGGACGGCCGAGCATTCGCCGAGCGGCAGGCTCGGGTCGTTGTGAATGCCGTAGACCTGGTCGCAGGGGAAGCGCTCGAAGAGGCCTTCCTCGACCATCACCCGGCCGCCGCCGCCGCCTTCCTCCGCCGGCTGGAAGATGAAGTGGATGGTGCCGTCGAAATTCCGGGTCTCGGCCAGGTATTTCGCGGCGCCGAGCAGGGTGGCGGTATGGCCGTCATGGCCGCAGCCATGCATGCGGCCGGGGATGGTGGAGGCATGGGGCGCGCCGGTCTGCTCCTCCATCGCCAAGCAGTCCATGTCGGCGCGGAGGCCGATGCTGCGGGTGCTGCTGCCGTTGCGGAGGGTGCCGACGAGGCCGGTGGTGGCGATGCCGCGATGCACCTCGATGCCCCAGGAGGCGAGCTTGGCGGCGACGATGTCGCTGGTGCGGTGCTCCTCGAAGCCGAGCTCGGGGTGACGGTGCAGGTCCTGGCGCCACTCGGTCATCTCGGGCGCGAAATCGGCGATGCGGTTGATGATCGGCATGGCGGGGCTCCTCGGGTGCGGCGGACACTTGCCCTTGCCGTGGCGCTTGTCGAGGGGGCACGCTGGGCCGATGGGAAACGTCCTGCTGGCCCTCGACCAGGGCACCACCTCCACGCGCGCCATCGTTTTCGGGCCGGAACTGCTGCCGCTGGCCGTGGCGCAGCAGGAATTGCCGCAGCATTTCCCGGCGCCCGGCTGGGTGGAGCATGAGCCGGAGGATATCTGGCAGGGCTCGCTCGCGGTGCTGCGCGGGGCGATGGCATCCGCCGGGGTGGAGGCGCGGCAGGTTGCCGGCATCGGCATCACCAACCAGCGGGAGACGGTGGTGCTCTGGGACCGCGCCAGCGGGCGGGCGGTGCATCGCGCCATCGTCTGGCAGGACCGGCGGACGGCGGCGGTCTGCGCGCGGCTGCGGGAGACGGGGCAGGAGGCAGTGATCTCGGCCCGGACCGGGTTGCTGGCGGACCCGTATTTCTCGGCGACCAAGCTGGCCTGGCTGCTGGACCACGTGCCGGGCGCGCGGGCCCAGGCGGAGCGGGGCGAGCTGGCCTTCGGCACGGTGGACTGCTTCCTGCTGTGGCGGCTGACCGGTGGCCGGGTGCATGCGACCGATGCGAGCAATGCGGCGCGGACCCTGCTGTTCGACATCACCCGCGGCTGCTGGGACGCGGAGATGCTGCGGCTGTTCAACATCCCGGCGGCGATCCTGCCGGAGGTGCGGGATTGCGCCGCCGAGTTCGGCACAACGACCCTGCTGGGCGGCACGGTGCCGATCCGCGGCATGGCGGGGGACCAGCAGGCGGCGACGCTGGGGCAGGCCTGCTTCGCGCCGGGGATGCTAAAATCGACCTATGGCACCGGCTGCTTCGCGCTGCTGAATACCGGCGACGTGCCGGTGTTCAGCAAGCACCGGCTGCTGACGACCATCGCCTGGCAGCTGGACGGCAAGCGCACCTATGCGCTGGAGGGGGCGATCTTCATCGCCGGCGCGGCGGTGCAGTGGCTGCGGGACGGCTTGGGCATCATCGGCACGGCGGCGGAGACGGGGGCGCTGGCGGCGCAGGCCGATCCGGCGCAGCAGGTCTATCTCGTGCCGGCCTTCGTCGGGCTCGGCGCGCCCTGGTGGGATGCGGAGGCGCGGGCGGCGATCTTCGGCCTCACGCGCAACAGCGGCCGGGCGGAGATCGCCCGCGCCGCCTTGGAGAGCGTGGCCTTCCAGACGCGGGACCTGCTGGATGCGATGCGGGCGGATTGCCCGGACATGGGCGAGACCGTGCTGCGGGTCGATGGCGGCATGGTCGCCAGCGACTGGACGATGCAGTTCCTGGCGGATGTGCTGGGGGCGCCGGTCGACCGGCCGAGCGTGATGGAGACGACGGCGCTGGGTGCGGCCTGGCTGGCCGGGCTGCAGGCGGGGATGTTCCCAGCCCCCGGCGCGGCCAGCACGCATTGGCGGCTGGAACGGCGCTTCCTGCCGCAGATGGCGGCGAGCGAGGCGAAGCGGCGGCACGATGGCTGGCTGGATGCGGTGCGCCGCACGAGGAGTAACTGATGACCTTTCTGGTGGGCAATGGCGGCGGGTTTTCCGGCGATCGGGTGGATGCGCCGATCCCTGTAGTCCGGAGTCTCGTCGCGCGCGGGCTGCCGGCGGCGATGTTCTTCGAGACGCTGGGCGAGCGCACCGTGGCGCTGGCACAGCTCGAGCGGCGGCGCGATCCGGAGCTGGGCTACGAGCCGATGCTGGAGCGGCTGCTGGAGCCGATCCTGGCGGATTGCTTCCGGGCGCGCATCCCGATCCTCGGCAATTTCGGCGCGGCCAATCCGCCGGCGGCGGCGCGGCTGGTGGCACGGCTGGCGCTGCGGCTGGGGCTGCCCGATCTCAAGATCGCGGTCGTGGGCGGCGACGACGTGATGGGCAGCATCGCGCTGGACCAGCTGCCGGTGCATGAGGCGGATGGCAGCATCGACACCAAATCGGCGCGGCTGGTCGCGGCCAATGCCTATATCGGCGCGGAGCCGCTGGTGGAGGCGCTGCGGCTCGGCGCCGACGTGGTGGTGGCCGGGCGGACCTCGGACCCGGCGCTGGCGATCGCGCCGCTGGTGCACCACTTCGGCTGGTCCTTCGAGGACTGGGAGAAGCTGGCGGTCGGTGCGGCCTGCGGGCATCTGCTGGAATGTGGCAGCCAGGTGACGGGCGGCGTCTTCTGGGACCCGGGCTGCAAGGACATCCCGGACCCGGCGAACATCGGCTTCCCGATCGCCGAGGTGACGGCGGACGGGGGCTTGGTCATCACCAAGCCGGAGGACACCGGCGGCATCGTCGACCTGCGGACGATCAAGGAGCAGCTGCTGTACGAGCTGCATGATCCCGCGCACTACATCACGCCCGACGTGGTGCTGGATATTTCCCAGTGCCAGGTGGAGCAGGTAGGCAAAGATCGCGTCGCCATCCACGGACTGCGCGGGCGGGCGCGGCCGGAGACGCTGAAGGTGACGGCGAGCTTCGAGGGGAGCTGGCTGGGCGAGGGCGAGGTTTCCGTTGCCGGGCCGAATGCGCTGGCGCGCGCGAAGGCGACGGCCGACGTGCTGCTGCGGCGGCTGGAGATGCGCCAGCTCGGCGTGCGGGCGCGGGTGGATCTCATCGGCATCGCCAGCGTGCTCGACAGCGACGATGGCGCGCTGTGGCGCGGCTATGAGGGGCCGGAGCCGCCGGAGGTGCGGATCCGGCTGGCGGCCGAGGGGGCCGACCGCGACAACGTCGACCAAGCGGCGCGGGAGGTGCTGGCGATGCTCTGCTGCGGCACCGCGGGGACCGGCGGCGCGCGCTGGCGGCTGACGCCGCGCATCCTGACGCGGAGCTACCTGGTGCTGCGGGAGAGGGTGCCGACGACGGTGCGGGTGCGTTCCGCCAAGGAGATGGCGTGACGCCATCCCCCCGGCGGGCAGCCTCAGCCGCGGTGGCCGCGGTCGTCGATATCGGCCGGGGTGCCGGCCCAGCCATGCGGACGGCCATCCTCGTAGACGACGCGCTGGTCGCGGCCGCCGCCGACCGGCGTGCCGATGCGGCCCTCGCGTGCCTGGCCGCCGGGCTGCGCGGTATAGACCATGTTGTTGCCGCCACCGCTGATGGTGGCATGGGCGCCGCCGACGATGGTGTCGCCGGGGATGGCGCCGTAGGTGACGGTGGTTTCCGTTCCGCCGCCCGAGATCCTCGGGGCGGCCTGGGCGGGCGTCAGCGCAGCCAGGGCCGCAAGGCTCATCGAGAGGCCGAGGGCGGTGGCAAGCAGGCTGGTGCGGGCCATGGTGGGACTGTGTCTCCTGGTTCGTTGCGCATGTCCGGTTCCTCGGCGACCCGATGTCGCCCCGGCTCGAACATGACAGCCACATTAACTTCGGTTCATGTTAAAGGTTCCATCAGGGGTGCATATGATGTCAGAGGTTGAGGTTCCGCTGCACGCGGTCGCGCATGCCCGTGCCGGCGACAAGGGCAACCGCAGCAACATCTCGCTGATCCCCTATGATGCGGCGCTCTATCCGCTGCTGGCGGCGCAGGTGACGGAGGCGCAGGTGCTGGCCCTGTTTGCGCATC
This sequence comes from Belnapia sp. AC561, assembly GCF_979252845.1. Taxonomy (NCBI): domain Bacteria; kingdom Pseudomonadati; phylum Pseudomonadota; class Alphaproteobacteria; order Acetobacterales; family Roseomonadaceae; genus Belnapia; species Belnapia sp. AC561. Next base: position 19,526 of record NZ_CEEDBP010000013.1, read on the forward strand.
GGGGGGCGACGCGCTGCACGCGCTACGACCTGCCGCGGCTGCAGGCCTTCAACTTCGTGATCGACGACGTGCTGGAGGGTGGGGTGAACGGCAGCCTCAACCTCGACGGCCATGGCAAGACGCAGAGCTTCCGCCTGCTGTCGCTGACGGTGACGGTGCCGCGCGAATTGTTGCCGGCCTGAACCGGCGGCGCCGTCGCGCGTTGCGATGGCGTGACCTATTTCATGTTCGCCACGGGCATCGAGAACAGCAACCCGACCATCGGCGGCGGGCGGGTGCGGCGCGACCAGATGGAGGAATGCGGGCACTACGCCCGCTGGCGCGAGGATTTCGCGCTGGTGGCCGAGATCGGCTGCGGCTTCCTCCGCATCGGGCCGCCGCTGCACAGGACGCTGCTCGCCGATGGGCGGCACGACTGGGAGTATGCGGACCAGGCCTTCGCCGAGCTGCGACGGCTGCGGATCGTGCCGATCGTCGATCTCTGCCATTTCGGCGTGCCCGACTGGATCGGCGATTTCCAGAACCCGGCCTTCCCGGCGCTGTTCGCCGATTACGCTCGGGCCTTTGCCGCGCGCTTCCCCTGGGTGCAGCTCTATACCCCGGTGAACGAGATGTACGTGACGGCGCTGTTCAGCGCCCGCTACGGCTGGTGGAACGAGCAGATGTCCTCGGACCGCGGCTTCGTCACCGCGCTGAAGCACCTGGCCAAGGCCAATGTGCTGGCGATGGAGGCGATCCTCGAGGTGCGGCCGGATGCGATCTTCATCCAGAGCGAATCCTCGGAGTATTTCCATGCCGACAGCCCGGCGGCGATCGGGCCGGCGGAGATCCGCAATGCCGAGCGCTTCCTGTCGCTGGACCTGAACTACGGCCGCCGCGTCGATTCCGAGATGTACGACTACCTGCTCGACAACGGCATGACGAAGGAGGAGTACGGCTTCTTCATGCGCCACCGGCTGAAGCGCTGGTGCATCATGGGCAACGACTACTACGTCACCAACGAGCATCTGGTCTCGGCCGATGGGCGGACACGGGCGGCCGGGGAGATCTTCGGCTATGCGACGATCACCCGGCAGTACCACGACCGCTACCGGCTGCCGGTGATGCATACGGAAACCAACTTGGTCGAAGGGCCGACGGGAATGGAATCCGTGCAGTGGCTGTGGAAGCAATGGGCCAATGTGCTGCGCGTCCGCAACGACGGCATGCCGGTGGTCGGCTTCACCTGGTATTCGCTGACCGACCAGATGGACTGGGATACCGCGCTGCGGGAGAAGAACGGCCGGGCCAACCACCTCGGCCTCTTCGACCTCGACCGCAAGATCCGCCGCGTCGGATCAGCCTACAAGAAGCTGATCGCGGATTGGCGGGACGTGCTGCCGGCCCAGAGCCTGTGCCTGCAGGTGCCGGTGCACATGCTGCGGGACCGCGACGGCTGGCCGGAGGGAGAGGGGAGGGACCCTAGCCTCCCGCCACCCCCTGGGTATTGACGTAGAGCGAAAACAGCGACTGCGCCGCGGACATGAAGAGGCGGTTGCGGTGCAGGCCACCGAAGGCGAGGTTGGCGCAGCGTTCCGGCAGATGGATGTGCCCGATAGAGGCGCCGGCGTCGTTGATGACGCGGACGCCGTCGAGCTCCGGCGTCATGCCCCAGCCGCACCAGAGGTTGCCGTCGATATCGACCCGGAAGCCGTCCGGCGTTTCCTGCGGCCCGCACTCGACGAAGACGCGGCGGTTGGACAGCGTGGTGCCGGCGCAGTCGAAGGCCAGGATGTTGCGCGGGTTGCTGCGGCTTTCAATGATGTAGAGGATGCTCTCGTCCGGGCTGAAGGCGAGGCCGTTGGGATGGTCCACGTCGTCGGCGACGCAGGTGATGGCGCCGGTCTGGCCATCGATCCGGTAGACGTTGGTATGCGGCAGCTCGGCCTCGAGCTTGATGCCCTCGTAGAAGGCATAGGTGCCGAAGGGCGGGTCGGTGAACCAGATGGACCCGTCGCTCTTGCAGATGACGTCGTTCGGGCTGTTGAGCTTCTTGCCCTGAAAGCTGTCGGCCAGCACCGTGGTGCTGCCGTCGTACTCGAAGCGGACGATGCGGCGGCCGGCGTGCTCGCAGGCGATGATGCGGCCCTGGCGGTCCCGGGTGTGGCCATTGGCGTTGTTCGAGGGCTTCTGCCACTCGCTGACGGCGCCGGTGGTCTCGTCCCATTTCAGCACGCGGTTGTTGGGGATGTCGGACCACAGCAGGCAGCGGGTATCGCCGAGCCAGACCGGGCCCTCGCCCCAGCGGGAGCCGGTCCAGAGCCGCTCCACCGCCGAGAGCCCCAGGTGGTACTTCTTGAAGGCGGGATCGAGCGCGACGATGGACGGGTCCGGGTAGCGCTCGCTCGGTTGCCAGCGGTCGGTCATGGTGTTTCTGCCCCCAATTTTCGGGGCGATCCTGCCGGGGCCGGGCGGCAGCGTCTAGCGGGGGGCTCAGCCGGGGCGCTGCACCGCGGCCTTCAGCTGTTCCAGGTCCCGCTGGTGCATGGTGATGCGGTGCTTCACCAGATCGCGGATGCTGACGATGCCGGCGAGCTCGCCGCCATCCATCACCGGCAGGTGGCGGAAATAGCCGGCGTCCATGATCTCCGTCGCATGGTCGACGGAGGTATGCATGTCGACGGTGGTGACGTTGCGGGTCATCAGGTCGCTGGCGGTGAGTTCCAGCACCTTGGTGCCGTGCTTGGCCAGGGCCTTGACCACGTCGCGCTCGCTGACGATGCCGGCGAGGCCCCCGTGGTCGGCCAGCACCATCACCGCGCCGATCCGGCGGGAAGCGATGATGGCGGCGATTTCGGCGATGCCCGCGTCGGGTGCGACCGAGACGACGTTGCGGCCCTTTTCCCTGATGACGGCGGCGATGGTCATGGTTGTTTCTCCCTGTTGATTTTGGCCAAGCCTAGTGGGCCGGGGCGGGTATCCGCAACGACCTTGGTGGGGCCGGTGGACTGGCAGGGGCGGGACGCGGCATGCTGCGGCGATGGACATCCTGCCGAGCCTGCAGGCCCCGACCGGGGCCGATGCCGTCCCCGATAGCCGGGGGCTGAACCTCTACCGGGCCGATCCCTGGCTGGCGCCGCTGCTCGGCCTGTACCTGCCGGGCGACCTGCTGGCACATCTGACGCCGCATCTGGACCGGATGGGCGCCCTGGCGGGTGGCCGGCTGGACGAGCTGGCGGGGGTGGCGGACCGCAACGGACCGGTGCTGGTGCATCGCAACCGGCGCGGCGAGGATGCCCAGGGGATCGACTACCACCCGGCCTACCGGGAGCTGGAGCGGGTGGCCTTCGCCGAGTTCGGGCTGGCGGCGATGTCGCACCGGGGCGGCGTGCTGGGCTGGCCGAAGCCGATGCCGCCGGCGGCGAAATACGCGCTGAGCTACCTGTTCGTGCAAGCGGAATTCGGCCTCTGCTGCCCGCTGTCGATGACGGATGCGCTGGCCCGGACGCTGCGGCGCTTCGGCGACCCGGCGCTGGTCGCGCGCTACCTGCCGGGGCTGATCGAGACCGACCTCGATGCGCTGCGCCAGGGCGCGATGTTCATGACGGAGCAGGGGGCGGGCTCCGACATCTCGGCCACGGCGGTGCTGGCCGAGCCGCGCGAGGATGGCAGCTGGGCGCTGACCGGCGACAAGTGGTTCTGCAGCAATGCCGATGCGGGCATGGCGCTGGTTCTGGCACGGCGCGCCGGTGGGCCGGGTGGGCTGCGCGGCGTCTCGCTGTTCCTGCTGCCGCGGGAGCGGCCGGACGGAACGCCCAATGTCTATCGGATCGTGCGGCTGAAGGAGAAGCTGGGGACGCGCTCCATGGCCTCGGGCGAGATCCGGCTGGAGGGGGCGACGGCCTTCCTGGTCGGGGAACCGGAGGCGGGGTTCAAGCAGATGGCCGACATGGTCAATGCCTCCCGCCTCTCGAACGGGATGCGCGCGGCCGGGCTGATGCGGCGGGCGGTGACGGAGGCGATGTATGTCGCGCGCCGGCGGGTCGCCTTCGGCCGGACCCTGGTGGAGATGCCGCTGATGCGGCGGCAGCTCGGCAAGCTGGTGGTGCCGATGGAGCAGGCGCGCAGCATGGTCTTCCAGGCGGCCGAGGCGCTGCGGCGCAGCGACGCCGGGGAGGAGGGCGCCTATGCGTTGCTACGCATCCTGACGCCGTTGCTGAAGTTCCGCGCCTGCCGCGATGCGCGGCGGGTGACGGGCGATGCGATGGAGGTGCGCGGGGGCTGCGGCTATATCGAGGAATGGGCGGATCCGCGGCTGGTGCGGGACAGCCACCTCGGCAGCATCTGGGAAGGCACCAGCAACATCGTGGCCCTCGATGTGCTGCGGGCGGCGCAGCGGGAGGGATCCTTGCCGGTGCTGCGGGCGCATGTGCATGGGCTGCTGGGTAATGGCGCGGCGCTGCCGGAAGCGCTGCCGGCCTTCGACCGGGCGGCGGCGCTGGCGCTGCGGGCGCAGGAGAATCCGGCCCTGGCCCGGCAGGCGGCGAGCGCGCTCTATCACGTGACGAGTGCGGCCGCGATGGCCTGGGAGGCGGAGCGGCTGGGCGATGCCGATCGGCTGGCGCTGGCCCGGCTGGTGCTGCGGCACCGCGTGCTGCCACGGGACCCGCTGGAGGACAGCGACGAGGACCTGCCGGCGCGAATTCTCGCCAAGGCCTTGGCGGCATGAGCGGGGAGGCGGGGCGTGGACGGGTCTAGCCCCGCACTCTCGGCGCGGGCGGCGGCGACGCGGCAGCGCATCCTCGACGCGGCGCTGGGAGAGTTCGCCGCGAAGGGGCTGGCCGGGGCGCGGGTCGATGAGATCGCGCTGCGGGCGGGTGCCAACAAGCGGATGCTCTACGCGCATTTCGGCAGCAAGGAGGAGCTCTGGCTGGTGGTGCTGGAAGGCGCCTATGCCGCCAAGCGCGCGGAGGAACGGGCGTTGCAGGTGGATGCGCTGCCGCCGGCGGCGGCGATGCAGCGGCTGGTGGAGTTCAACCTGCGCTACACCGCGGCGCATCCCGAACTGGTCGCCCTGCTGAACCAGGAGAATATCCACCAGGCGGCCTATCTGAAGCGCTCGGCGCAGGTGCCCGCGATGTATTCACCGCTGCTGGAGCAGATCCGGGCGGTGCTGGAACGGGGCGTGGCGGCGGGGCTCTTCCGCGAGGGCGTCGATCCGATGCAGCTCTACGTGACCATCGTCGCGCTTGGGCATTTCTACCTGGCGAATATCCATACGCTTTCGACCATCTTCGGCGCCGGGCTGGAGTCCGAGGCGGCGCTGCGGGCGCGGGAGGCGCATAGCGTGGCGGTGGTGCTGGGGTACCTCCGTCCCTGACACCGGGTCCTTGACTTGGCCCACCGCCGGCGCAGAGTAACCGGGCAGTTACCTGCATCCGGCTGGGCGGTTGATCCACGTGAAACACTCCGCCTGGGGCTGACGCGCACCGAGGGAGGAACGGAGAATGGCGGAACGCCGCATCGGCATCATCATGAACGGCGTGACCGGCCGCATGGGGACCAACCAGCACCTGATCCGGTCGATCGCCGCCATCCGCGCCGATGGCGGCATGCGGCTGGCGAATGGCGACCGGCTGATGCCGGACCCCATCCTGGTCGGCCGCAACCGGGAGAAGCTGGAGGCGCTGGCCAAGTCGCATGGCGTGGCGCGGGTGAGCACCGACCTCGATGCCTGCCTGGCGGATCCGAAGGATGAGTTGTTTTTCGATGCGGCGACGACGCAGCTTCGCGCCGGGCTGGTGGAGCAGGCAATCGCGGCGGGCAAACATATCTATGTGGAGAAGCCGACCGCCGATAACCTGGCGGATGCGCTGCGGGTGGCGAAGCTGGCCAAGGACGCCGGCATCAAGCACGGGGTGGTGCAGGACAAACTGTTCCTGCCGGGTCTCCGCAAGCTGAAGATGGTGATCGACAGCGGCTTCCTCGGCCGCATCTGCGCGGTGAAGGGCGAGTTCGGCTACTGGGTCTTCGAGGGCGACCTGCAGCCGGCGCAGCGGCCGAGCTGGAACTACAAGGCGGCCGAGGGTGGCGGCATCATCCTCGATATGCTCTGCCACTGGCGCTACGTGCTCGATAACCTGTTCGGGGAAGTCGAGAGCGTTTCCTGCCTGGGTGCGACGCATATCCCGACCCGCATCGGCGAGGACGGCAAGCCCTACACGGCCGATGTCGACGATGCGGCCTATGCGACCTTCCAGCTCAAGGGTGGCATCATCGCGCATATTAATTCCAGCTGGGTGACGCGGGTGCGGCGGGACGACCTGGCGACCTTCCAGGTGGACGGCACCCATGGCAGCGCCATCGCCGGCTTGCAGAAGTGCTGGACGCAGAGCCGCGTCGCCACGCCGAAGCCGGTGTGGAACCCCGACGTGCCGCAACCGATCGACTTCTTCGCCGGCTGGCAGGAGGTGCCGAACAGCCAGGACTATCCCAACGGCTTCCGGGTGCAGTGGGAGATGTTCCTCCGCTACCTGGCCGGCGAGACCAACAGCTTTCCCTGGGACCTGATGGCGGGGGCAAAGGGCGTGCAGCTCGCCGAGGCCGGGCTGCGCAGCTGGCGGGAGCGGCGCTGGATCGACATCCCGGCGCTGGAGGGCTGAACCATGCCCAGCATCAACCTGCCGAAGGGCAACCGGATCGAGGCCTTCACCACCAGTGCGTCGCGGGTCTTCCCCAAGGCGACGCCGCCCTTTCCGCGGGTGGCGCTGGCGGCGGCGCATGTGGTGGCGGACCCACTGGCGGAGCAGGACCCCTGGCTGGATGCCAAGGTCGATTGGGACCGGACCATCGCCTTCCGCCGGCACCTCTGGTCGCTCGGCCTCGGCGTGGCCGAGGCGATGGATACGGCGCAGCGCGGCATGGGCCTCGACTGGGTGGCGGCGCAGGAGCTGATCCGCCGCAGCCTCGACGCGATGCAGGACGTGCCGGGCGCCGTCATGGCGAGCGGGGCGGGGACGGATCACCTCGCGCCGGGGCCGGAGGTGACGGTGGACGACGTGATCCGCGCCTACGAAGAACAATGCGAGGCCATCGAGAAGATGGGCGGGCGCATCATCCTGATGGCGTCCCGCGCCTTGGCCAAGGCGGCGCGATCGCCGGCGGATTACGAACGGGTCTATGCCCGCATCCTCGGCGGCGTGGCGCAGCCGGTGATCATCCATTGGCTGGGGGAGATGTTCGACCCGGCGCTCGATGGCTACTGGGGCAGTGGCGACCACTACCTGGCGATGGAGACGGCGCTGGCCGTCATCGAGGCCAGTGCCGCCAAGGTGGATGGAGTGAAGATCTCGCTGCTCGACAAGGAGAAGGAGATCGCCATGCGGCGGCGCCTTCCCGGCGGCGTGCGCATGTATACCGGCGACGACTTCAACTACGCGGAGCTGATCGCGGGCGATGCCCAGGGCCATTCGGATGCGCTGCTCGGCATCTTCGACCCGATCGCGCCGGCGGTGGGGGGTGCGCTGGCGGCGCTCTCGCACAACGACCTGACGCAGTTCCACGCGATCCTGGCGCCGACGGTGCCGCTGAGCCGGCATATCTTCCAGGCACCGACACGCTTCTACAAGACCGGCGTGGTCTTCATGGCCTGGCTGAACGGGCACCAGGGGCATTTCACCATGGTCGGCGGGCAGCAATCGACCCGCAGCATCCAGCATCTGTCCGAGCTGTTCCGGCTGGCCGATGCGGCGGGGCTGCTGGCCGACCCGGAGATGGCCGTCGCGCGGATGCGTGCGCTGCTGGCGACGCAGGGGGTGGCGTGACCAGCCCCGGGCCGCTGTCCCTCAACACCGTCACGGTGCGGGACCGCTGGAGCCTCGCGCAATGCATCGAGGGCTGCGCGCGGCATGGCATCCCCGGCATCTCGCCCTGGCGGGACAAGGTGGCGGAACTCGGGGTGGCGCAGGCGGCGCGGCAGATCCGCGATGCGGGGCTCTTCGTCTCCGGCCTCTGCCGCGGCGGGATGTTCCCGGCGGCGGATGCGGCAGGACGGCGGGCGGCGATCGAGGACAACCTGCGCGCCATCGAGGAGGCGCATGCGCTGGGGGCGGCCTGCCTGGTGGTGCTCGGCGGCGGGCTGCCGGCGGGGTCGAAGGATCTGCCGGGCGCGCGGGCGATGTTCCATGACGGGCTGGCCGAGGTGCTGCCGGCGGCGCGGGCGGCGGGGTTGACCCTGGCGCTGGAGCCGCTGCATCCGATGACCTGCGCGGACCGCAGCGTGCTCTCGACCCTGGGGCAGGCGCTCGACCTCTGCGACGCGTTCGGGGAGGGCGTCGGCATCGCGCTCGATGTCTATCATGTCTGGTGGGACCCGGACCTCGCCCGGCAGGTGGCGCGGGCCAAGGGGCGGATCGCCGGTTTCCATGCCTGCGACTGGCTGGTGCCGACCGGCGACCTCGTCTTCGACCGCGGCATGATGGGCGATGGCGTCATCGATATCCCGGCAATCCGGGCGATGGCGGAGGCGGCCGGCTATGCCGGTCCCTGCGAGGTGGAGATCCTGTCCCGCCGCTGGTGGGCGGAGGATCCGGAGACGGTGCTGCGGCTGGTCAAGGAACGCCACGCGACGGCGTGCTGAGGGCGCGCACCAGCCGTTCCTCGCCCGCCGGCGCCCAGCCGGACGGGTGCCAGCCATGGGCGCGGTAGAAGCCCTGGGCCCGCAGGCGGCGATCGGCGCCGGTGAAGAGCCAGGCCTCCTGCCAGCCCTGGGACGCCAGCCAGGATTCGGCCAGGCGCAGCAGGGCGCGGCCAAGGCCGCGGCCCTCGTGGTCCGGGTGGACAAACAGGGCGAAGAGGTTGCCATCCTCGACATCGGCGATGGCGAAGCCTTCCCCCGCGCCGGCGATCCAGCCGGCGGCGGTGGTGGCCAGCATGCCGGCGACGGCCTCGGGCGTGACGCCGTTCGCCGTCAGCGCGGCCATGGTCATGGCATTCTCCCGGACCGCGGTGCGGATGGCGAAGATCGCCGGGATATCCGCTGCCGTCGCTAGGCGCAGGATCATGCGCGGGCGGCCATCGCCTCCAGCACCGGCAGCAGGTGGGGCTTCAGCGCCGGGTAGTTCTCGCTCATCGGGAAGTGGCCGAGGCCGGGCATCATGACGGCGGTCGCGCCGGGGATGGCGGCGGCGGTGGCGCGCGTATCCTCCGGCCGGCAGGAATAGTCGAACTCGCCGGTCAGCAGGGCGACGGGGCATTGCGCCGTGTCGATCTTCGCCAGCTTGGGGCGGAGGTCGCCTTCCTCGGCGTAGAAATGCAGGTCGCCGCGGAAGATGCCGGGGCCGCCCTGCATGTAGTGCCACAGGGTCTCCCACTTGGCCGCCTCCGGCACGCCGGGGCCGACCAGGCCGGAGACCAGGGCGCCGCAGACCTCGCCGCCATGGATATGCGGGTGGTGCAGCACCGAGAGGTCGTAGTAGCTGCCGGTGAAGGCGCTGCCCTGCAGACCGATGACGCCGCGCAGCGCGGCCGCGTGTTCCGCCGCCAGGTCCAGCACGATGCGGCCGCCGATGGAGCAGCCCATGACGATGGGTCGGTCGAGCCGCAGCGCCTCGATCATGCGCATGACGAGGCCGGTATAGCCGGCGGTGGTCAGGCGGTAGTCCTCGGATTCCCAGCCGGGGGGCGGGCTGGACTTGCCGTGGCGCGGCATGTCGAAGGCGATGCAGCGGAAGCGGCGGGTGAGGTCGGGGTCGTTCAGCAGGTCCCGCCATTGGCGGCCGTCGCTGCCGGCGGTGTGGAGCAGCAGCAGGGGCGTACCCTCGCCGGCTTCCTCGACATAGACGCGGTGGGGGCGGCCCTCGATGTCCATCCGCAGGTAGCGGCCGGTGATGGGCTCGACGGTGACGTCGCCGAAGGGGGTGGCGGGGGCGGCCACGGGTGCCGGGCGGTCGCCGAGCAGGGCAAGGGCGCCCTTGAACCACAGCAGGTGGGCGAAGAAGAGGGCGGTGTCGCCCTCGATCCGCAGCGCGCCCTGGCGGCGCAGCGCCAGCAGGTCGTGCCAGCCGGGCTGCGGCGTGGAGGACAGGAAGCGGGCGAAACCCTCGGCCTCGATCCGCAGCGCCAGGGCGAAGCGGGGCATGGTGAAGGGGCCGGGCTGCAGCGTGACGATCCGGCCTTCGTGCAGGCTGAGCAGCCAGGATTGCGCACCGATCTCCAGCAGGACCTCGGCCGTCAAATGGCGGCCCCAGCGGGGCACGTCGGCCGCCGCGGCGACGCGGGCGGGCCAGGCTTCCATGGCGCGATGCATGTGGGTTTCCTCCGTTTGGCCGGATCATAGCCGGATCGGGCTCGACGACGGCAGCCCCTTGCCCATAGGCTTCGATCCAGGCGGGGAGACACCCGTGGGGATGGAGACGGTCATGCAACCGATCATCGGACGGCGCCAGGCGATCGCGCTCGGGGTTGGGGCTTTGGCGGCGGCGGCACTGCCAGCCCGGGCGGCCATCCCCATCGCGGAGGTGCCGCCGCTGCGCTTCACCCCGGAACGCGGCGCGCGCCTCCGGGTGCTGCGCCCGGCCAAGTACATCGATCCCGACGAGGCGATCTTCAACGCCAATACGAAGCGTTTCACCGAAGCCACCGGCATCGAGGTGCGGGTCGACTACGTGAACTGGCCGGACATGCCGGTGCAGGTCGCGGTCGCCGCCAATACCGGGCAGGGGCCGGATGTCATCATCGGCTTCGGTGCCGATGCGCATATCTATGCCGACAAGCTGCTGGAGCTGACCGATCTCGCCGACTACCTCGGCGCCAAGTACGGCGGCTGGTACGACCTGGCGAAGGTCTATGGCCGGAAGTGGAAGGCCGAGGCCTGGATGGGCCTGCCGATGGGCGGCACCACCGGGCCGGTGGTCTATCGCACCTCCTGGGTGAAGGAGGCGGGGTTCGGCGGCATCCCGAACGACCTCAACGAATTCCTGCGGCTGTGCCAGGCCCTGAAGCGGATCGGGCATCCCTGCGGCTTCGCCCTCAGCCATGCGCCGGGGGATGCGCCGGGCTATGCCAATTGGCTGCTCTGGTCGCATGGCGGGTCGCTGGTGGACGAGGAGGGCAAGATCGCGCTCGACCAGCCCTCGACGCTCCGGGCGCTCGAGTACTCGCGGGCGATGCAGGAGACGATGATCGCCGGGACCATGGGCTGGAGCGGCGTCAGCAACAACCGCGCCTTCATCGGCGGCGAGGTCGGGCTGACCCAGAACGGCGTCTCGGTCTACTACGCGCTGAAGACGGCGCAGGATGCGGCGCAGAACGCGATCGCCGCGGATACCGACCATGCCGAGATGCCCTATGGGCTGGCGACCAAGGCGCCGGAGACGGCGCTGACCCTGACCGGCATGGTGCCGCGCTATACCCGGGCGCCGAATGCGGCGAAGGAGTACCTCCGTTTCATGATGGAGGTGGAGCAGTACGACCCCTGGCTTACGGGATGCCTCGGCTACTGGTCGCAGCCGCTGAAGGCCTATGGGGAGAGCGCGGTCTGGGCCTCGGACCCCAAGCTGGCGGTCTATCGCAGCGCCATGGATACGCCCTTCTACGAGGGCTATCGCGGGCCGATCACCCCCGCGGCCGGGGCCGTCGCCGAGAATTGGGTGCTGGTGGACATGTTCGCCCGCGTCGCCACCGGGGCGTCCAGCCCGGCCGACAGCCTGCGGGAAGCGGTGCGCGCCGCCAGGCGCTGGTACCGGTAGGCGGCCCGATGGCCGCAGCGCCGCAGGGCGCGAAGGCCTGGATCGGCACGCCGCTTTTTAGGGAGGAACCAGGAATGCTCACGGAAGCCCAGAAGGCGGAATACGAGCGGGTCGGCGCCATCGTCGTCCCCGATGTGCTCACCCCGGCCGAGCTGGCGGAGCTGCGGCGGGTGACCGACAGCTTCGTCGAGCGGGCGCGGCAGGTCGCGGCGCATGACGCGATATACGACCTGGAGGACAGCCACACGCCGGCCATGCCGCGGGTCCGCCGGATCAAGTCGCCGCATCTGCACGACCCGGCCTATGCGGCGCTGGTCAACCACCCGAAGATCGTCGCGGTGCTGCAGGATCTCTGGGGGCCGGACATCCGCTTCGATACGGCCAAGCTGAACATGAAGTCGGCCGGCTACGGCGCGGCGGTGGAGTGGCACCAGGACTGGGCCTTCTACCCGCATACCAACGACGACCTCGCCGCCGTCGGCGTGATGATGGACGACATGGAGCCGGCGAACGGCCCGCTGCTGATCATCCCCGGCAGCCACAAGGGCCCGGTCCACGACCACCATGCCGAGGGCCGCTTCTGCGGTGCCATGGACCCGACCAAGGGGGATATCGACTATGCGAAGGCGGTGGCGCTGACGGGCAAGGCCGGGTCGATCACCGTGCACCACGTGCGGGCGATCCATGGCTCGGCGCCCAATACATCGAACAAGGAGCGCCGGCTGCTGCTGTTCCAATTCCGGGCGGCGGATGCCTGGCCGCTGCTGGGCTTCCCCGGCACGCTCGAGGCCTATGACGCGCTGATGGTGGCGGGAAAGGCGGGGATCGAGCCGCGGCTGACGCAGGTGCCGGTGCGGCTGCCGCTGCCGCCGGCGGATGCCCAGGGCTCGATCTACGAGAACCAGAAGGGGCTGAAGAACAAGTTCTTCCAGGCAGCGGCGGAATAAGCGGCATGGCGGTGGTTTAATCGACCGCCAACGCATCGATCCTGGTCCGATGGCGTTGCCAGGGGATGTCGGAACTCTTCGCCCACGCGGCCCACTGGGCCTCCAACCAGGCCGGCCGGTCCTGGGCCTTCATGCTGGCCGTCGCCGTGGTGGTGGCCTGGGCCGTCACCGGGCCGGTCTTCGGCTTCTCCGATACCTGGCAGCTGGTGATCAATACCGGGACGACCATCGTCACCTTCCTGATGGTCTTCCTGATCCAGAATGCGCAGAACCGGGATACCCAGGCGATCCAGCTCAAGCTGGACGAGCTGATCCGGGCCACCCGCGGCGCGCAGAACAGCCTGATGGCGCTGGAGAACCAGGGCGAGGCCGAGTTGGAGCAGGCGCGGGAGGCGATGCGGGAGCTGGCGGGGGCGGAGGAGCGCATCTCCCCCTGACCAAGGGGCCTGAAGACGCTACATAGGGGGCAGACAGGAGCCTTGCCCCGTGCACGTCACTTCCCCCGCCTTCAAGGAGAATTCCGCCCGCGCCCTGGCGAACCCCGGGCTGCAGAAGGCGCTCGGCACCGCCAAGGGCGCCTTCCTGCAACGGCGCGCCACGGCCGTTGCCAACCTGCCGGAATTCGAGCGGCTGCGGGACATCGGCCGCGACATCAAGAACCACACCCTCGCCAATCTCGACTTCTACCTCGAGGCCTTCGAGCAGAAGGTGATCGCCGCCGGCGGCAAGGTGCATTGGTGCTCGACGCCGGATGACGCGCGGGCGGTGGTGCTCGAGATCTGCAAGGCGGCCGGGGCGAAGACGGTCACCAAGGGCAAGTCGATGATCTCCGAGGAACTCGGGATCAACCACCATCTGGAAGCGCATGGCATCCAGCCGGTCGAGACCGACCTGGGCGAATACATCCTCCAGCTCCGGGGGGAGGCGCCGAGCCACATCATCGCCCCGGCCTTCCACCTGAACCGGGAGGACTGGGAAGCCGACTTCCGCCGGCTGCACACCGACCTGCCCCAGGACCGCGTCTTCCACGAACGGCGGGACATCCTGGCCGAAGCGCGGACCCGGCTGCGGGACCGCTTCCTCGCGGCCGACGTCGGGATCACCGGCGCCAATTTCCTCATCGCCGAGACCGGCAGCAGCGTCATCGTGACGAACGAGGGCAACGGCGACCTGACCCAAACCCTGCCGCGGGTGCATATCGCGCTGGCCAGCATCGAGAAGGTGGTCCCGACGCTGGAGGACGCGACCAGCCTGCTGCGGCTGCTGGCGCGCTCGGCCACCGGGCAGGACTTTTCCGTCTACACGACCTTCAGCACCGCGGCGCGGCGCGAGGCGGACCTGGACGGGCCGGAGGAGTACCATGTGGTGCTGGTCGATGGCGGCCGGTCCAACATGATCGGCACCGAGTTCCAGGAGATGCTGCGCTGCATCCGCTGCGCCGCCTGCATGAACCACTGCCCGGTCTATGGCGCGGTCGGCGGCCATGCCTATGGCTGGGTCTATCCGGGGCCGATGGGCAGCGTGCTGACGCCGTCGCTGGTCGGCATCGACAAGACCGGGATGCTGCCCAATGCCAGCACCTTCTGCGGCCGCTGCGAGGCCGTCTGCCCGGTGAAGATCCCGCTGCCGAAGATGATGCGGCATTGGCGGGAGCGGGAGTTCGAGCGCCACCTGACGCCGGCGGCGGCGCGGAGCAACCTCGCCCTCTGGGCCTGGTTCGCCAAGCGGCCGGCGCTGTACCGGCTGGCGACGCGGGCGGCGACGGGGGTGCTCGGGCTGCTCGGGCGGGGCAAGGGGGCCTTCAGGTCGATGCCGCTGGCCGGGGGCTGGACCGCGGGGCGTGACCTGCCGGTGCCGCAGGGCGGCACCTTCATGGCGCAATACGCCAAGACCCGGCGGCGGCGGTGAGGCGCTACCGCGGCACCTCCCCAGGGTATAAGGCCAAAGGGCATAAGGCTAAGGCATGACCAAAGACGCGATCCTCGGCGCCATCCGGCGCGGCCTGAAGCGCGGTTCGCTGCCGGCGGACCAGCAGGCGATGCTGGGCGGGCGGCTGGCGACCCATCCGCGCCACCTGATCCCGCAGCGGTCCCGGCTGCCGCGGCCGGAGCAGGTCGCGTTGTTCATTCGCAACGTGGAGAAGGAGTTCGGCACGGTCGAGCGGGTGCCGGACCATGCCGCCATCCCCGCGGCGATGGGCGAGTATCTGGCGGCGCAGAACCTGCCCTCCCGCTTCGTCATGGCGCCGCATCCGGAGCTAACGGCGGTGCCCTGGGCGGCGCGGCCGCTGCTGGCCTTCGAGCAGCGGCGAGCGCAGGCGACGGATCAGGTCAGCCTGCAGCACGGCTATGCCGCGGTGGCCGAGACCGGGACGCTGATGCTGCCCTCGGCGCCCGAGCGGCCGACCACCCTGAACCTGCTGGTCGAGACGGAGGTGGTGGTGCTGCGCGCCAGCCGCGTCGTCGGCGCCTATGAGGAAGCCTGGGACCTGCTGCGGGCGGAGAACCGGGATGCGCGCAGCGGCGGCTTCATGCCGCGCAACATCATGTTCGTCACCGGGCCCTCGCGCTCGGCGGATATCGAGCAGACGCTGGAGCTCGGCGCGCATGGGCCACGCCGGCTGCACGTGATCCTGGTGGATGACGACCCCGCGGCGCTGCCGATGGGCGACGTGGCGGTGCCGCCGCCGGTCGCCGTGCCGGACGGCCCGCCCGCGCCCGGGGACTGATCGCCGGCCATGGCCATGCGGTTGGTGCCGCCGGCGAAGCGGCCCCGCCGGGGGCTGACGGAGGTCGACAAGCTGCTGTGGCAGGCCTGGACCGCGCATGCCCAGGTGGCGCCGATGCCGGGCAAGGCCCTGGCGCCGCCGCCGGCCGAGGCGAAGCCGCCGGAGGTCGCGCCCGCCGCCACGGCACCGGCGGCCCCTGCCGCGCCGCGGCCGGCGCTGGGCGTGCATCGCGGGGTGACGGAGATCCAGGTCGGGGCGCCGCCCCCGGGGATCGACGGCAAGCGCTGGAAGGAGCTGCGGCGCGGCCGCACCCGGCCGGAGCGGACGCTCGATCTGCACGGGCGGCGGGCGCATGAGGCGCATGGCGCGGTGCGGCGCTTCCTGCACGAGGCCCAGGCGGATGGCTGCCGCTGCGTGGCGATCGTCACCGGCAAGGGCTCCACGCTCGAGGGCGGCGTACTGCGGCGGGAGCTGCCCTTCTGGCTGAACATGGCCGATCTTCGGCCGCTGGTGCTGGGGGCGGCGCATCCGCATGCGAGCAATCCCGGCGCGGTGCACCTGCTGCTGCGCAAGCGGGGATGACCCCCTTCGGTACCCGGCTGCGGCGGCTGCGGGAGGCGCATGGGGTGAGCCAGGCCTCGCTGGCGGCGGCGCTGCATGTCTCGCCGGCCTATCTCTCGGCGCTGGAGCATGGGCATCGGGGACGGCCCTCGCCGGGGCTGATCCATCAGGTGAACGAGTTCTTCGGCCTGATCTGGGACGATGCGGAGGAGATGGTCCGGCTCGCCCGGGTCTCCCACCCGCGGGTGGTGCTGGATACGGCGGGGCTGAGCCCGGAGGCGACGGCCCTGGCCAACCGGCTGGCGCAGGAGATCCGGCGGCTGACGCCGGAGGCGATCGCGGCCTTGGGCCGGACCTTGGATGCGGTGGTGCCACCGGCGGAGCGGTAGGTCAGGCCAGCAGCACGCCGTGGCCGCGCAGGAAGCCGAGCAGCGGCACCAACGGCAGGCCGAGGATGGCGCTGTGCTCGCCCTCGATGGCGGCGAAGAGCTGCACGCCCAGCGCCTCCAGCCGATAGGCGCCGACCGAGCCGAGCACCGCCTCGCCCTCGGCCGCGAGATAGGCGTCGAGGAATTCCTCGGAGAAATCCCGCATCACCAGTTTGGGGCGGGCGAGGTGCTGCCAGATGCGCTGGCCCTGCCGCCAGCAGACCATGGCCGTCACCAGCTCATGCGGGCGGCCGCGCAGGGCGAGGAGCTGGGTGCGGGCGGCGGCGAGGTCCGGCGGCTTGTCGTACCAGCGGCCGTCACAGACCAGCATCTGGTCGGCGCCGATCACCAGGGCTTCCGGGTTGCGGCGGGCGATGCGCTGCGCCTTGGCCTCGGCCAGCAGCATGGCGGCCTCGGTGGCGGGCAGGCCCTCGGCCTGGGCGCTTTCCTTGATGGCGGCTTCGTCCACCGCGGCGGCCTGGGCGGTGAATTGCAGGCCGGCGGCGGCCAGGACGGCGCGGCGGGCGGTGCTGGCGGTGGCGAGGATGAGGGTGGGTTCGGGCCGCTGGATCACGGCTTGCCGCCGAGCACCGCGGCGGCCGGATCGGTGGGGCCATGGCCGGGCTGCGCCGGTTCGGGCATGGCGCTGCGGCGGGCGTGCCAGGCTTCCATGAGCTGGAGGACCGTGGCGGCGGTTTCCTCGATGCTGCGGCGGGTCACGTCGATGACCGGCCAGCCATGCTGGTTGCAGAGCCGGCGGGCGGAGAGGATCTCGGCCTTCACGCTGTCATGGTCGATATAGTCGTTGGTGTCCTGGCGGACGCCATCGGCGCCGATCAGCCGTAGCCGGTGGCGGCGGATCTCGATCAGCGCATTGGTCTCGATGGTGAGGCCGACCACCGGGCAGGGCGGGGCACCGAGTTCGGGCGGCAGTTCCGAATTCGGCACGATCGGGACATTGGCGGCCTTGATGCCGCGATTGGCCAGGTAGAAGCAGGTCGGGGTCTTGCTGCTGCGGGAGACGCCGACGAGGCAGACATCGGCCTCATGGATGCCGGCGGTGCCCTGGCCGTCGTCATGCGACAGCACGTAGTGCATGGCATCGATCCGGCGGAAATAATCGGCATCCATGACGTGCTGGGCGGCGCGCTTTTCCTTGGCGCGGGCGCCGAGCTGGCCCTGGAGCAGGTCCATCACCTCATCGAGCACCGAGAGGCAGGGCACGCCGAGGCGCGAGCAGCTCTCCTCCAGCGCCAGGCGCAGGCTGCGGTCCACCAGGGTGAAGAGGACCGGGCCGGGCTCATGCGTCAGGCCCTCCAGCACCCGGTCGAGCTGCAGGCGGGAGCGGATGAGGCTCCAGCGATGGTGGACGACATGGTGGTCCTCGAAGCGCGAGAGGGTGGCTCGGGTGATCGAGTTCAACGTCTCGCCCGTGCTGTCGGAGACCAGGTGGAGGTTGATGGATCGGTGGGACATCCGGTGAGGATAGCGTGAAGGCGCGGGGGATAACCGGGAAAACTCCGCGTCCGGGGCGGCGAATTGTGAGTCGGGTGCCTGAGTCCAATTCGATCCGACGGGCGGTATGGGATTCCCGTGCTGAGTCGGGTGACTCGGGGATGCCTCCGAGTCGGTCCATGACTCAGCGGCACATCCGACTCAGCCGAACGGTGGACAAGCCTGTGGATGGACGCCTGAGTAATTGCGTCCACATCATCCACAGGCCCTACCGCTACAACAACCTTTCAAGAATCTTGTTTTCTTGCGAGGGATAGGCGCGATGGAGAGCGACATGTCCGGCCAAACCGCCAATCAGACTGCGAAACCGATCCTGCGGGCCCTGGCCGGGGAGGCCGTCTGGCCGCCGCCGATGTGGCTGATGCGCCAGGCCGGACGCTACCTGCCGGAGTACCGGGAGATCCGGGCCCAGGCCGGTGGATTCATCGCGCTGTGCACCACACCGGAGATGGCGGCCGAGGTGACGCTGCAGCCGATCCGCCGCTACGGCATGGATGGCGCCATCCTCTTCTCCGATATCCTGATGGTGCCCTGGGCCATGGGGCAGCCGCTGCGCTTCGCCGAGGGCGAGGGGCCGGTGCTGGAGCCGGTCCGGGATGCGGCCTCGATCGGCCGGCTGGATCCCACGGTCTGCGCGGCCAATGCGGCCCCGATCATGGAAACGGTGCGGCTGGTGCGGGCGGCGCTCGACGCCGACTCACCGAAGACCACGCTGATCGGCTTCGCCGGCAGCCCCTTCACCGTCGCCTGCTACATGGTGGAAGGCCATGGCAGCCGGGACTTCGCCGCGGCAAGGGGCATGGCCTATGCCGACCCGGCCTTGTTCGGGAAACTGATCCGCACCCTGATCGAGGCGACCACGGACTACCTGCTGGCCCAGGCGGAGGCGGGGGCCGAGGTGCTGATGCTGTTCGACAGCTGGGCCGGGCTACTTTCCCCCAGCCAGTTCCGCCGCTGGGTGATCGAGCCGACCGCGACCCTGGTGCGGGCGATCCGCAAGCGGCAGCCGGACATCCCGATCATCGGCTTCCCCCGCCTGGCCGGGTCGATGCTGGCGGAATATGCCCAGCGGACCGGGGTGCAGTGCTGCGCCATCGATACCAGCATGGACCTGCGCTTCGCCGCCTCGGTGGTGCCCGAGGGGATGACGCTGCAGGGCAACCTCGACCCGCTGTCGCTGGTGACGGGCGGGATGGCGCTAGAGGCGGAGGCGCGGTCGATCCTCGGCGCGATGCGGGGGCGGCCCTTCATCTTCAACCTGGGGCATGGGATCGAGAAGGTGACGTCGCCGGATCACGTCTCGGCCCTGGTGCGACTGGTGCGGACGGGCTAACCCCCGCCTCGTGCAAGTTCTGGCTTGATCCGCTGCGGCGCGGCCAAATCTGCGTAACCGCCAAATTGGCGTAACCGATGGGCCGAGGGATTTCGATGCAGCGGGTGGCGGTGGTGTTGTTCAACCTCGGGGGGCCGGATGCGCCGGAAAGCGTGCGGCCCTTCCTGGAGAACCTGTTCACCGACCCCGCCATCCTGCGGGTGCCGGGCTTCATCCGGCCCTGGCTGGGAAAATTCATCGCCAAGCGGCGGACCAAGGCGGCCAGCGAGAATTACGCCATCATCGGCGGCAAGTCGCCGCTGCTGGAGCTGACGGAGGAACAGGGGCGCAACCTGGAAGCGCTGCTGAACCGGGATGGCGGGGAGGCCCAGTACCGCTGCTTCACCGCCATGCGCTACTGGCACCCGATGAGCGACGCAGCGGCCCGGGCGGTGCAGGCCTGGGGGCCGGACCAGGTGGTGCTTCTGCCGCTCTATCCGCAGTATTCCACCACCACCACCGGCAGCAGCGTGGCGGCCTGGGACCAGGCCGCGGCCAAGATCGGGCTGAAGGTGCCGACCACGACGCTCTGCTGCTACCATTCGGACCCCGGCTTCGCCGCGGCGACGGCGGCGGAGGTGCAAGCGGCCTATTGCCGGGCCCGGGCGAGCCTGCCGCCCGAGGTGAAGCTGCGGATCCTGTTCTCGGCGCATGGGTTGCCGGAGAGCATCGTGAAGGGCGGCGATCCCTACCAGTGGCAGGTGGAGCAGACGGTGGCCGCGGTGGTCGGGCATCTGGCGATCCCCGAGTTGGACCACGTGGTCTGCTACCAATCCCGCGTCACGCCGCAGAAGTGGATCGGGCCGAGCACCGAGCTGGAGCTCGAGCGGGCCGGGCATGACAAGGTGGCGGTGCTGGTCTGCCCGATCGCCTTCGTTTCCGAGCATTCCGAGACACTGGTCGAGCTGGATGTGGAATACCGCGAGGAGGCCGAGCGGCTGGGCGTGCCAGGGTATTTCCGGGTGCCGGCGCAGAACAGCGACCCCGGCTTCATCGGCGCGCTGGGCGTGCTGGTGAAGGGCGCGGTGGCGGGCAGCCGGCGGCTGTGCAGCTTCGCCGGGGCGCGGCAATGCCCGAAGCCCTTCGGCGATTGCCCGCATGCCAAGGCGCCGGCCCGTGCGAAGGAAATGGCCTGATGACGATGCCCGTGCGCCCGGCGGCGGTGCTGTTCGATTGCGACGGGGTGCTGGCCGATAGCGAGGGGCTGGTGAACCGCATGGTGGCGCTGGACCTCACTGAACGCGGCTGGCGGCTGACGCCGGAACAGGCGCGGGAGACCTTCCTCGGGATGGCGCTGCCGGAGATGATGCCGATGATCCGCGCCCGCTGCGGCACCCTGCCGGCGGATTGGGGCGCAGCGCTGTCCCGGCGGATCGCCCAGGCGCTGCATGACGGGGTGGAGGCCATCCCCGGCGCCGTGGCGGCCTTGCGGGCGGTGGCGGCGGCAGGGCTGCCGCTGGCGGTCGCCTCCAATTCCACCCGCGGCGAGCTGGCGGCGAAGCTGGAGCGGCTGGAACTGACGGCCTTCTTCGGCGATCGGGTCTTCAGCTACCAGGATGTGCCGCGGCCGAAGCCGGCGCCGGACATGTATCTGGCGGCCGCCGAGGCCTGCGGGGCGCTGCCACGGGATTGCGTGGTGGTGGAGGACAGCCTGCTGGGCGCAAGGGCCGGGATCGCGGCCGGCTGCCGGGTCATGGGCTTCGCGCGGGATACCGATGCCAGGGTGCTGGCGGCGGTGGGCGCCGTCCCCTTCGCCAGCATGGCGGAATTGCCGGGTCTTCTTGGCATTGCCGGATGAGGAGCAGGACCATGCGGGACGTTGGGCGAGTCGGGGGACGGATCGGAAGCGGGTTGCTGGTCGCCGTGCTGGCGCTGGGGCTGATGGCGGCGGGCGAGCCGCCCGAGGCGGAGCGGATGGTGCCGGGCGGCCGGGCCGGCTGGGTCGCGGATCCGGCGAGCGGCTGCTGGCTCTGGGCCGGCGGGATCGAGCCGGGGGCGAGCGACATCGTCGCCGATTGGAACGGCAAATGCCCGGAGGGGCCGGCCGAGGGCCCCGGGCGCGCGGTGGTCACCTGGCGCAGCCGCGGCGAGGTGCGGCGGATGGACTACCTGGGCGATATCGTCCGCGGCAAGAACGACGGCCGCGGCAAGCTGACCATCTCCGAGGGAGACTCGGTGGTCAGCGAGGAGGAAGGCCTGTTCCGGGATGACCGGCTGGTCGATGGGCGGATGGCGCTGCCCCGCCTGGGCATCGAGTTCGAGGGCAAGCTGCGGGCCGGGCATCCGCAGGGGCAGGGCCGGCTGACGGTGCGGGGCCGGGTCTTCCAGGGCGACTGGGCGAATGGCTGCCTGCCGCAGGGGGATGGCTGGGTCGCCTTCACCCGGCCGGTCGAGAGCTGCGCCGGCCAGGATACCTGAGGCGATGACCCTGGACGTGCTGGCGGCTGCCTATCCCTGGACCAAGGCCTTCCACCTGATTGCGGTGATCGCCTGGATGGCCGGGCTGTTCTACCTGCCGCGGCTCTTCGTCTATCACTCCCAGGTCGCGGTCGGCGGGCCGGAGAGCGAGCTGTTCAAGGTCATGGAGCGGCGGCTGCTGCGGGCCATCATGAACCCGGCCATGATCGTCGCCTGGCTGCTGGGGATCACCCTGGTTCTGACCCCGGGGGCGGTCGATTGGCACGGCGGCTGGTGGCACCTGAAGCTGCTCTCGGTGGTGCTCATGACCGGTTTCCATATGTACCTGGCCAAGGCCCGCAAGGGCTTCCTGGCGGATGGGCGGCCGAAGACCGAGCGCCACTGGCGGGCGATGAACGAGGTGCCGACGGTGCTGATGATCGTCATCGTGCTGATGGTGATCGTGAAGCCCTTCTGACAACCGCGTGTTTTCCGGCACTCAGGCTTGACTATAACGTGGGGTCTTGCCAACTGCCGGGTTGACGGCCAGCGGTCCGGTCCCTAGGGTCCCGTCGCTTCCTCGGGGTGGGCAGCGCGATCAGCGCCGGTTCACCTCCCTCCCTCCTCCTTCCTTGGGACATCGCCGGCCATTGGCCCCGGCCCGCATGCGGGCCGTGTTCGTGGCCCAGGCGGAAGGGCCGGTCCAAAGGCGCAGCCTGCTGCGCAGACCCGGCCTCATTGGGACCGTCCTGTCCCCTCGCATCCGGACGCACCGCGCCATGCATCTTTCCGAATTGAAGGCCAAGAGCCCCGCCGACCTCCTCTCCTTCGCCGAGGAGTTGCAGATCGAGAACGCATCCAGCCTGCGCAAGCAGGACATGATGTTCGCGATCCTCAAGCAACTGGCGGAAAACGACCAGGCGATCTTCGGCGAAGGCAC
The DNA here is from genome assembly GCF_979252845.1 of Belnapia sp. AC561. Taxonomy (NCBI): domain Bacteria; kingdom Pseudomonadati; phylum Pseudomonadota; class Alphaproteobacteria; order Acetobacterales; family Roseomonadaceae; genus Belnapia; species Belnapia sp. AC561. Next base: position 42,140 of record NZ_CEEDBP010000013.1, read on the forward strand.
GCTGGAGATCCTGCCGGATGGCTTCGGCTTCCTGCGCAGCCCGCAGGCGAATTTCCTGCCCGGGCCTGACGACATCTACATCAGCCCCGCCCAGGTGCGGCGCTTCGGCCTGCGGACGGGCGATACCGTCGAGGGCCAGATCCGCGCGCCGAAGGATGGCGAACGTTACTTCGCGCTGCTGAAGGTCAATGCCATCAACTTCGAGCCGCCGGAGGCGCTGCGCCACCGGATCAACTTCGACAACCTGACGCCGCTCTATCCGAACCGCCGGCTGAAGATGGAGAATGCCGAGGCGGAGGCGGTCGGCAAGGGCCCGACCAAGGACTACACCCACCGCATCATCGACCTGATCGCGCCGATCGGCATGGGCCAGCGCGCCCTGGTCGTGGCGCCGCCGCGCACCGGCAAGACGGTGATGCTGCAGAACATCGCCAAGTCCATCACCGCCAACCACCCGGAAGTCTTCCTGATGGTGCTGCTCATCGACGAGCGGCCCGAGGAAGTGACCGACATGGCCCGCACCGTGCGTGGCGAGGTGGTCGCCTCCACCTTCGACGAGCCGGCGACGCGGCACGTGCAGGTGACGGAGATGGTGCTCGAGAAGGCCAAGCGCCTGGTCGAGCACAAGCGGGACGTGGTGATCCTGCTGGATTCCATCACCCGGCTCGGCCGTGCCTACAACAGCGTGGTGCCGAGCAGCGGCAAGGTGCTGACCGGCGGCGTGGACGCCAATGCGCTGCAGCGGCCGAAGCGCTTCTTCGGCGCGGCGCGGAACATCGAGGAAGGCGGCAGCCTGACCATCATCGCCACGGCGCTGATCGATACCGGCAGCCGCATGGACGAGGTGATCTTCGAGGAGTTCAAGGGCACCGGCAACTCGGAGATCATCCTGGACCGCAAGCTGTCCGATAAGCGGACCTTCCCGGCGATCGACATCACCAAGAGCGGCACCCGCAAGGAAGAGCTGCTGGTGGACCGTGCCGCGTTGGCGAAGATGTGGGTGCTGCGGCGGATCCTGAACCCGATGGGCACGCAGGACTCGATGGAGTTCCTGTTGGACAAGCTGAAGTACAGCAAGACCAACCAGGACTTCTTCGACGCGATGAATACCTAGACGACCGGGGGGCGAAAGCCCCCCTTTCCATGTCGAGACCCAAGGAGACCGAATGGCCCAGGAAGAGGCTCCGCTTGCCCTGACCCTGCGGGCTGCCGCCTTCGCCGCGCGGGTGCATTCCACCCATCGGCGGAAGGGCGCGGCGGCCGAGCCCTATGTGAACCATGTGCTGGAGGTGGCCGAGATCCTGGCCGCACAGGACGCGCCGCTGGCGGCCATCGTCGCCGGGCTGCTGCACGACACGGTCGAGGATAGCGACGCCGATCCGGAGCCGGTCACCCTGGCGCGGATCGAGGCGGAATTCGGCGCCGAGGTGGCGGGGATCGTGGCCGAGGTTTCGGATGACAAGTCGCTGCCGAAGGAGGTCCGCAAGGGCCTGCAGGTGCGGCATGCCGCCAAGGCCTCGGCCGCGGCGAAGCAGGTGAAGCTGGCCGACAAGATCTCCAACCTGCGGACCATCGTGGCGAGCCCGCCGGCCGGCTGGGGCCATGCGCGGCGCCTGGAATATGTCGGCTGGGCCGGGCGGGTCGCGGCCGGGGCCAAGGGGGTGAACCCGCGGCTGGATGCGCTGTTCGAGGCGACCTACCGCGAGGCGGTCACGCGGCTTGCCGCAGAGGACTGAGCGACAGGCTGAAGGATGGGATTGAACCCGGGACGCTGGCCGGCTTGGGGGGGGTCCCCACGGTCGCCAGGAGGGGGGGATGCGACCGGGGGTGCGCAGCCAGCGTCCCGTGGGGAGATGATGGCACAGTCCGCGGCGCCAGGGGAGCACCAAGGCCATGACATCCGCGATGGCAGCCACAACATGTGCGCGACCGCGGGGCCGCCTCCCTCAGCCTCGTCGCCCCATACGCAACATCACTGGCCAGGGCCGGTCCCCGGCGGCATGGTGCGCCGCCGAGACGGGGAACAGTGATGGTGAAACCGAGTGATGCCATGCCGGGCCGACGCCTGGTGATGGGTGCGGCGGCAGGGATGGCGGTGGCTGCGCCCTGGGTGGCGCGGGCGCAGGCCGGATTCCCGAACCGGCCGATTACGATGATCATTCCCTTCCCGCCCGGCGGCACCACGGATGTCACCCTGCGGGCCCTGGCCGAAGGGGCGTCCCGCCATCTGCAGCAGCAGGTGGTGGTGGACAACCGGCCGGGCGCGGCGAATACCCTCGGCGCGGCGATGGTCGCCCGGGCCAGGCCGGATGGCTATCTGCTGACGCAGATGCCGGCCTCCGCCATCCGCGTGCAGCTGCTGCAGAAGCTGGCCTATGACACGCTGCGCGACTTCAGCCCGGTGCTCTGCGTCACCGGCTATACCTTCATGACCATCGCCAAGGCCGGGCGCTTTCCGCGCGGCTGGGCGGATTTCATCGCCGAGGCGAAGCGGCGGCCGGGTGAGCTCTCCTATGGCTCCACCGGGGCGAATGGGACGCCGCACGTGACCCTGGCGGAGCTGGCGGAGAAGGAGGGCATCAATGCCATCCATGTCCCCTTCCGCGGCGATGCGGATGGGTCCCAGGCGCTGCTCGGCGGGCATATCGATATCATGGCGGGCGGCTCCGGGCTCGGGGCGCTGGTCGACGGCGGGGCGGCGGATTTCCTGCATGTCTGGAACGCGGAGCGGCTGGCCCGCTGGCCGCAGGCGCCGACCCTGCGGGAGCTGGGCTACGACATGGTGGTCACTACGCCCTTCGGGCTGGTCGGCCCGGCCGGCATGGATCCGGGCGTGACCAAGGTGCTGCACGATGCCTTCGCCGCCTCGGCCCGCTCCGACGAATTCCGCGCCATGCTGACCCGCTACGACATGCCGGACGAATACCGCGACAGCGCCGCCTATGGCGTGCTGCTGCGGGAGACGGTGGCGCGGGAGGAGGCGCTGATCCGCCGGCTGAAACTGACCGCCGGCTGATGCAGGCCGAGATTGTCGCGCTGGAGCGCGCCTGCCTGACGGCGCTGCCGGCGCCGCGCCATGGCTTCGACGGGCCCTTCGTGATGAAGGCCTTCCTCGGCGGGACGGGGCGGGCGAATGCGGTCTGCTCGACCGATCCGGCGCCGGACCCGGAACTGCCGGCGCGGGTCGGGCGGATCGAGCAGGCCTATGCCAGGCTGGGCCTGCCATGCCGCTTCCGGCTGACGCCGCTGGACCCGCCGGGGCTGGAAGCGCTGCTGCGCGCGCGTGGCTATGCCGATGGCGAGGAGACGATCGTGCATGCCGGCCCGCTGCGGCCGGTGGCGGATCCGGCGGTGCGGCGGCTGGACGGGCCGGAGCCGGATTGGATGGCGGTGGTGGCGACCGCCGAGTACCAGAGCGAGAAGCGGCGCGCCGAGAAGCTGCGCAACCCCGACCTGCTGGCGGCATCGGGAGCCTGGCTGCTGCTGCGGGAGGAGGGGGTGGATGCCGCCTGCCTCTTCGCGGTGGCGGATGGGCGGTATTGCGGGATCTTCGACCTGGCAACGCGGCCGGAATTCCGCCGGCGGGGCCTCGGCGAGCGGATCATCGGCGCGGCGGCGCATTGGGCCGCAGGGTCGGGGGCCGAGATCCTCTGGGCGCAGGTGGCGACGACCAATGCGGCCTCGCTGGCCCTGCAGCGGCGGATGGGGCTGCGGGAGGTCTATCGGTACCGGTATCTGGTGAAGGCCATCAGCGTGACTTGAGCCGCAGGCGATCAGCGAGCCCTCAGCCGCGGCTCGCCGGCGGCTTTTTCCACCAGCAGGTCGAGCACGGCGCGGACCCGGCGCGGCAGGGCATGGCCGCCGGTCCAGGCGGCATGGACATCCCGCGGTTCGGCCCGCCAGCCGGGCAGCACCGGGACCAATTGGCCGGCGGTGATCTCCTCCATGACCGCCCAGGGCGCCAGCAGGGCGATGCCGAGGCCGGCGCGGGCGGCGAGGTGGGTGGTATCCACGCTATCGGCGCCGAAGCGGCCATGCGTCTCGACGGTGACGGTGCGGCCATCCGGCCCGTCCAGGGTCAGGGAGCCGTTCGGACGGGTGACGGTGAGGCGGCAGAAGTCGTGGTTCGCAAGTTCCTCGGGCGTCTCCGGCATGCCGTGGCGGTCGAGGTAGTCGGGCGAGGCGAAGAGCGCGAAGTCGATCCGGCCGAGGCGGCGGGCGATGAGGGATTGCTGGCGTATCGGCCCGAAGCGGATGGCGAGGTCGATGCCATCCTCGGTGAGGTCCACGGGCTTCGGGTCGAGCCTGGCTTCCAGGGTGAGGCCGGGATTGGCCAGGAGGAAGTCCCGCAGCCAGGGCAGCACCACGGCATTGAAGAAGGCGGCGACGCAGGCGACGCGGACATTGCCGGTCAGCGCGGCCTGGGCGCCGCGGGCATTCGCCTCCGCCTCCTCGAGGCTGTCGAGGATGCGGATGGCCTCGAGGTGGAAGGATTGGCCGGTCTCGGTCGCGGTCAGGCCGCGGGGGGAGCGGAGCAGCAGCGGGACGCCGAGCCGCTGTTCCAGCTCGGCGATGATGCGGGAGACGCTGGGCTGGCTCATTGCCAGGTCCCGGGCGGCCCGGGTGATGTTCCCGGTCTCCACCACGCGGCGGAAAACCGTGAGCTGCTGCAGCCGGTCCATCAGCCGGAAAATTTCCTGCGGGAAGCTTTCCGGCTCATGGTGGCGTCATCCATGGATGTTACGGGATGAAGACGGTGCTGCCGGTGGTCTTGCGGCCTTCGAGGGCGCGGTGACCCTCGGCGGCGTCCTTTAGGGCGAAGGACTGGTTGACGTTGATCTTCACCGCGCCGGACTTCACCACTTCGAACAGGTCGTTGGCGGTGGCGACGAGGTCGGCGCGCTTGGCGGTATAAGTATTGAGCGTCGGGCGGGTGACGTAGAGCGAGCCCTTGGCGGCGAGGATGCCGAGGTCGGTGGTGACCGGGCCGGAGGCATTGCCGTAGCTGATCATCAGGCCGAGCGGCGCCAGGCAGTCGAGCGAGGTGATGAAGGTGTCCTTGCCGACGCTGTCGTAGACAACGGGCAACATGGCGCCGCCGGTGATCTCCCGCACGCGGGCGGGGATGTCCTCGCTGGTCAGCAGGGCGTGGTCGGCACCGAGGCTGGTGATGAGGGCGGCCTTCTCCGGCGTGGAGACGACGCCGATGACGGTGGCGCCGAGGTGCTTGGCCCATTGCACGACGATGGAGCCGACGCCGCCGGCCGCGGCATGGACCAGGATGGTATCGCCCCGCTTGATGGCATAGGTGCGCTTGACCAGGAATTGCGCGGTCATGCCCTGGAGCATCATGGAAGCGCCCTGGGTGAAGTCGATGCCCTCGGGCAGCTTCACCAGGCGGTCGGCGGGGGCGCAGCGGGCTTCGGCATAGGCACCGAGGGCACCGGCATAGGCCACGCGGTCACCGACCTTGAGGTCGGTCACGCCATCGCCCACGGCCTCGATGATGCCGGCGCCTTCCATGCCGACGGTGACGGGCATGGAGGGGGCCTTGTAGAGGCCGGTGCGGAAATAGACGTCGATATAGTTCAGGCCGACCGCCTTGTGCCGCACCAGAACCTCGCCGGGCTTCGGGTCGGGCAGGGGGACTTCCTCCCAGACCAGCTTCTCGGGGCCGCCGTGTTCATGGACGCGGATGGCATGGTTCATCGGGGGGTTCCTTGGGCGATGGCTGGGGGGCGAAAGAGGGGGAGCGATGCGGCTTCCTGACGCGAAAGGGCGCGCGCTTCAAGGGCCAGGAGGTGCCGCTTGGTGGCGATGCCCTCACCGCCGGAATAGCCGCCGATCGCGCCATTCGCGGCGACGACGCGGTGGCAGGGGATGATGATGGGGATGGGGTTCGAGCCATTGGCCTGGCCGATGGCGCGGGGCGAGCGGCAACCGATCTCGCGGGCGATATCGAGATAGGAGCGCGTCTCCCCGGGAGGGATGCGGCAGAGGGCGGCCCAGACCTTGCGGCGGAACTCGGTACCCTGCGGGTTCAGCGGGAGGTCGAAGGTGGCGCGCGTGCCGTCGAAGTAGTCGTGCAGCTGCGCGGCCGCGGCCTGCAGCAGGGCGGTCGGCGGGGCGGGCTCGGCGCCATAGCCGCGGCCCCAGTCGAGGGCCACGATCGCCCCCTCATCCTCGAAGACCGTGAGTTCGCCGAGCGGGGTATGCAGGGTGAGATGGGGCATGGGGCGGCGGATGGCACACCCCTGGCCTTGTTTCGTCAAGCGTTTGCTGTGGTGCGGCGGCGCTGGCCGCTGGGGGGGCGGAAGCCTACATGGAAGAAGACCCTATGGAGACGCAAGCCGTGGCCGAAACCGCCGATCCCCCGCCGTATTTCCAGGCGCATGTCTTCGTCTGCTGCAACCGCCGGCCGGATGGGCATCCGCGCGGGTCCTGCGCGGCGCGGGGCAGCGAGAAGCTGCGGGACTACATGAAGGTGCGGGCGAAGGAGCTGGGGCTGAAGGGCGTGCGGGTGAACCAAGCGGGGTGCCTGGACCGCTGCGAATTCGGGCCGACCCTGGTGATCTATCCCGAGGGCGTCTGGTACCGGCCGGAGACGCCGGCGGATGTGGATGAGATTCTGTCGGCACATCTGCAGGCGGGTGGCCGGGTGCCGCGGCTGATGCTGACGGAAAAGGATGTGCCGCCACCGAAGCGCTGAGCAGCGCTATCCGATGAATAGTGATGTGATTTTCGCCCTGGCCTCGGGCGCCGGGCGAGCGGCGGTGGCGGTGCTGCGGCTTTCGGGTGCGGGAAGCGGGGAGGTGGTGCGGGCGCTGGCCGGGCGCCTGCCGAACCCGCGGATGGCCAGCCTGCGGCGGCTGCGGCACCCCGCCAGCGGCGAGGTGCTGGATGAGGCGCTGGTGCTCTGGTTTCCCGGGCCGGGGAGCTATACCGGGGAGGATAGCGCCGAGCTGCAGCTGCATGGCGGACCGGCGGTGGTGGCCGGGGTGGCGGAGGCGCTTGTCGCTGCGGGCGCCAGGCCGGCGGAAGCGGGCGAGTTCACCCGACGGGCATTCCTGAACGGCAGGCTCGACCTGACGGCCGCCGAGGGCATCGCCGACCTGATCGAGGCGGAGACGGCGGGACAGCGGCGTCAGGCCCTGCGGCAGGCGGGAGGCGCCCTCGCCGGGCTCTACGGCGGCTGGGCCGGGCGCCTGACCGCGCTGCTGGCGCGGCAGGAGGCCTTCATCGAATTCGAGGACGAGGATCTGCCGCCGGGGCTGGACGATGCCGTGGGCCAGGCGGCGGCGGGTTTGCGCGATGAGATCAGGCGGCACCTGGCGGATGGCGGGCGGGGGGAGCGGCTGCGCGAGGGATTGCTGGTGGCGATCCTTGGGGCCCCCAATGCCGGGAAGTCCTCGCTGCTGAATGCGCTGGTGGGACGGGAGGCGGCGATCGTCTCGGCCCGGGCTGGGACGACGCGGGATGTGGTGGAGGCGCGGCTCGACCTGGGGGGCGTGCCGGTGACGCTGGCGGATACCGCGGGACTGCGCGACGCGGTGGATGAGATCGAGGCCGAGGGGGTGCGGCGTGCCCGGCGGCGGGCGGAGGAGGCGGATCTGCTGCTGCTGGTCTTCGCGGCGGATCAGGAGCCGGATGCGGAGACTCTGGGCTGGCTGACGCCCGCTGCTCTGGCGGTGGTGAACAAGGTGGATCTGCCGGCAGCGGCGGATAGGCCGGAGGGTTTGAGGGTTTCGGCCCGGACCGGTGAGGGACTGGACGACTTGCGGCGGCGCTTGGAGACGGAGGCCTCGGCGCGGGCCGGTGGCGCGGGCGAGACGCTGCTGACCCGGCCGCGGCACCGGGCGGCCCTGCAGGAGGCCATGGGCTGGCTGGGCGAGCTGGAGGTGGCGGTGCTGCCGGAGTTGCGCGCGGAGGCGCTGCGGGCCGCCGTGCGGGCGCTGGGACGCATCACGGGACGCGTGGGGGTCGAGGCGGTGCTGGATTCCGTCTTCTCCCAATTCTGCATCGGGAAGTGAGCATGAACGACGAGCTGAAAGACGCCTGGCAACGGCATGCGGCGGCCCGGCAGCGTTTCCAGGAGATGGCCTTGCGCGCGATGCCGCCGGCGAAGGTGATGGAGCATGCCAAGCGCCTGGGGATGCCGGTGGACCAGGAGATGGCGCAGGTGGGAGAGGCTGAACTGGCCTATGCCTTCGACTTGGCGATCTACTCGGCGCCGCCAGGGCGGAGCCGGGCGATCGACCGCGTGGTACGCCAGCATGCCAAGCTGCGGGGGGAGGCGGTGCTGGTGCTGAATGCCCTGAGCTCGGCCTGGTTCTCGGTATTCCAGGTGATCGGGTTCCATCCGGATGGCGGGCTGGTGCTGGAGGATGCGCTACTCGGCGGTGAGGTCTGGGTGGTGGACGAGGGGCTGAGCGAGGTCGCGGAACTGGGCGCCGTGGTGGCAACGCGGCTGGGGCGGGTGGCTGGCTATGCCATCACCTGCGGTGTCACCGCCGTGCTGGACGAGGATGCGCTGGCCGGTATTCGTGGGGCGGCACAGCGCGGCGGCGTAGCCCTGGGCGATCTGGCCGGTGAGCCGCGCTTCATCGAGGGCATCTGGCGGCGCGCGCTGGGCTTCTGAGTTTTGGCGCTGCGGCACGCGGCGGGCTATACCGCCGACATGTTCGACGCGATCTTTGATGTTGTGGTGATCGGCGGCGGCCACGCCGGTTGCGAGGCGGCGGCTGCGGCGGCGCGGTGCGGGGCGCGGACCCTGCTGATGACCCATAGGCTCGAGACACTGGGCGAGATGTCCTGCAATCCGGCGATCGGCGGGGTGGGCAAGGGGCATCTGGTGCGGGAGATCGACGCGCTGGATGGGATCATGGCGCGGGCGGCGGATGCGGCCGGCATTCATTTCAAGCTGTTGAACCGCAGCAAGGGGCCGGCAGTGCGCGGGCCGCGGGCGCAGGCGGACCGGGCGCTGTATCGGCAGGCGGTGCAGGCGCTGCTGCGGGCGACGCCGGGGCTGAGCATCCAGGCCGATGCGGCCGAGGATCTGGTGGTGGATGGCCAGGGCCGGGTTGGCGGCGTGGTGGCGGCCAGCGGGCAGCGGATCGGGGCCGGGGCGGTGGTGATCACCACGGGCACCTTCCTGCGGGGGGAGATCCATATCGGCGAGACCCGGACCCCGGCGGGGCGGGTCGGTGAGGCGCCGTCGCTGGGGCTGGCTGCCACCTTGCGACGCCTCGCGCTGCCGATGGCACGGCTGAAGACCGGGACGCCGCCGCGGCTGGATGGCAGGACGATCGACTGGGCCTCGCTGGAGACGCAGCGGGGGGATGACCCGCCGGAGCCGCTCTCCTGGATGACGGAGCGCATCACCAATCGTCAGGTGGCCTGCGGCATCACGGCGACGACGCCAGCGACCCATGCGCTGATCCGGGCCAATCTGCACCGCAGTGCGGTCTATGGCGGACAGATCGCTGGGGTCGGGCCGCGGTACTGCCCCTCGATCGAAGACAAGGTTGTGCGCTTCGCTGCGCGGGAGCGACACCAGATCTTCCTCGAGCCGGAGGGGTTGGAGGATGACACGGTTTATCCGAATGGCATCTCGACCAGTCTGGCGGAGGAGGTTCAGGCGGCGGTGGTCGCCTCCATCCCCGGGCTGGAGCGGGCGCGGATCCTGCGGCCTGGCTATGCGATCGAGTACGATCACGTCGATCCTCGGTCCTTGTTGCCGACTCTGGAGGTTCGGGTGGCCCCTGGGCTGTTCCTCGCCGGGCAGATCAATGGAACGACGGGGTATGAGGAAGCGGCGGCCCAGGGGTTGATGGCGGGGCTGAATGCGGCCTGCCGTGCGGCAGGGGCAGTGCCGGACCGGGTGCTGACGCGGGGCGAGGCCTATACCGGTGTTCTGGTGGACGACCTGGTGCTGCAGGGGGTGACTGAGCCGTATCGCATGCTGACCGCGCGATCCGAATTTCGACTGGCCTTGCGGGCCGACAACGCTGGGCTTCGCCTGATGACGAAGGGGATGAGCTGGGGTTGCGTGGGTCCGGATCGTGCGGCGATGCACCTGGCCTTCAGCACTGCCGTGGAGGATGCATTGGCCAGGGCGCGGCAGGATGGGCGAACGCCGGCTCAATATCTGGCCGAAGGCGTTGCCGTGAATCAGGATGGCCGCTGGCGCCATGCGCTGGAGGCCTTGGCCTTGCCGGCAATGGCCGTGGATGCGGCGGAGCGGATCTTCCCCTGGCTGCGAGATTTATCACCCAAGGTGCGGGCCGAGCTGGAAGCGCGGGCGCTGTATGCGCCTTACCTGGAGCGTCAGTCCTCCGAACTGCGAATCTTGGAGCGGGAAGAGAAGCTTGCGATTCCGTCGGTTCTGGACTTCGCGGAAGTCTCGGGGCTTTCTGCGGAAATGCGGCAGCGTTTGGCGGCGTCTCGTCCAGCGACGCTGGGGAGTGCAGGGCGGATCCCTGGGATAACGCCAGCCGCCCTGGCCGCCCTTGCGGTCCATCTTCGTCGCACCCCGGCGCGTTTCACGTGAAACACCCGGACAGTGCCCTCGGTGTTTCACGTGAAACAGCCGAGAAGCTGCATGCCTACCTGATGCTGCTGATCCGCTGGAACGCACGGATCAACCTGGTTGCTGACGCCGATCCCGACACGCTTTGGCGGCGGCATGTTGTGGACAGCTTGCAGATGCTGCCCCTGCTGCCAGAGACCGAAGGGCCGCTGGTAGATCTGGGCTCCGGTGCCGGCTTCCCGGGGTTGGTCCTCGCAGCCGCCAGCGGTCGCGTGACGCATCTGGTCGAAGCCGATAAGCGGAAATGTGCTTTTCTGCAGGAAGTGGCACGGCTGCTTGTGCTGAAGGATGTGACGGTGCATCCCCTTCGAATCGAAGCGGCGGTGCTGCCCAAGGCCAAAGTGCTGACCGCGCGGGCCCTGGCGCCGCTGCCGCAGCTGCTACGCTACGCTGACCGCATTCTTGCGCCGGATGGCATTGCGCTATTCCCGAAAGGCCGAACCGCCGCACAGGAATTGACGGCAGCGGCCGCGGACTGGACTATGCAGGTCGAGCGGTTTCCCAGCGTGACCGATCCTGATTCCACCATCCTCCGGCTCAGTGAGATCCATCCTGTCAGTGCCCCTGCCTGACCGCGGCATGCCGCGTGTCATCGCCCTAGCCAATCAGAAAGGCGGCGTGGGAAAGACCACGACCGCCATCAATCTTGCCGCGGCCCTGGCGAAGGAAAGCCGGGTACTGCTGATCGATCTCGACCCGCAGGGCAATGCTTCGACCGGCCTCGGCGTCGACCGTTCGGATCGCGTCGCTGGATCCTATGCGCTGATGATCGAGGACCGCCCGTTGGCGGAGGTGACGCGAGCGACGCCGGCAGCGAACCTCAGCCTCGTGCCGGCGGATAATGATCTGGCGGGGGCGGAGATCGAGCTGGTCGCCCTGGATGACCGGGAGAAGCGGCTGCGGCGTATCCTGACGGCGGCACCGGGCATTGGCGACTACGACTATGTCTTCCTCGATTGCCCACCCTCCCTGGGGTTGATCACCCTGAATGCGCTGGTGGCGGCGGATGGGGTGCTGGTGCCCTTGCAGACGGAGTTCTTCGCGCTGGAAGGCGTCAGCCAGATCACCAAGACGATCGAGCGTGTGCGGCGGGCCATGAATTCGGGCCTATCGCTCGAAGGGATCGTGCTGACCATGTATGATCGGCGGAACAACCTGTCCGAGCTGGTGGCGCAGGATGTCCGCGGCTTCTTCAAGGACAAGGTGTTCGAGACAGTGATTCCGCGGAACATCCGGGTGAGCGAAGCGCCGTCGCATGGGCTTCCAGTGAATCTCTACGATCCGCGGTCGCCGGGGGCACAGGCCTATGCCGCCCTGGCTACCGAATTCCGCACGCGTGAACGGGCCCGCAGCGCATGAAGCCGCCGCGTCTGGGCCGAGGCCTATCCGCCCTGCTGGGTGACGCGCCAGCGGGCGCGGTTACCGAGGGCGAAGGCCTGCGTACGGTTCCCATCGAGATGCTGGAGCCGGGGCCTTTCCAGCCTCGGGGGCCGATGGACTCTGCCCCCCTGCAGGAACTGGCCGATAGCATCCGGGAGCATGGGGTCCTGCAGCCCATCCTCGTGCGGCAGAAGCCTGGGACACCGGGGCATTATCAGATCATCGGTGGCGAAAGGCGTTGGCGTGCGGCGCAACTGGTGCCGCTGCACGAGGTGCCTGTGGTCATCCGCGAATTCGGCGATCGGGAAGCCATGGCGGCGGGGCTTGTCGAGAATCTTCAGCGACAGGATTTGAATGCCCTGGAGGAGGCAGAGGGTTACCGACGCCTGCTCGAGGAATTCGGTCTGACGCAGGATAAGCTCGGCCAGGCCGTCGGGAAAAGCCGCAGCCACGTGGCGAATACGCTGAGGCTGCTGGCGCTGCCGGACCGGGTGCGGGAGTTACTGCGGGACGGTGCGCTGACGGCCGGCCATGCCAGGGCTTTGCTGACCGCGTCCGATCCGGTGGGCTTGGCCCTGCAGGTGGTGGACCGCGGGCTGAACGTCCGTCAGGCGGAGGCGCTGGTCGCGGCGAAGCCTCGGGAGGCCACGCCGAAGCCAGCGCGGGCCGAGCCTGAAGTGAAGGCCCTGGAGCGCGAATTGTCGGAGCGTCTGGGACTTCGGATCGCAATCCGCACCAGTGGCCGTGGCGGCCAGGTCACCATCGGCTATCGCGATCTGGATCAGCTCGACGGCGTGATCCGGCTGCTGCAGGGCGGCTGATTCTCAGCGGCGGGCGAAAGCCTGTCGGGCAAGGCTGGTGACGGTGTTGCGGGCGATGACCTCGGCGGGGATGCCGGTTGTCTTGGTCCGGCGCTCCGCTTCCAGCAGGGCCGCACCGGCAGCCTCCAGGGCTTCCGGTCGCCAGAGCCGCAGCGCCTTCTCGAAAGCCGGCTTGTGGCGAAAGAAGACCGGTGGCCGCAGCCCTTCGACCGCGGCCGAGGGTGCTGCCCCACCCGCCACGGCCAGGGCTGCCAGTTGCAGCCGCTGGATGTGGCGAAGGGCGGCCCGGACCACCTGCACCGCATTGGCACCTTCCGCGAAGGCGGTGTTCAGCGCCTTGTCGGCAACGGCGACGTCACCGGCCAGGGCCGCCATCAGCGCCTCCTCCAGGTCCAGGGCTGAGCCTTCCGCGACGCAGGCGACTGCGGCCTCGGGCGTGACCTTGCCGCCGTTCCCAACGAACAGGGCCAGCTTCTCCAACTCCCGTCGCAGCAGCATGCGATCCTCGCCGAGCCGCTGGGCGAGCCATTCGACGGCTGCGGCCTCCGCGGTCACGCCTAGCTCCTGCAGGATGCGCCCGATCGAGGCCGACAGCTCCGTGCCGCGTTCCCGGTAGCAGGCGATGACGGCGCCCTGGGGGGAAGATTCGACCGCCTTGTAGAGGGCGGCGCTGGTGCGCAGCTCGGGCGCTTCCAGCACCACCACACCGGGGCCTGGGCCAGCCAGGGCGGCCTTTGCGGCATTGGCCGGGGAAACACCATCGCCGACGTCGCGGACCCGGACAAGGCAGCGGCCGCCGGTCAATGGGGGGCTGGCAGCCTCGGTGGCCAGCAGGCCGGGATTGCGCAGGCCGTCCCGGCCGACCTCGACCAGGCAGAGGCTATCGCCGGCGGTGACGCTGCGAACCAGGGCCTCGGCCCTTTCGCGGATCAGGCCGGGGTCGTCGCCATGCAGCAGGACCACGCGGCACGATCCCGGATCGGCCAGGAAGGCGCCGAGCCGGCGGGCATCCAGCTTCGCCATCAGCCGGTTGCCGAGGCTTCCTTCCGGCGGCGCAGTTCCATCGCCACCTGCCGGGACACTTCCTCCGAGATGCCATCCATCAGCCGTTCCAGCGCGGCGTCGCGCGAGGAGTCCGCGGCGAAGAACTGGAGATCGGGGATATTGAAGGAGTCCAGTTCCCGGAAGGGAATAGCCGAGGCGGCAAGGCGCTGCGGCGGCACCCCCAGCGTGGTGAGGTTCCAGTTGCCAGCCACGGTGAAGCGGACTCGGGTGATCGCCCCATCCTGGCGATAGCCGAGGATTTCCGAGCCCAGGTCGAAGCTGACATTGAGCATGTAGCGCGCCGGCGTGCCGGGCAGGCTGTCCTCGAAGCGGCGTTGCAGGCTGCGGCGCAGCAGCTGCCCGGTCCGGTCGTATTGCGGCCCGATCCGGACCGCCGCGAGCTCCGTCTGCAGATCCTGCGTGCTGCCATCGGCTGCGGCAATCGGTCCGTAGAGCGGACGGAAGCCGCAGCCGGACAGGCCGAGCAGCCCGCCCAGCAAGCCCCGCCTGGCCCAGGGCCTAGACCACGAAATTGACGACTCGTCCCGGGACATGGATGCGCTTCCGGATGGGGCGACCGGCGATGGAACGCTGCACGTTCTCATCACCCTCCGCCAGGGAGAAGATCGTAGCTTCGTCGGCATCGGCCGCCACTTCAATCGTGCCGCGCAACTTGCCGAGCACCTGCAGGGCCAGGGTCACCGTCTCGGCCTTCAACAGTGCCGGATCGGCCTCGAGCCAGGGCAGTTCGGCCACCAGCATATCCGCGCCGGGCTGCAGCAGGGACCAGAGCTCCTCCGCCAGATGCGGCATCATCGGGCTCGCCAGCCGGGCCAATGCCTCCAGCGCCTCCCGTCTCGCCGCGCCCAGGTCGCCGGCGGCATCGCCGATAGTATTGGCGAATTCATGGATGCGGGCGACGGCGACGTTGAAGGCGAAGCCTTCCAGCGCCTCGGTCACCGAGGCGATCGTCCGGTGCGTCGCTTGGCGCAGCTTGCGGGCCGCACCGGTCGCATCCTCGGCGGAGGTGCCGGCAGGGGGCAGGCTCGGCAATGCCGTGGCCACCAGCCGATAGACCCGCTGGGTGAAGCGGAAGGCACCGGCAACGCCGCTCTCGGTCCATTCTATGTCCCGCTCGGGCGGGTTGTCGCTGAGGATGAACCAGCGGGCGGTATCGGCGCCGTACTTGGCGATGATATGGCCCGGGTCCACCGTATTGCGCTTGGACTTGGACATGGCCTCGACCCGGCCGATGGTGACCGGGGCATTGCCGCCCTTCAGCGTAGCGGTGCGGCTGCCATCGGTGGCGAGGTTGAACTCCACCTCCTCCGGATAGAGCCACTGGCCCTCGGCGGATTTGTAGCTCTCATGCGTCACCATGCCCTGGGTGAAGAGCCCGGCGAAGGGCTCCGCCAGCTTCAGGTGGC
This sequence comes from Belnapia sp. AC561, assembly GCF_979252845.1. Classification (NCBI taxonomy): domain Bacteria; kingdom Pseudomonadati; phylum Pseudomonadota; class Alphaproteobacteria; order Acetobacterales; family Roseomonadaceae; genus Belnapia; species Belnapia sp. AC561. Next base: position 57,400 of record NZ_CEEDBP010000013.1, read on the forward strand.
CGGTCTCGCGCATGCCGCGGGTGAAGAAGCGGCTATAGAGCAGGTGCAGGATCGCATGCTCGATGCCACCGATATACTGGTCGACCGGCAGCCAGGCATCGACGGCGTCATGCACCACCGGTGCCTCGGCGCGGGGGGAGCAGAAGCGGGCGAAGTACCAGCTGCTGTCGACGAAGGTGTCGAAGGTATCCGTCTCGCGCCGCGCCGGCTTGCCGCAGGCGGGGCAGTCGACGTGCTTCCAGGTCGGGTGGTGGTCCAGCGGATTGCCGGGCCTGGAGAAATTCACGTCATCCGGCAGCTTCACCGGCAGGTCCGCTGCGGGCACCGGCAGTACGCCGCAGGCCTCGCAGTGGATGACCGGGATCGGGCAACCCCAGTAGCGCTGGCGGGACACGCCCCAATCGCGCAGGCGCCAATTGACGACCCCGACGCCTTGCCCGGTTTCCTCCAGCCGCGCGATGGCCGCGCGCTTGGCCGTGGTCACGTCCAGCCCGTTGAGGAATTCGGAATTGTAGCTGAGGCCATCGTCGGTGAAGGCCACGTCGCCGACCGCGAAGCTGGCCGGGTCGGCACCCGGCGGCAGCACCACGGGGGTGACGCCGAGGCCGTATTTGCGGGCGAAGTCGAGGTCGCGCTGGTCATGCGCCGGGCAGCCGAAGATGGCGCCGGTGCCGTATTCCATCAGCACGAAATTGGCGATCCAGACGGGGAAGCTGGCGCCGGGGATGAAGGGATGCGCGACGCGGAAGCCGGTATCGTAGCCGCGCTTCTCCGCCTGCTCGATCGCCACTTCGCTGGTGCCCATGCGACGGCATTCGGCGATGAACTCGGCGGCGGCAGGGTCCTTCGCACCGGCCGCGGCGGCCAGCGGATGCTCGGCGGCGACGGCGAGGAAGCTCATCCCGAACAGGGTATCCGGGCGGGTGGTGAAGACCTCCACTTCCTCGGCGCGGTCCTGCAGCGTGAAGCGGACGCGGGCGCCCTCGCTGCGGCCGATCCAGTTGGCCTGCATCAGCTTCACCCGCTCCGGCCAGCGGTCGAGGTCACCGAGCGACTCCAGCAGGTCGGGCGCGAATTTGGTGATGGCGAAGAACCACTGGGAGAGCTGCTTCTTCTCCACCAGCGCACCGCTGCGCCAGCCGCGGCCGTCGATCACCTGCTCATTGGCCAGCACGGTGCCATCGACCGGGTCCCAGTTGACCCAGCTCTCCTTCCGCTCGACCAGGCCGGCGGCGAGGAAGTCGAGGAAAAGCTTCTGCTGCTTGCCGTAGTATTCGACATCGCAGGTGGCGAATTCGCGGGCCCAGTCGAGCGAGAGGCCCATGCGCTTCAGCTCGACGCGCATATTGGCGATGTTGTCGTAGGTCCACTTGCCCGGGTGGATGCCGCGTTCCCGGGCGGCATTCTCGGCCGGCAGGCCGAAGGCGTCCCAGCCCATGGGATGCATGACCTGGTGGCCACGGGCGCGCTTGTAGCGGGCGACCACGTCGCCCAGCGTGTAGTTCCGCACATGCCCCATGTGGATCTTGCCACTGGGGTAAGGGAACATTTCCAGTACGTAGTACTTGGGCCTGCTGCCATCCGGCACGTCCGGCACCACGAAGCAGGCGCGGCGGTTCCATTCGGCTTGCCACCGCGGCTCGGCGGCGGCGAAATCATGCCGAAGCTCGGGCCGGGTTTCGGGGCGGGGTTCGGTGCGGCTGGGGGTGCTGGCGTCGCTCATGGGTATCGATTGAACCTGATGTGCCCAAGGGAATAAGCCGAGCCCCGCCGCGAGGGAAGGCCCGAAGCCGTTGCCGCGGCGGCCTCGGCGGGCGCAAACTGGTTGTTCCTGTCGCGGATTGCCGATGCGCCTGATTCTGGTCGTGCTGCTGCTGCTCTCGGGGGCTGCCTGCCCTGTCCTGGCTGAGACAGCGGAGGCCAATTATCGGGGCGTCTTCAGCCTCGATGCGCTGGGCCAGCCACGTCCCTCGGCCGGGCTCGTCACGAATTTCAGCCTGACCTACCGAGGTCTGGTGCCCAATGCGGCCTTCGCAGTGGCGCGGGATGCCACCGGGCGGTCCGCCTGGGGCTATGCCGGCGGGGCCGCAACGCCGGCACTGGCCGAGGCGGCGGCGCTCGATCGCTGCCGCGGGTCCCTCAATGGCTTGCAGGCGGAATGCCGCATCCTGCTGCGCAACCTGGATGCCGTGGGCCCGGATCCCGCCCCGGCCGCCATGCCCCTGGCGACGGGCAGCCTCGGCCCCTTCCGCTGGAGCCCGCTGCACCTGCGGCGGGGGCCGCAGGCGGCGAAGGGCGTGGTGATCTGGGCGCATGGCTATGCCGGGGCGGACCGGGACCTGCGGAATGCGACGGCACCCGGCTTCGTCTCCATCCTCAACGATGCCGGCTGGGACGTGCTGCGCTTCGACCGCAACCCCGGCGACGATGCGCTCTTCACCAGCCTGCCGCGGCTGGCGGAGGGCCTGGCGGCAGTGCGGGCAGCGGGGTACCGGCAGCTCGTGCTGGGCGGGCAGTCGCGGGGCGGGTGGCAGGCCATCATGGCGGCGAGTGCCCGGCCGGAGCTGGTGGATGCGGTGATCGCCACCGCCCCGGCGGCGCATGGCGAGGCGAGCCGGGCGAACAACCTGCTGGCGGGGCTGGACGACTTCCGCCGGCTGCTGGCTGGGCTGCCGGCCACGGGGCCGCGGCTGGCGGTGGTGCTCTTCGACGGCGATGTCTTCGACCCCGATGCCGAGCGGCGCGCCGCCATGCTGGAAGCCCTGGCACGCGACCGCCAGGCACCGACCCTGGCGCTATGGCCGCAGGGACCGGGGCCGCTGCCCATCCGTGGCCATGGCGGTGCCGGTGACTGGCGCTTCACCGCCCTCTATGGCGCCTGCCTCCTGACGCTGGTGGAGGCGCCGGCGGCGGCTGCACCGCGTGGGCTGCGGCGGGCGGCCTGCGGCGGCGGATGAGGTCCGGGCGGCAGCGTCCTTGTGATGAACGGAGCCGTTACCTCTCGGAATAGTTGCGCGATCCTTCTAAGCCCTTCGCTTAATTCGGGTCCAGGAGGTTCGCCCCATGCGTTTGTTGTTCCTGTTCCCGGTACTCGCCCTTGCCGCTTGTGCCACTGCCGATCCGCAAGGTCCGGCCGAGGCCGATCTGGCTGCCGTGCGCCAGGTCACCATGTCCGGTCCCAGCCTGAGCTGGTCGGAAATGCGGGTGCATCCCGCCCTGATGCGCAACGCCTGCGCGGTGGGCACCCTGGTGAATACGGAAGGCCAGGTCGTCGGCTACTGCCAGGGTGGACGGCAGTGCCGGACCATGGACTGGCGCCCGATCGAGCCGGGCTGCAACCGGTCCCCGGAATATCGCGCCGGGCCGGTCAGCACGCCGCCGGCGGCGCCGGCCACGGCCCCGTCCTCGGCGCAGCCGGAACCGGCCATCGATCTCGCCCGGGTTCGCTGAGGCTTCAGCCCTTGGCCTCGGGCATGTGGCCGAGGGTACCCTCGTATTTCTCCTGCGCGGAGGCGGGCAGGTAGGCCTCCTCCAGCGCACGGATGCGGTCGAAGCCGGCGAAGAGATGGACGTTGCCGAGGGGATGGGTCTTGGTGCGGGCATCGACCTCGGCCTCGGCCATCGAGCCCTGCTGCTTGATGGCGACGGCCAGGTCGTGCACCGCCATGATGGTCTGGCGCAGCACCGCGCCCGGCAGGATGGTCACGGCGATGCCGAGCTCCACCATGTCGGCCTCCGACAGCCGGGGCGAGATGCCGGTCTGGTTGTAGAAGACCGGCCCCTTCACCTGGCGGCAGACCTCGGCAATTTCCGCCTTGCTGGCCGGGCCCTCGACGAAGGCGAGATCGGCCCCGGCCTCGAGGAAGAGGTTGGCACGGGTGATGGCCTCCTCGAGCGAGCCGCCATGGGCGCCGCGGGCATCGGTGCGGGCGATCAGGGTGAAATCGGCGTCGAGGGCGTTGCGGGTCTCGCTGGCGGCGCGGATCTTGGCCACGGCTTCCTCGCGGTCGATCACCTCCCGCCCCGCCACGTGGCCGCAGCGCTTGGGGGCGACCTGGTCCTCGATATGGATGCCGGCGACGCCGGCGCGGATGTATTCCTCCACCGTGCGGACGGTGTTGATGGCATTGCCGAAGCCGGTATCGGCATCGGCGATCAGCGGGGCGGTGATGGCACCGGCGATGAGGCGGGCATTCATTACCATCTCGGTCAGGGTGATGAGCCCGGCATCGGGCAGGCCGAGCAGGCTGAGCGAGGTGCCGTAGCCGGTCATGTAGATCGCCTCGTGCCCCGCATGTTCCAGGATGCGGGCGGTCAGCGCGTTGTAGCAGCCGGGCAGGACCAGGGGCGTGCCGCGCGCCAGCAGGGCGCGGAAGCGGGTAGTCGGGCGGGCGGAGCCTTGGCCGAGGCGCATGGTGGAGTTTCCCCTGGGGACGTTGGCGCCAGTCTCGGCCGCTGCGGCGTGGGGTCAAGCATGGCTGACGAAAGGCCCTTGCGGCGTGGCGTGCCAGGGGTACATGCGGAGGCGTGCTGCACCTTCTCAAACTGTCGGTCGGCCCCAAGGATGTGGGGCAGTTGCGGAATATCCAGGCGCGGCGCGCGATGGTGGATCCGCCGCTGCGCCATCAGACCCGGATGATGCCGAAGCGGGCGGCGGAGCTGACCGAGGGTGGCTCGATCTATTGGGTCGTCGCCGGCTTCATCCAGGTGCGGCAACGCATCCTGGATGTCACCGAGGATGCCTGGGACGACGGGACCCGCTGCGCCGGGCTGGTGCTGGACCCCGAGCTGGTGCCGGTGGCGGCGCGGCAGGTGAAGGCTTTCCAGGGCTGGCGCTACCTGGCGCCGGAGGCGGCGCCGGCCGATGTGGTGGCGGGCAGCGAGGCGTTGGGTGCGGCCGAGATGCCGGAGAAGCTGCGGGCCGAGCTGCGGGCGCTCGGCCTACTGTAGCAGGGCACGCACCGCCAGCAGCGCCGCCAGCCCCGCCCCGAGCGAGGGCAGCAGCCGGCCGCGCAGCGCCGCATAGCCGAGCAGGCCGCCGGCCAGCCCAGCGAGCCGCGCCGCCAGGGGAATGCTGGCCACGGCGCCGCTGGGTGCCACCACGGCCAGGGCGACGAAGGCGGCAAGGGTCGCCTGGGAGACTGCGGCGGCCCAGGCGATCAGCGGATGGTCCGGCCGCAGGGCGCCGGCGACCAGCAGGCCCAGCCCGCGCAGCAGCAGCATCGCGGCCGCGGCGAGCAGCAGGGATTGGTCAGCCGCGGGCACGGTGCCAGCCGATCAGGAAGGCCAGGGTCCCCCCCAGGATGCCGGCCGCCAGCAGGCCCCAGGCGGGTGGCAGCAGCAGCGCGGCGGGGGCGGCGAGCACCCCGGCCAGGATGGCCCGGCGCGGGCCGGGCAGGCGCAGGTCGGCGGCGAGCAGCAGGGCGAAGTAGAGCGGGTTGGTGAAGAGCAGCGCGGCGAGGACCAGCGGGTCCAGCAGCGGCGCCGCCAGATGCCCGGCTGCGGTGGCCAGGCCGGCGACCAGCCAGGAGACCAGGGCGAAGCCGAGGAACCAGGGCAGCCGCTGGCCCTCCGGCAGGCCCGGCAGCACCCGCATGGCCGCCGCCCAGGGGGTGATGGCGATGAAGGGCAATGCCAGCCAGCGGTGCCATCCCCGGCCGAGCCAGGGGGCGATGGCGAGGGCCATGGGCAGGAAGCGGGCATTGGCGACCGTCGCGCCGAGCGCCGCCGGCAATGCTCCGGCGCCGCCGAGCTGCAGCAGCACCAGCTGCCCCGCCATGCCATAGACCAGCAGCGAGGCCCCGAGCGCCCAGCCCAGGCCGAGCCCGGCCGCCGCCACGGCGGCGCCGAAGGCCAGGAAGGTGGCACCCATGGCGATGGCGGGGGCGCCCAGGGCAGCGGCGGCGCCCGGGCGGAGGGAGTGTATCGGGGACATCAGGGCCCCGCATCCTGGCACGGCACGGCGACCCTGGCACCCCGGCAGGATGGCCAAGCCGTAAGGCTGCAAGGCCCTGGGATGGCAATGTTTTAAGCCGCGGTGCGCGGCAGCGGTAAGTGCCCGCATGCGAAATACCGGCAGGCGCCCGATGCTGTCCCACGGCGCCCTTCCCCGACCCCCCGAGCCAATGCCCGGGCGCGCCGACGCGTGTCCGCCTAGGAGCCCGCATGCGCCATCTCGTCGCCTTCGCCCTGGAGAAGCGGGCCCTGGTGATCCTGCTGTTCCTCGCCTTCATGGGGCTCGGCTTCGCCGGCTTCCGGCAGTTGAACATCGAGGCCTATCCGGATCCGGTGCCGCCCACCGTCGTCGTCATCACCCAGAATGCAGGGCAGAGCGCGGAGGAGATCGAGCGCTACATCACCATCCCGATCGAGGTGGGGCTGTCGGGGATGCCGAACCTGTCGAAGGTGCGGTCCACCTCGCTGTTCGGGCTTTCCGTGGTCTCGGCGCAGTTCACCTTCGCCTACAACTACGACCAATCCCTGCAGCAGGTGCTGAACCGGCTGACGCAGATCAACCTGCCCTCCGGCGTGCAGCCCAGCATCAGCCCCTGGAGCCCGATCGGCGAGATCCTGCGCTACCGCATCGTCGGCCCGCCCGGCTTCGCGCTGACGGATCTGCGGGTGCTGCAGGACTGGGTGCTGCAGCGGCGCTTCAAGCGGGTGCCGGGCGTGGTGGATGTCACCGCCTATGGCGGGCCGACGAAATCCTACAACGTCATCATCGACCTGCCGAAGCTGAACGCCTTCGGCCTGAGCCTGCCGGCGGTGGTGCAGGCGATCGGCAATGGCGATGCGACGGTCGGCGCCGGCATCATCGACATCGGGCCGCAATCCGCGGTGGTCCAGGGCGTCGGGCTGATCCGCAACATGGACGACGTGCGGAACGTGGTGCTCGGCTCCGCCGCCGGCGTGCCGGTGCTGCTCTCCGACGTGGCGCGGGTCGAGGTCGCCAGCCTGCCGCGCCTCGGCATCGCGGGACAGGAGGCGGATGACGACGTGGTCATGGGCGTCGTGCTCATGCGGCGCGGCGAGCAGACCCAGCCGACCATCAGCGCGGTGGAGCGGGAGGTGGCGACGATCAATGCCGGGGGCGTGCTGCCGCCCGGCGTCCATATCGTGCCGATCTACGACCGCAAGGACCTGGTCGAGGTGACGACCCACCATGTGGTGAAGAACATCATCATGGGCATCTTCCTGGTGGTCTTCATCCAGTGGCTGTTCCTTGGCGACCTGCGCGGCGCCATCGTGGTCGGCGCCACCATCCCCTTCGCCTTCTTCGTGGCCGTCATCACCATGCTGCTGCGGGGCGAGAGCGCGAACCTGCTGTCGCTCGGCAGCCTGGACTTCGGGCTGCTGGTGGATGCGACGGTGATCCTGGTGGAGAACGTCTACCGCCACCTGCACCTGCACAAGGCGCAGCACCGCACCGGGCGGCTGCCGCATCCGGCGGTGGCGGCGCGCGGGTTGTCCGGGGTGCCGCTGATCGTGCTGCGGGCGGGGGGCGAGGTCTCGACCGCGATCTTCTTCTCGGCGCTGATCATCGTCGCCGCCTTCATCCCGCTGTTCACCATGGGCGGGATCGAGGGGCGGATCTTCGGACCCATGGCCAAGACCTATGCCTATGCGATCGGCGGCGCCCTGCTGGCGACCTTCACCGTCGCCCCGGCCCTGGCCGGCGCGCTGTTCAAGGACGAGACCGAGGAGAAGATCATGCCGATCGTGCGCTGGCTCAGCCGCGCGCACGAGTATCTGCAGGCGCTGGCGATGCGGCGGCGGCTGGCGACGCTGGGCGTTTCCGGCGTGCTGCTGCTGATCGCGGTGCTGCAGTTCGGCCGGATGGGCGGGGAGTTCCTGCCGACCCTGGAGGAAGGCAGCATCTGGATGCGCGCCACCATGCCGGCGACCATCTCGCTCGCCGAGGGCAATGCGGCGGTGAACCGCATGCGCACCATCATGATGGAGTTCCCCGAGGTGATCACCATCACCTCCCAGCAGGGGCGACCGGACGACGGTACGGATAGCGCCGGCTTCTTCAATGCCGAATTCTTCGTGCCGCTGAAGCCGATGGGCCAATGGACCACGGCGCATGACAAGGATGCGCTGGTCTCCATCATCCAGGCCCGGCTGGCCCGCGAGTTCATCGGCGTGGACTTCAACTTCTCGCAGTATATCTCGGACAACGTGCAGGAGGCGTCCTCCGGCGTGAAGGGCGCCAATGCGCTGAAGGTGATCGGGCCGGAGCTGGACGTGCTGGCGCGGCTGGCGGAGCAGCTGCGCGCCGAGATGGAGAAGGTGGAGGGGATTGCCGACCTCGCCGCCTTCCGGACGCTGGGGCAGCCGACCATCTCCATCCGCATCGACCGGGCGCGGGCGGCCCGCTACGGGCTGGCGATGAACGACATCAACCAGGTCATCCAGGCCGCGGTCGGTGGGCAGGAGGCGGCGCGGCTGTACGAGGATGGCGGCGATCGCAACTTCCCCATCACCGTGCGGCTGGATGCGCCCTATCGCGACAGCCTGGATGCGATCGGCCGGGTACCGGTGAGCCCGCAATCGGGCGCGACCCTGCGGGACGTGGCAGATATCCGCCTGGTCTCGGGCGCCAGCTACATCTACCGCGAGGATGCGGCGCGCTACGTGCCGGTGAAGTTCAGCGTGCGCGGGCGCGATGCGCAGTCGACCGTGGAGGAAGCCCAGGCGCGGGTGGCGGCGAACGTGCCGCTGCCGCCCGGCTATCGGCTGGAATGGGTGGGCGAATTCCGTAACCTGCAGGATGCCATCGCCCGGCTGAAGGTGGTGGTGCCGGCGGCCTTGGCGCTGATCGCGGTGCTGCTCTACGTCCAGTTCAACAGCCTGCGGGATACGCTGCTGATCTTCGGATTGCTGCCGCTGTCCTGCATCGGCGGGGTGGCGGCGCTGGATGCGATGGGGCTGCACTTCAGCGTCCCGGCGGCGATCGGCTTCCTGGCTTTGTTCGGCATCACGGTGATGGAGGGGATCATCCTGCTGTCCCATTTCCACGGGCTGCGGGACAACGGGATGCCCTGGCGGCAGGCGCTGGATCAGGCGGGCGTGGACCGGATGCGGCCGGTGATGATGACCTGCCTGGCGGCCATGGTGGGGCTGCTGCCGGCGGCGGTGGCGACCGGCATCGGCTCCGACCTGCAGAAGCCGCTGGCGGTGGTGGTGGTGGGCGGCACGACCCTGCTGCCGGTCTTCATCCTGGTGGTTTTCCCGGCGATGATCGACCTGTTGGGACGGCCGCGGGCGCTGCGGCAGCCGGCGCCGGTGCGCGGCGTGGCGGCGGAGTAGCGCATGCGAAAAGGGCGGCCGGATCGCTCCGGCCGCCCTTTTTGGCGCTCAGCGCAGGATTGCCCTCAGCGGGAGGCCGACTGGCTCCGCAGCTCGCGGGCACGGGCGAGGACCTTGTCCTCGAGATCGGAATTCGTCGCGGCGGAAACCGGGGTATCCACCCATTGGCCGCGGTCCAGGGTCTGGCGGAAGACCTGCACGCGCACGCCATCCGAACGGAGCTGGCGGCCGAGGACATAGGCCTGGGCGCGGAAGCGCTCGTTGTTGGCGCTGGCCGGGGTATACCATTCGGTGATGATGGTGCCGCCGAAGGGATCCGCCGAGGCAAGCGGCATGAAGGAGAGGGTATCGAGCGTGGCACGCCAGAGATAGGCATTCACGCTGAGGCCGCTGCCGCCGCCACTGGCCGCGACTTCCCGTGCTTCGCGGTCCTTGTCCACGCCGAAGACGACGAGGCCGGCGCTTGCGCCGAGGGGCCGGTTGCGGGCCGCGCCATTCCGCCAATCACCGTATTCGTCGTTCTGCACGAGACGCTGGTTGTTGCCACCGCAGGCGGAGACGAGGGGGAGCAGCACGCCTAGGGCGAGGAGGGCAGGTTTCATGGCGCCCGCACGATAGGCGGGTTCCCTGCGGGATCAAGCCACAAATGGGTTAATAACGAAAAAGGGGCAGCAGGTTGCCCTGCTGCCCCCATTTCGCAGGTCCGAAGATCAGAAGGCCAGGCGGGTGCCGACGATGAGCACCTTCGTGGTCGACTTGTCCTGGACGCCAGCGTTTTGGGGGTCGAGATCGCGGCCACGCTCGGCAACGGTGAAGCTGCTGAACTCGGCCACGAGGTCGAGACCCGGCGCCAGCCGGTAGTTGCCGCCGACGCCCCAGGCGACGCGATGCTGGAGAGCAGCACCGGCCGCATTCGGCGTGCGGGTCAGCACGTTCGCGGCGTTGTAGGCGTAGTTGGTCCGGCTCGCGCCTTCGTTGGTCATGATGACGTAGTTGCCGCCGAAGGTGAACGGACCGGCGGTGTAGCTGGCGCCCACGAAGATCTGGTCCATCGGGCGGTCGCCGCGCATGGAGTTGCCCCAGAAGAAGTTGGCATCGCCATGCTCATACTGCGCGCCGACGGTGAAGCCATAGGCCGAGGCCTGGGCACCCACCTGGAAGACGTTCAGAGCATTGAACACCCGCTGCTGCACGCCAACGATCGACAGTTCCTTGGCTGCGCCGGCGCCGACATAGCCACCGGTGACGGCCAGGCCGACGCCGGCCAGGCTGCCGCGCCAACGGAGCGCTGCCTGGTATTCGTTGCGGCGGACCGCCATGTTCGGACCGGCCGCGGCCACGCCGAAGTTGCTGGCGCCGGTGAAGGCATAGGCGGCGTCGCAGAAGCCCGAGGCGGCGTTGGTCGAGCAGCCCGTGTCTTCGCCTTCGTTGTAGTTGAACGCGAAGGACGCGCCGAAGTCGAAGCCGAAGAACTGCGGCGACAGGTAGATGATCTTGGTGTTGTCGCCGAGGGCGCCCGGGGAGGCCATCGTGCGGGCATTCGCCTGGCGGACGATGAAGGACTCACGGTCGCCGTAGACGCCACCGGTACCGAAGTTGGTGATGACGCCGCTGTTCATCAGGCCGCCGACCGGGCCGTCTTCGTCACCGAAGCGGATCTGGCCGAAGGTGGGGGAGGCGATGAAGGCGTAGTATTCGTCGATGCTCGCGGTGGTCTTGCCGGTGCTGGCCCGCTGCTGGACGATGTTGCGGCCTTCCTGCTGGTTGAAGGCGATCTCGACCACGGCGCCGTAGCTGAGGCCATTGGCGGTCTTGCCGTTCACGAAGACATGGACTTCGGCGTCGGTGCTGAAGTCGTTCTTCGACAGACGGGCGATGCCCGAGCCGTCGGGGGGCAGGTTGCCCGTGGCGGGGGCCGTGTTGGTCGCCAGGGTGGTCGGCGTGGTCGAGTTACGACCGGACTGCTGCGTATTGCCGTAGTAAGCCCGGAAGAAGCCACCAATCCGGACGGTCGGGGCTTCCTGCGCCACGGCAACTGCCGGGGCCAGGAGCGCCGCGCCGACCACCGCGGTCGTGCCCAGCAGAATCTTGCGCATCATAAAACCTCCTCACTCGCCAGCACGCCTGGCTGTTCCCTCGACCCACCGCCCCCCCGCAGGGTTAGCTGCTTTGACAGGTGCCATATCCGGCCCGGCATACACCGGCGGCCGGACATGGCTGGGTCCGCACGGGACTATGATCCAGCGCAATGAAGCCGGGCAACCGTGCAACGGGGCATAACGCGACTTCCCTGAGACACTGTGGCGCTGGCGCCACATGCCCGTGAGCGACAATTGTTACCCGGCTACCGGCCCCTGGTGGGGCCGCCGGATAACCCGCCGATGGCGGCGATCCCGGCAGCGCGCGGCGGCAATCGGGCGGCATTGGCGCGTGTCACCCCACCGAGCGCGACCACCGGATGCCGGCCGGCCCGGGCCGCCAGCGCCGCCCACCGCAGGGGACCGAGCGCCCGGGCGCCGGGATGGCTGAGGGTCGGGAAGACGGGCGAGAGGATGATGGCCGTCGCGTCCAGCCGACGGGCGCGGGAAAGGCCGGCCCTGCCATGGGCCGCGACGGTCAGCGGCCGGAGGTGCGGGCTCCGCCGGCGGGCGAGCAGGAAGGGCAGCAGTCCCGCCGTTCCGCGACGATCCGGCAGGTGAAGCCCGGCGGCGAGACGCAAGGCCAGCCGTCCGTCCCCGGATACGAGCAATCGCAGCCGATGCCGGCGGACGGTGGCCACCAGCCTCAGCAGGACTGCCGGCGCCAGGCCGCGGGCGACGACGGCGGCCCCGGCGGGCAGGCGAGCCGCGGCCGGTACCGGGTCCGGCAGGCGCTGGGGGTCGCTGAACAGATAGAGTGCAGGACAGCCACAGTGTGGCCGCGCCCAATTACGCATTCGGGCGATTCCGCCACGGCCGGCTATGCTTTAGCCTTCGCATCGCATGACCGAATTTTCCCACATCGCGGATAACCTCGCCCGGATCCGGGCCAGGATCGCCGAAGCGATCGCCCGCGCCAATCGCCCGGATGGGGCGGTGACCCTGGTGGCAGTGTCCAAGACCAACCCCGCCGAGGCCGTGGCCGCCGCCCTGGCCGCCGGCCAGATGGTCTATGGGGAGAACCGGGTGCAGGAGGCGGCGGGGAAATTCCCCGCGTTGCGGACCGATTGGCCCGGGCTGCGCCTGCATATCATCGGCGGGCTGCAGACCAACAAGGCGCGCGACGCGGTGCGGGTGGCGGATGTCATCGAGAGCCTGGACCGGCCGAAGCTGGCCGTGGCGATCGCCGAGGCCATGGCCAAGGAAGGCCGGGCGCCGGAGCTGCTGGTGCAGGTGAATACCGGGGACGAGCCGCAGAAGGCCGGGGTGCCGCGCGCCGAGGCGGAGGATTTCCTCCGCGCCTGCCGGGAGGACTGGGGCCTGACGGTGCGGGGGCTGATGTGCATCCCGCCCGCCGAGGTGGACCCGCGGCCGCATTTCCTGTTCCTGGCGGAACTGGCGGCCCGGCATGGCCTGCCAGTGCTGAGCATGGGGATGAGCGCCGATTTCGAGGCGGCGATCGCCTGCGGCGCCACCCATGTCCGGGTGGGCTCGGCGATCTTCGGCGCCCGGGGGTAGGCCGGGATCGGTTACCCGGCGACGGGGCCCTTGGCGGATACATACATGATGAGCATGCCGGCGAGGCCGATCAGCGCCGCTCCGGGCGTGCCGAGGCCGAGGATGCCAAGAATGGCGCCGACGGCCAGCAGGGCGCCGATGGCAGCCCAGGGCTTGGCAAGGATGGCACTGAACATATCCGACATGACTGCGTCCTCCCGTTGTCCCGGGTGAACCCCGGGATCCTTGATTGCAACGAGCGGATTTTGTCGGAGCTGGACGAATTATGTCCAGCAGGAAATTAATCGGTAACCTCGATCGCGGTCAGGCCACTGGCGAGCAGGGTCCGCAGCGCCGCCTCCGGCAGGGCGATGCAGCCTTCCGTCGGCGCGAGGTCGGGCCGGGCGAGATGCAGGAAGATGGCGCTGCCGCGGCCGCGGGCGATCGGCTCGCCGGATTGGCCGTCGTTCCAGCCCAGCACGCCGATGAGGTCGTAGAGGCTGTCGTCGCGCCACAAGACCTCATGCCGCGCGTCATGCGGCAGGGTGATGCGGCGGTTGTAGTCGCGGTGGGTGGGGTCGTCGCACCAGCCATCCGTCGTCGCGATGGGCTCCACCGCAACGCGGCAGGTGGGCGCGGCCAGCCGGTCCGCGCGGTAGAAGACGCGGCGCAGGGGCAGCAGCCCGACGGGCGTGGCGCCGTCACCCTCCCGCTTGTCCCGGCGGATGCCGCCCTTGCCCAGGGCGCAGCGCCAGGTCTGGCCGGCGAAGCGCAGCAGGCCGTCCGGCCGCACCAGGGCATGGCCGGCCGCGGGATCCCCGCTCACGCGAGGAGGTGGCCGAAGCGGCGGGCCTTGGTCTCGAGGTAGTGGTCGTTCACCCCGTTCGGGGCGAAGGCATGTGCCTCGCGGCCCTCGACGCCGATGCCGCAGGCGGCCAGCGCCGCCAGCTTGTCCGGATTGTTGGTCAGCAGCCGCACCCGGCCGATGCCGAGCTGTTCCAGCATGGTGGCGGCGACCATGAAGTTGCGCTCATCGGCGCCCCAGCCGAGGGCGCGGTTGGCATCCAGGGTGTCGAGCCCGGCATCCTGCAGGGTATAGGCGCGCAGCTTGTTCACCAGGCCGATGCCGCGGCCTTCCTGCGCCAGATAGATAAGGACGCCGGCGCCGGCTTCGCCCATGCGATGGATGGCGCCGCGCAGTTGCGGGCCGCAGTCGCAGCGCAGCGATCCCAGCAGGTCGCCGGTGAAGCATTCGGAATGGATGCGGGCGAGCGGGGCCTCACCCTCGGCGGCCATGGCTTCCGGCCGGCCGACCAGGATGGCCAGATGCTCGATGCCGCCATCGGCGGCGCGGAAGGCGACGATGCGGCTATCGGGCGCACCATCGAGCGGCACCGCGGCCTCCGCCACCTTGCGAAGGGAGGTGGCCGATTGGACCGGATAGGCCAGCACATCCTGGGCCTCGACCGTGAGCAGGCCGTCGCGGGCCAGCAGGGCATGCGGCGCGGCGATGACGGCGGGCAGCAGGCGCGCAAGCTTGGCGAGGGCCAGGGCGGCGGCGGCGAGCGGCGGTGCGGCGACCCTTTCGCTGCGCTGGCCATCCGGCAGGCGGTCCGCCGTGGGGTCCGCCAGGGACCGCAGCAGGGCCGGGTCCAGCAGGCTGGCGGGCAGGCGAAGGGCGACTTCGGCATCCTCCATATCCGGCACGGGGCGCAATGCGGGGGGCGGTGCAACCGTGGCGGCCCGGCTGGCGGCCAGCAGCAGCACCGCGGGACCCTTGGCAAGGCCGGTGAGCTCGGCGAGGCCCAATGCACCGACCGATTCCGCGGCGGCGAGGATCAGCGCGTGGTCGCCGCCGCGCAGCAGCACGGGCGTGCCACGCCGGAGCTCGGAAGCGGCGCGATGCACGGCACGCAGGGCAAGGGTGGCGGCATCCGGAAGCCCGGCAACATTCGGGCCGGGAGCGATCGAAAGGGGCATGATCATCAGTCTAGGTCCATCCGAGCCGCATAGCGCCCCCCGAATGTGGCGTGGAAACGGCGGCTGACAGGAGGATGACCGAAATATTGATCACGCTTGCAATACGGTTGCCTGCGGCCGAGGTATCGCTTGACACCCCGCCACAGCTTCGCCACGTGCGCCCTTTAGTGCTACCACAAGTACGACATCGCTCCCTGGAGATGGCATGGCCGGTCCGCGCCCATTGTTGATCGTGGATGATGACGTCGCCCTTCGGGCGACCTTGGCGGAGCAGCTTTCGCTCGATGGCGAATTCGAACCCGCTGAAGCCACGACGGCCGAGGAGGCCGAGCGGATGCTGTCCGAGGTTTCCAGCCGGTTCGACGCCGTACTGCTGGATATCGGGCTGCCGGATGGCGACGGGCGGGAGCTTTGCACCAAGCTGCGGCGCCAGGGGGTGAAGATCCCCATCATCATGCTGACCGGCGCGGATGCGGAGCAGGATGTCGTCCGGGGCCTGGATGCCGGAGCGAACGACTATATCGCCAAGCCCTTCCGACTGAACGAGCTGCTGGCCCGGCTGCGGGCGCAGCTGCGCGTCTACGACAACTCCGAGGATGCGGTCTTCCTGATCGGCCCCTACAGCTTCCGGCCTTCCGCCAAGCTGCTGCTGGAACAGGCGCGCAACCGCAAGATCCGGCTAACGGAGAAGGAATGCGCGATCCTGAAGTACCTGTACCGCGCCGGCAGCCGGCCGGTGGGCCGGCAGATCCTGCTGAACGAGGTCTGGGGCTACAACAGCGCCGTCACCACGCATACGCTGGAGACGCATATCTACCGGCTGCGGCAGAAGATCGAGCCGGATCCGGCGAATTCGCGGCTGCTGCTGACCGAGGGCGGCGGCTACCGGCTTGACCCGGCAGCCGGCGCCAACGGCCCGGGCTGAGACGGCCTATTCCAGGCGGGCGGCCTCGTCGAAGCTCAGCCGCGGGCTGCGCGGGAAGAGGCCGCTCTCGTCGCCGTAGCCAAGGTTGACCAGGAAATTCGACTTCCAGCTGGTGCCGGCCAGGAAGGCCTCATCCACCTTGGCATTGTCGAAGCCGCTCATCGCGCCGGCATCCAGGCCGACGGCACGGGCGGCCAGTATGAGGTAGGCGCCCTGCAGGGTGCCGTTGCGGAAGGCCGTCACCTCGGCCAGGGCATCGTTGCCGGCGAACCAGGACCGCGCATCGGCATGCGGGAAGAGCTTGGGCAGCTCGTCGTAGAATTTCGTGTCGTGGGCGACGATGACGGTAACCGGGGCGGTCATGGTCTTGGCGATGTTGCCTTCGGACAGCGCGCCCTTGAGCTTGGCCTTGCCTTCCGCGGTGCGGATGAAGACGAAGCGGGCGGGGGAGCTATTGGCGCTGGTCGGGCCGTATTTCAGCAGGTCGTAAAGTTCCTGCAGCTTGGTATCCGGCACGGTGCGATCCTGCCACGCATTATGGGTGCGGGCTTCGCGGAACAGCTGGTCGAGGACAGGGGCTTCGAGGGTCATCGGGGCGGACTCCGGTTGTCGTTCAGCCACCGATATCGCCTTATAGGCCCGGTACGCCAATGACGTACCGGGATTGCCACCATCACCAAAGGTGATGGTGGCGAACCGATCAGGCGTCGACCTGTTCGACCGCCACGACTTCCGGCACATAATGCCGCAGCATGTTCTCGACGCCGTGCTTCAGCGTGGCGCGCGAGGAGGGGCAGCCGGAGCAGGCACCCTGAAGGTGCAGCTTCACCACGCCATCGCGGAAGCCGCGGAAGACGATGTCGCCGCCATCGCCGGCAACGGCCGGGCGCACCCGCGTGTCCAGCAATTCCTTGATCTGGTCGACGATCTCGGTATCGGCCGGATCAAATTCCTCGTCCTCCGCCTCGCCGTCGCTCTCGAGCACCGGCTGGCCGGCCATGAAGTGGTCCATGATGGCGCCGAGCACCTGCGGGCGCAGGGTGAACCACTCGGCGTCATCGGTCTGCGTCACGGTGATGAAGTCGCCGCCGAGGAAGACGCGCGCCACGCCACCGAGCGCGAAGATGCGGGTAGCGAGCGGGCTGCGGGCGGCCGAGGTTGCGGAGGCGAAGTCGGCCGTTCCGGCCGTGCCCATCACGTCCCGCCCGGGCAGGAATTTCAGGGTGGCGGGGTTCGGGGTGCCTTCGGTTTCGATGAACATGGGAGCGGTGTCCTGCCAAAGCGGCTGGTGGGTTATATCCGTACTAACGTGGTCGGCTTTAGACCGGGATGCAACCCACCCTGCTCAATCGGCCCCGGTTACTCGGCCCAACCTATTCGGCAGCCACGGCCGGGGTGCCGCCATGCTTGGCACCGCGGGTCTTCTTGGCCGGCGGCGGCTCGTGGGCGATCTCGGCCATGGTCTGCTCGACATGCCGGCTGAAGACGTAATCCGCCGGGCGCTGGTTCGAGAGGTCGATCTCGGGCGCCATCTCGCCGGTGGTCTTCGGCCCGGTGATCTGCCGGGCGATGGCCTTCCAGGGGTGCTTCACGCTGTCGATGACCGCGGTCGCCTCGAAGCCCGAATGGACCATGCAGTCGGCGCATTTCTCGTAGTTGCCGACGCCGTACTTGTCCCAGTCGGTGCTGTCCATCAGCTCGGCGAAGGTCTTGGCATAGCCCTCACCGAGTAGGTAGCAGGGGCGCTGCCAGCCGAAGATGTTGCGCGTCGGGTTGCCCCAGGGCGTGCAGTGGTAGGTCTGGTTGCCTGCGAGGAAATCGACGAACAGCGGCGAGTTGCCGATCTTCCAGCCCTTGTCCTTGCCGCGGGAGAAGATGCCGCGGAACAGCTCCTTCGTCTTCTTGCGGTTGAGGAAGTGCTGCTGGTCCGGCGCCCGCTCGTAGGCGTAGCCGGGGGAGACCATGATGGCATCGACGCCCATGGCGGTGACGTCGTCGAAGAACTTCGCCATGCGCTCGGGCTCGGCGTTGTCGAACAGGGTCGCGTTGATGGCGACGCGGAAGCCGCGGGCCTTGGCGTCCTTCAGCGCGGCGACGGCGCGCTCATAGACGCCCTTCTGGCTCACCGCCCAGTCGTGGTGGTCCTTGTCGCCGTCCAGGTGGATGTCCCAGGTGAAATTCGGATGCGGCTTGTACTGCTCGATCCGCTTCTCCAGCAGCAGGGCATTGGTGCAGAGGATGACCACCTTGCCCTTGGCCAGGATGCCCTCGACGATCTGCGGCATCTCCTTGTGCAGCAGCGGCTCGCCGCCGGCAATGGCGACCACCGGCACGCCGGTCTGGTCGACCGCGTCCAGGCATTCCTCGACCGAGAGGCGCTTGTTCAGGATGGGATCGGGATAGTCGATCTTGCCGCAGCCGGAACAGGCCAGGTTGCACTTGAACAACGGCTCCAGCATCAGCACCAGCGGGTAGCGCTTGCGCCCGGCCAGATGCTGCTTGACCACGTAGGCGCCGACCTTGATCTGCTGCCGCAGCGGAATACCCATAATCCGTCCCCCTACGAAGCCGCGCTGGCTTCCGGTTCCACCAGCGCTGCCGGTAGCTTGAATGACACATCCTCGACGAGGCCGGGCAGGGTCGAGATCTCGACAGGGCCAAGCCGGCCCAGCGCCGCGATCACCTCCTGCACCAGGCTCTCCGGGGCGGAAGCCCCGGCCGTGATTCCCACCGTTTCCGCCCCCCGCAGCCACTCCGGCCGGAGGGCGGCGGCATCCGGGATCAGGTAGCAGGGTACCCCCTGTTCCGACCCGATCTCCTGCAGGCGGTTAGAGTTGGAACTGTTGGCGGCGCCTACAACCAGCAACAGGTCCACCCGCCTAGCCAATTCGCGAACGGCGGTCTGGCGGTTCTGGGTGGCATAGCAGATGTCCCGCGTATCAGGCCCGACGAGATCCGTGAAGCGGTCCCGCAGGGCCTCGATCACCGCCTTCGTATCATCGACCGAGAGCGTGGTCTGGGTGACATAGGCCAATGGCCGGTCGGGCGCGAGGGGCAGGGCGGCGACGGCGGCGGGGCTCGCGACCAGATGCACCTCCCCCGGGATCTGCCCGAGGGTACCTTCCACTTCCGGATGGCCGGCATGGCCGATGAGGATGACGGCACGCCCCTGGGCGATGTAGCGGCGGCCTTCGGTATGCACCTTGGAGACCAGCGGGCAGGTCGCATCCAGCACCGGCAGGCCGCGGATGGCCGCATCCGCCTCCACCCGGCGGGAGACGCCATGGGCACTGAAGACGGTGACGGCGCCGCTCGGCACCTCATCCAGTTCCTCGACGAAGCGGGCGCCCTTGCCCTGGAGCGATTCCACCACCCGGCGGTTGTGCACGATCTCATGCCGGACGAAGACCGGCGCCCCGTATTTGTCCAACGCCCGCTCGACGATATCCACCGCCCGCACGACGCCGGCGCAGAAGCCCCTTGGCTGCGCCAGAATGATCCGCATCAGCACGCCCCCTGCCTGACCGCCCTTGGTTGCCGCGTGGTTCCGCCCCCATCGGGCTGCTGGTGGTTGCCGCCGGAAGGGCGCCCCCCGGCCCTGTCGGCGTGGCGGTCCGTCCTGCATCGCAGCATCTTGCGCCCCGTGTGTTTTGCTGCACTTTGCCGCCACCTTGCAACCGGGGAGTGGTTCCGCGGCGTAACCGCCGCGGCCCGATCCCGACCGGAGGCCATCGTGCGCCAGTCTCTGCCGACTTTCTCGAAGACGGCGTCCCTGTCTTGGACAATCCGCCGCCGCATCCTGCCGGGGCTGCTCGCCCTGGCCTTCGCACTGCTGGCCGCCCGGCCGGCCGCGGCGCATGCCGTGGTCGTGACCTCCGACCCCATCGCGGGGGCGGCGCTGCCGGCGGCGCCGGCTCAGGTTACAATTCGCTTCAATAGCCGCCTGGACCATGGCCGCAGCCGGCTGCTGCTGATCGGTGCCGATGGGGCCCAGCAGACCCTGGCCATCCGCGCGGACAGCGAGCCGACGGTGCTGGAGGCGCCGGTCGCCGGCCTCACGCCCGGCGCCTGGCGGCTGCGCTGGCAGGTGCTGGCGGTGGATGGGCATATCACCCGCGGCGATATCCCCTTCAGCCTCCAGGGGCGCTAGGTGGAACAACTCCTCGATCTCTATGGCTTCGCCAGCGTGGTCATCCATGCGGCGGAGCTGGTGGCGCGCACGGTGCTGCTCGGCAGCGTGGTCTTCTGGATACTGCTGGCGGTTCCGGCGGGGCGGCTGATGCCGCCCGGCGATGCGGACCGGCTGCATGGGATCGCCCGCCGTGCCGTGCGGCTGGCGGCGGTGGCCGCCCTCGCCACCACCCTGCTGGGCGGCCTGCTCGGCCTGGCGGCGCTGGCGGCGACACTGGAGCTGACGGCCGGCGCGCTGATCGGCGCGGATTTCATCGCGCTGACCGGGCTGGCGCTGCTGGCGATGCTGGCTGTGCTGGTCCTGGCGTCCGTGCCCGGGGTGCCGGGGCCGCGGCGGCGCTGGGCCCTGCTGGGCGCCGCGGCGGCGGTGCTGCTGGCGGTGACCTTCGGCAGCCATGCCATCGCCCGGACCGAGGAGCGGCCGATGCTGCTGCTGGCGACCGGGCTGCACCAGGCCGGCGCCGCCTTCTGGCTGGGCGGGCTGCCCTGCCTGCTGGCGGCGCTGCGGTTGACGCCGGCCTCGGCCCGGCTGGTCGGGCAGCGCTATTCCTGGCTGGCGGCGGGGGGTGTCGGGCTGATCCTGCTCGGCAGCGCCGGTTTCTGGCTGGGCTATATCGGGGCGATCGAGGCGGTCTATGGCACCGCCTACGGCTCCATGGCAGCAACCAAGCTCATCATGCTCGGCCTGCTGCTGCTGCTGGGTGCGGCCAATTTCCGGGCGCTGCATGGCGTGACGGCGATTGGCCAGGGCCTGCCGCGGCTGCGCCGCTTCATCGAGGCGGAGATGGCGATCGGCATCGCGGTGCTGGCCGTCGCCGCCTCCCTCACCTCGGTCCCGCCGGCGGCCGACCTGCCGGACGACCGCGTCACCTGGGCCGAGATCACCGAGCGCTTCACGCCGGAATTGCCGCGGCTGAGCAGCCCGGACCACGCCGATCTCGCCATCCCGGCGCTGCAGGCGCAGCTCGATGCCGAATGGCAGCAGCGCCAGGCGGCGCAGCGGCCGCAGGCCTTCACCCCGGGCGAGGGGCTGCTGCCGCCGCGCAACGCCACCGACATCGCCTGGAGCGAGTACAACCACCATTGGGCCGGCATCATGGTGCTGCTGGTCGGGCTGGCGGCCTTGCTGGATGCGACCGGGCGGGTGCCCATCGCCCGGCATTGGCCGCTGGTCTTCCTCGGCCTCGCCGGCTTCCTGCTGGTGCGTTCGGATCCGGAGGCTTGGCCGCTCGGCGATATCGGGCTGCTCGACAGCCTGCGGGATCCGGAGGTGGTGCAGCACAAGATCGCCTCGCTGCTGGTGGTGGGCTTCGCGCTGTCGGAATGGTCGGTCCGGCTGGGGCTGCTGCGGGGGAAGGTGCGCTTCGTCTTCCCGGTGGCGATGCTGGCCGGCGGCGTGCTGCTGCTGGCGCACACCCATGCGATCTCGAACATCAAGGAAGCCCAGCTCATCGAGCTGTCGCACCTGCCGCTGGCGGTCTTCGCCGTCATCGGCGGCTGCGCCCGCTGGATCGAGCTGCGCGGGCCGGAGGGGCTGGCGCGGGTGGCCCGCTGGCTCTGGCCGCTCTGCCTGGTGATGATCGGCATCCTGCTGCTGCTGTACCGGGAATCCTGAGCCTTGGCTGAAGCGGCTGTCGGGACGCTGGCGCGCGGCTGCGGCGCGCTGGCCGGGATCTGCGCCCGTTGGCCGCGGGTGGTACTGACGTTGGCGCTGGGGGCGGCGCTGCTGGCCGGCGCCATCGTCTCCCAGCGCTTCGAGATGAATACCGATACCGATGCGCTGTTTCCGGCCGACCTGCCCTGGCGGCTGACCGAGCGGCGCATGGCGGAGGCCTTCCCGCAGCGGGAGCAGGTGATCGCCGTGGTGGTCGATGGCCCGACCGGCGATGCGGCGGACCGCGCGGCGGCCGGGCTGGCCGCGGCGCTCGGGCGCCGCAGCGACCTGTTCCGCAGCGTGCAGCGGCCGGATGGGCTGGAATTCTTCCGCCGCAACGGCCTGCTGTTCCTCGACGAGGCGGCGGTGCGGGAGACGACCGAGCGGGTGATCGCCGCCCAGCCGCTGCTCGGCACGCTGGCGGCGGACCCGAGCCTGCGCGGCATCGCCACCGCCTTCGGCCTGGTGCTGACCGGGGTGGAGCGGGGCGAGGCGACGCTCGAGAGCATCGCCGCGCCGCTGGCCGCGCTGGCTGGCGCGGCGGAGGCGGCGGTGGCGGGGCAGGTGGCGCCGCCGGACTGGGGCCGGCTGTTCACCGGCCGGGCGCCGGAGCCGATGGAGCTGCGCCGCTTCGTGCTGGTGCAACCGCATCTCGACTTCTCGGCGCTGAGCCCGGGGGCGACGGCGGCGGAGGCGATCCGGGAAGCGGCACGCGAGCTGGAGATGCCGGGCGTACGTATCCGCATGACCGGCGAGGTGCCGATGGCGGATGAGGAATTCGCCAGCGTGGCCGATGGCGCGGTGCGGAACACGCTGCTCTCGCTCGGGCTGGTGGCGCTGCTGCTCTGGCTGGCGTTGCGGTCCTGGCGGCTGATCCTGCCGGTGCTGGCGACCCTGCTGCTCGGGCTGCTGGTGACGGCGGCCTTCGGCGCCGCGGCGGTCGGGGCCTTCAATCCGC
Source organism: Belnapia sp. AC561 (assembly GCF_979252845.1). Classification (NCBI taxonomy): domain Bacteria; kingdom Pseudomonadati; phylum Pseudomonadota; class Alphaproteobacteria; order Acetobacterales; family Roseomonadaceae; genus Belnapia; species Belnapia sp. AC561. The sequence continues at coordinate 80,055 of NZ_CEEDBP010000013.1, forward strand.
TGTCCATCGCCTTCGCCGTGCTGTTCATCGGCCTCGGGGTTGATTTCGGCATCCAGCTCGCGGTCCGCTACCGGGAACAGCGGCAGCGCTTCGACGACCTCGCCGCCGCGATCGCCGCGGCCGGGGAGGTGGCGGGACCGGGCATCGCCCTGGCGGCGCTGGCGATCGCCGGGGCCTTCCTCGCCTTCCTGCCGACGGAATATCGTGGCGTTTCCGAGCTCGGGGCCATCGCCGGCTTCGGGATGCTGGTGGCGGCGCTGCTCTCGCTGACCCTGCTGCCGGCGCTGCTGCGGCTGACCTCGCCACCGGCCGAGGCGGTGGAGGTGGGCTGGGCCGCCCTGGCGCCGCTGGAGGGCTGGCTGGCGCGCCGGGCCCGTGGGGTGACTGCCGGGCTGGGGTTGCTGGCGCTGGCCGCGGCGGCGGTGCTGCCGCTGCTGGTCTTCGACTTCAACCCGCTGAATCTGCGCGACCCGAAGTCCGAGGCGGTGGCGACCTTCCGCGACCTGATGGGCTCGGCCGAGACCACGCCGAATACATTGAGCGTCCTGGCGCCCTCCCTGGCGGCGGCGCAGCCCCTGGCGGCGCGGCTGGAGGCGCTGCCCGAGGTGGCGCGGGTGATGACCCTGGCGAGCTTCGTGCCCGAGGGCCAGCCGGCCAAGCTGGCGCTGATCCAGGATGCGGCCGACCTGCTGGGCCTGACCCTGGCACCGCCGGCGGTGGCGCCGGCACCCGACGATGCCATGGTGGCGGCGGCGCTGGCCGAGCTGGCGGCCTCGCTGCGGCGGGAGGCGGGCGAGGCGGATGGCGCGGCCGCCACGGATGCCCGCCGGCTGGCCGCGGCACTGGCCGCCCTGCCGGCCGAGGGCCGCAGCCGGCTCGCGGCGGCGCTGCTGCCCGGGCTGGCCGGAACCCTGGCGCAACTGAATGAGGCGCTGCAGGCGGCACCGGTCACCCTGGCCGACCTGCCGCCGGAGCTGGCGCGGGACTGGGTGGCGGCCGATGGCCGGGCCCGGATCGAGGCCTGGCCGCGCGACCTGTCGGACGACAATGCGGCGCTGCGGCGCTTCGCCGATGCGGTGCAATCGGTGGTGCCGGGGGCGAATGGCATGGCGATCTCCATCCAGGCCTCCTCGGCAACCATCCGTTCGGCCTTCATCCTGGCGGGCGGCCTCGGGCTGGGCTGGACGGCGCTGCTGCTGCTGGCGGCGCTGCGCAGCCTGCGGCTGGCGCTGCTGGCGCTGGCGCCGCTGCTGCTGGCGGGCCTGGTGACGCTGGCGGCCTGTGCGATCTTCGGGCCGGCGCTGAACCTGGCGAACATCATCGCCCTGCCGCTGCTGTTCGGAATCGGTGTCGCCTTCGATATCTACTTCGTCGTGGCCTGGCGGGCCGGGCAGCGGGCGCTGCTGCCGACGGCATTGACCCGGGCGGTGCTGTTCAGCGCGCTGACCACGGGCAGCGCCTTCGGCACCCTGGCGCTGTCGCCGCATCCGGGGACCGCCAGCATGGGCGTGCTGCTGGCCATGTCGCTGGTGGCAACCCTGGCGGCGGTGCTGCTGGCGCTGCCGGCCCTGCTGCATGCCCTGGCGCCGGACCACGGGCGGCGGGGCGGCGAATGCGATTGATGTCCGGCCTGCCGCCGGCGCAGCCTTGCCCGGCGGAGGGTTGCGCGGGTGGCAAGACCGGACTGGTGGCAGGCGAACCATGCGGTCTGGGAGGAGTGGGTCGGCATCCACCTCGGCCCGCGTGACCATGACCTCGGCGTTTTGCGGGCGGGCAGGGGCCGGCTGACCCCGATGGAGGACGCCGAGTTGCCGCCGCTGGCGGCGCGGGCGCGCTTCGTCGAGGCGGATGTCCATGGCGCCTTGCAGGCGGTAACCCTCGCGGCATGGCTTCGACAGGGTGTTCGTCACCTGGGGGGGCCTGTGCTGGCTGCCGGAGATCCCGCGTTGGGCCGGCCCAGCCTTGGCTGCCGCTCGCCTATTCGCTGCTGGCGACGAAGCCGCAGGACGCGTGATGGCTGGGATGCGTGAATAGCGGTGCATCCGGCGTGGCAATGCGTCATGCTGCGATGCAGCAAAATCCGATGGATCAAACATTTATGTCCGACGTGAAGCCGAGTGTGACCGCCGCGACCGATATGCTGGCCTCCGCCAGCCGCAATTCCACCCAGACCGGCGAGCTGGCCATGGCCGCGGCCGAGGTGGTGCTGCGGCGGATGACGCTGGGCGGCTTCGCCATGGTCAATCCCGCTGCGGCGGACCATGCCGAATTCGCCCGGATGGTGCCGGAGAAGGCCAAGGCCTTCACCGATGCCGGCACCGCCCTGGCCAGCCAGTCGGCCCGGATGGGAGAGGCCATGGCGCGCTACCTGGTCGAGGAATCCGCCTTCATGGCGAAGGCTGCGGGTTCGGTGATGGCCAGCGGCCATGCCGGCGGCATGATGGCGGCCCAGGCCCAGGCCACCATGGCCTGGATCGGGCGGATGGCAGCGCAGTCCGGCGCCATGTGCCTGCTGGCCCTGGAGGCCCAGGGTGCCGCCCTGGCGCCGATCCATCGGGCGGCCACCGGCAATGTCACCCGCCTCCGTGTCTGAACCGGTGCCGGGGAAGCAGCCACCGGCGCTGCAGGGCGTGCCGGAGACGATGCTCTGGCCGCTCTATCACCGCGCGATGGAAACGCGGCGGCCGGATGGCGTGCTCAAGGACCCGGAGAGCCTGCGGATCATGCAGGCGCTGGACTACGATTTCGCCGGGCATTTCGGGGTCTCGGGCGGGTCGCTCGCGGCGCGGGCGGCGGCGATCGACGGGGCGCTGCGCGACTGGCTGCGGGATCATCCGGATGGCCAGGTGGTCTCGCTGGGCGAAGGGCTGGAGACGCAGTCCCGCCGGGTCGACAACGGGACGATGCGCTGGCTGTCGGTGGACCTGCCGGAGGCGATCGCCTTGCGGGAGCGCTTCCTGGCACCCACGCCGCGCTTCCGGCACCTGGCGATGAGCGCGCTCGACCCGGGCTGGATGGCAGCGCTGGACCAGTCCGCTCCGGTCTTCGTCGTGGCCCAGGGACTGCTGATGTATCTAGCGCCGGAGGCGGTGCGGGGACTGCTGGCCGGAATCGCGGCCGGGCTGCCGGGGGCCAGTCTGGTCTTCGATACCGTGCCGCCCTGGCTGTCCCGCATGACTTTGCGCGGTCTGCAGCAGACGCCGCGCTACCGCCTGCCGCCGATGCCCTGGGGCATCGCCCGGGACGAGATCGGACCGACGCTGCGGCGCTGGTGCCCGGGGATCGGGCCGGTGGAGCTGCTGCCCTATGCGCTGCCGCGCAGCGTGCCGGGCTTTCTCGGCCCGTTCCTGCAGGGGGCGCCGCTGCTGCGGAACCAGTTGCCGAGCCTGGTGCGGACCCGCTTCGGCTAGGCGGCCTTCTTGCGCCGCCGCCGCAGCATCCCGCGCACTTCCCGCAGGTCCACCGCCCGCAGCAGATGTGCCGCCACGAAATAGGCGACGCAGCCGGAGGTGATCAGCACCCCGAGCGCGATGAAGCGCAGGCCCGGTGCGGCCGGGAACAGCAGCCCCTGCAGTACCCAGAGCACCATGCCCATGACCGCGGCGGCCAGCAGCAGCCGCGGCATCCGCCGGCGTAGCCGGCGATCCGGCACGAATTGGCCGCGCCGCAGCAGCAGCGCGCCCAGCGCCAGGGCATTGAACCAGGCCGAGAGCGCGGTCGCCAGCGCCACGCCGACATGGCTGAGGTACCGCGTCAGGATGAGGTTGAGCAGCAGGTTCAGCGCCACGGCGGCGAAGCCGACCTTCACCGGCGTCGCCGTGTCGCCGCGGGCGAAGAAGCCGGGGGCGAAGATCTTCACCAGCACATAGGCCGGCAGGCCGATGGCATAGGCGGCCAGCGCGGCGGAGGTGGCGGCGGCCTCGGCCGGGCCGAAGGCGCCCCGCTGGAACAGCACGGCGACGATGGGCCAGGCGACGACCGCCTGCCCGACCGCGGCCGGGAGGCAGAGCAGCAGGGACATCTCGGCCGCCCGGTTCATGGTCCGGTGTGCCGAGAGGCTTTCGCCGGCGCGGACCTGGCGCGAGAGCAGCGGCAGCATGGCGGTGCCGACCGCGGCGCCGATGACGCCGAGCGGCAATTGTCCGACCCGGTCGGCGTAGTACAGGTAGGAGACGGCGCCGGCCGGCAGGAAGCTGGCGATGATGACGTCGATGGCGAGGTTGAGCTGGGTCACGCCGGCGCCGAGGATGCCCGGGATCATCCGCCGCAGCACCTGCCGCACCTCGGGCGCGAGGCTGGGCAGCCGCAGGATCCGCAGCGCCATGCCCGCCCGGGCGCAGGCCCAGAGCACCAGCCCGAGCTGCACCGCGCCGGAGGCGACCACGCCCCAGGCCAGCGCATGCGCCGGCGTCGCCACATAGGGCGTGAGCACCAGCAGCGAGGCCATGGACAGCAGGTTGAAGAAGATCGGCGCGGCGGCGGCGGCGGCGAAGCGCTCCAGCCCGTTCAGCACGCCCGAGACCAGCGCGGTCAGGCAGATCAGCAGCAGGTAGGGGAAGGTGATCCGGGTCAGCTCGATGGCCAGGGCGAATTTGGCCGGGTCGTCGGAGAAGCCCGGCGCCAGCACCTGCATGAGCTGCGGCATGATGATGATGCCGATGACCACCAGCAGCGAGAGCCAGAGCGTCATCAGCGCCGCCATCCGCTCGGCGAGCTGCTGCGCCACCTTCGGCCCCTGCACCGCGAGGGTCCCGGCGAAGGCGGGGACGAAGGCGGCGTTGAAGGCACCCTCCCCGAACAGCCGGCGGAACAGGTTCGGCAGCTTCAGCGCGACGAAGAAGCAATCCGCGATCGGCCCGGCGCCGAGCCGGGCGGCGATGAACATGTCCCGGGCAAAGCCGAGCACGCGGCTGGCCATGGTCCAGCCGCCAACGGTGAGGACGCCTTTGAGCATGGCGCGCCCTCTAGCCTGGAATGGTGGCGGCGGCGAGGTGGCGTCGCCTCATGGAATGCGATGCGCCGCATCCGTGATCCATTCCGCGAAGGCCGCGAAGGCGGGCTCGGCGGTGCGGAAGGGCTGGTGGACCAGGTACCATCCCTTGCCCTTGGAGACCGACTGCGGAAAGGGCGCCACCAGCCGGCCGGCGGCGAGGTCGTCGTCGATATAGGGGCGGATGCCCATGGCGACGCCGAGGCCATCGGCGGCGGCCTGGAGCGCCTGGCCGTAGAAGTCGAATTGCGGGCCCTGGGCGGGCAGGCCAGCGAGGCCGACAGCCTCCAGCCAGCGGGGCCAGTCCTCGGCCGCATGGGTGACGCGGAGCAGGCATCCCGGAGCGAGATCCCCTGGCCGGCGCAGCCGCCGGGCGAGGGCCGGGGCGCAGACCGGGGTGAGATCCGCGGCAAAGAGGGGTTGCGCCAGCAGGCCGGGCCAGCGGCCGTCGCCGAGCCGGATGCCGCAGGTCCAATCCTCGGCGAAGGGCGCGGCGGCGCCGCCGGTGGTGATGCGGACATCGATGCCGGGCTGCCGGCGCTGCCAATCGGCCAGCCGGGGGATCAGCCAGCGGATGGCGAAGGTGGGGCCGACGCCGAGGGTCAGCACCTGGCGGCCGGCGAGGCCGGCGACGTCCTCCGTGAGGCTGGCGAGGTTGTCCAGCAGCAGGGTCAGGCCGCTGCGGTAGCGGCTGCCGGCGGCGGTCAGGGTCAGGCGATTGGCCCGGCGTTCGAACAGCGCCACGCCGAGCCGGGCTTCCAGCAGCTTCACCATGCGGCTGACGGCAGCGGGGCTGACATGCAGTTCCGCGGCGGCGGCGGCGATGCTGCCGCTGCGACCGGCGGCTTCGAAGGCGCGAATTCCGTTCAGGAAGGGCAGCCGGCGCATGCGGAGCCTCAGGAAAGCTGATGGTAAGCGCAGCATATCTCGGTTTGTGACGAAGGACCAACGGGCGCACAGCGTCAGGCATGGCACCCCTCACGATCCTGCTGCTCTGCATCGTCATGGTCGGCACCGCCTTCCTCTCCGGCATCTTCGGCATGGCCGGTGGGCTGGTCCTGATCGGCGTGCTGCTGGTGGTGCTGCCGTTGCCGGAGGCGATGGCGCTGCATGCGGTGACGCAGATGGCCTCCAACGGCTGGCGCGGCTGGCTGTGGCGGAAGCACATCCTGCGGCGGCCGGTCCTGGCGATCTCGGGCGGCTTCGCGCTGGCGATGCTGGCCTGGAGCCTGGTGCGCTGGGTGCCGGACAAGCCGGTGGCGCTGCTGGCGCTGGGCCTCACGCCCTTCCTGGTGAAGCTGATGCCGGCGCGGTTGGCGCCCGACCCCAACAACCCGGTGCAGGGGCTGGCCTATGGCGGGTTGGCGATGTCGCTGATGCTGCTGACCGGCGTATCCGGCCCGCTGATCGACCGCTTCTTCCTGGGGGGAGGACTGGACCGGCGACAGATCGTCGCCACCAAGGCGGCCTGCCAGGTGCTCGGTCATGCGGCCAAGCTGGTCTACTTCAGCGGGCTGGTGGACCAGGCGGCGGGGCTCGACCTGACGGTGGCGGGGGCGGCGGTCCTATCTTCGATGCTCGGCACCAGCCTGGCGCGGCGGATCCTCGAGGCGATGACGGATGTGCAGTACCGCCGCTGGACCGACCGGCTGATCGCGGTGATCGCCGGCTACTACATAACCTATGGCAGCTACCTGCTGGTGGTGGCGCCGTGAGGGAGGAGGCTTCGATGTCCGATATCATCGCCCCGCTGATCCGCGACCTGGTGGCTTCCGTCGCGGCCGGGCCGCGTCCCTATCCGGAGGTGCTCGAAGCCTGGCGGACATCCTGCCCGCGGCTGACGGTCTGGGAGGATGCGGTGGATGGCGGCTTCGTCGCGGTGACCGGCAGCGGTGCGGGCGGCTTGCAGGTGGTGGCGACGGAACGGGGCCGGGCGCTTTTGCCGCGCTGACCACCACAAGGTGTCTCGCCAAGCGCCGGTGGCTGCGGCAAGCAGCAGGGCGCATGGAAACTTCTGCTCTCCGACGCCGGGTCCTGCTGCTGCGGCGCGGCGCGCGGCTTGCCACCCAGTTGCGCGGCTGGGTCCGCAGCAGCGAGGTGGCGGTAGTCGCCCTGGCGGTGCTGGTCGGGGCGGCGGTCGGGTTGCTCGCCTGGGGCATGGGGACTTTGGCGCATGGGCTGCAGCGCCTGCTCTATGACCTGGAGCCACATCTGCGGCTTTCCGCGGCGACGCGCCTGCCGGTCTGGCAACTGCTGCTGGTGCCGGCGCTGGGCGGCTTGGCGCTGGCCGGGCTGAACCGCCTGATCGCCCGCTGGCGGCCTAAGTCGCCGATCGATCCCATCGAGGCCAATGCCATGCATGGCGGCCGGCTCTCCCTGACCGATGGCCTGGTGGTCGGGGCGCAGACCGTGCTGTCCAACGGGGTAGGCGCCTCGGTCGGGCTGGAGGCGGGCTATACCCAGGTCGGCGGCGGTATCGCCTCCCGCCTCGGCCGCGCCTTCTCGCTGCGGCGGGGTGATCTGCGGATCCTGGTCGGAGCCGGCACCGCGGGGGCGATCGGCGCGGCCTTCGATGCGCCGCTGACCGGCGCCTTCTATGCCTTCGAGCTGGTGATCGGCACCTATAGCATCGCCGCGCTGTTTCCGGTGGTGGCCAGCGCGGTGACGGCGGTGCTGGTGGCGCGTGGGCTGCAGGCGGGAACCTATATCGTCGAGAGCGCCGCGCCGAGCGTGGTGGATTTCGGGACCTATCCGCTGGCGCTGATCGTGGGCGCCTTCTGCGGCCTGTCGGGCATCGTCCTGATGCGTGGGGTCGGGCTGACCGAGTCGCTGCTGGTGCGGGCCATACCCTCGGCGGCATTGCGGCTGGTCCTGGGTGGGGCGGCGGTGGGCGGGCTGGCGCTGATCTCGCCGGTGGCGCTTTCGGCGGGGCATGGGGCCTTGCATCTGGCCTTCATGACCGAAGCACCGGCCTGGCCGGTGCTGGCGCTGCTGCTGGTGAAGGCGGCCTCCTCCATCGTGTCGCTGGGCAGCGGCTTCCGGGGCGGCCTGTTCTTCGCCTCGCTGCTGATCGGGGCGCTGGGCGGCAAGCTGTTCGCCGGGCTGCTGGCCCTATGGCTGGCGCCGGGGCCGGACCCGCTGCTGATGGCGATCATCGGGATGAGTGCCTTCGGCGCGGCGGTGATCGGGGCGCCGCTGGCGATGACCTTCCTGGCACTGGAGACGACGGGCAGCCTCGCGGTGGCGGGACCGGTGCTGGCGGCCGTCGCGGTCTCCGGCCTGATCGTGCGGCGGCTGTTCGGCTATTCCTTCGCCACCTGGCGCTTCCACCTGCGCGGGGAGACCATCCGCAGCGCGCATGACATCGGCTGGATCAACGACCTGACGGTCGGCAGCCTGATGCGGCGGGAGGTGCCGACCGCCTCGGTCTCGCTGGACCTCGCCAGTTTTCGCCAGCGGTTCCCGCTGGGCGCCGTGGCGCGGGTGGTGTTGCTGGATGAGGCCGGGCGTTATGCCGGGCTGGCCTCCGTGCCGGAGGTGCATGCGGCGCCGCTGGAGGGCGGGTCGCTCACCGAGCTGCTGCATCTGAACGACCGGGTGCTGTTGCCGAGCATGAACGCCCGGGTCGCCATGGCCGCCTTCGAGGCGGCGGAGGCCGAAGCCATGGCCGTCGTCGATGGGCCGGGCCGCAAACCCATCGGGCTGGTGACCGAGGCCCATCTGCTGCGCCGCTACGGTGAGGAAGTCGAGAAGCGGCGGCGCGAGGAAAGCGGGATCGCCTCGGCCTGAACCGAAGCGTCCTGGTCTATTCCTGGGCGAGACCGGCGCTGGAATCCCGGCCACCCTTGCCAGTGGCCTTGTCCTCGCCCTGGCCGGCGGCCTGCGGGCCGCTGTCATCCGGCGCGCCGCCCTTGACCTTGATGTTCACCGGTCCGCCGGGCGCCTTGGCATCGGTCCGGTTGTTGTTGTCGCCGGGGGAGGGCTTGTACTGGTGCTCCGGCGTCTTGTCCCGCTCGGGGGCATGGGGGCCCTGGCTGCTGGTCAGGTTCTCATAGGGCTCGACGTTCGTCTTGGGATCAGCGGGCATGGCATATGTCTCCCTGTTCGGGGGGACAACGCCGCGGCCTGCCGCAAGGTTTAGGCAGGATCGGCCACTGCCCGCGGAGCCGTGGAAATGCCGCCGCCGCCTTCGCCGCCCGGCGGGTTCAGCGCCGCTTCCATCGCCTCCCGTAGGGTATGCAGCTTGCGCTCGTTCTCGACCTTCAGGCCGAAGACATCCTTCACATAGAAGACGTCCACCGCGCGCACGCCATAGGTGGTGATATGCGCGCTGGCGATCTGCAGCCCCTGGTCGCTGATCGCGGCCGTCACGTCATGCAGCAGGCCCGGCCGGTCGCGGCCATTCACCTCGATGACGGTGTAGGTATTGCTCGCGTGGTTGTCGAAGACGACGCGGGGCGGGACGGTGACGGCGCGCAGCCGGGCCGGCTCGCGGCGCACCTTGCGGATCTCGTCGCGCAGGCGGAGGCGGCCCGAGAGCGCCTGCTCGATCAGCACGGAGAGACGGGCGAGGCGGTGGGGTTGCTCAAAGGCGCCGCCGGCGGCGTCCTGCACCCAGAAGGTGTCGAGCGCCATGCCGTTGGTGAGCGTATGGATGCGGGCGTCGACGATGGAGGCGCCGGCAACGGCGAGTGCCCCGGCGATGCGGCTGAAAAGGCCGGGATGGTCCGCCGCATAGACGGTGATCTCGGTGACCGCGCGGGATTCGAGCACCCGGGTGCGGACCGTGAGCGGGGCGCCGACCGCTTCCGCGTCGCGGATGATCGAGGCATGGCGGGCATGGGTCTCGGCATCGAAGGAAAGCCAGTACCCGGGATAGCCGAGGGACAGGAATTTGGCGCGTTCCGTCGCCGGCCAGGATTCCAGCATGGCGCCGGCGGCATCCCGGGCGCGGGCGACGCGGACGTCGCGTTCCGGCACGGAGAGGCCCCCTGCCAGCACCTCCGCGACGCGCCAATAGACTTCCCGCAGCAGCGTCGCCTTCCAGCCGTTCCAGACCCGCGGCCCGACCGCCCGCATGTCGCAGACGGTCAGCACCAGCAGCAGCCGCAGGCGTTCGGGCGATTGCACCAGGTCGGCGATGTCGAGGATGGTCTTGGGGTCCTCGATATCCCGCTTGAAGGCGGTCTGGCTCACCAGCAGGTGGTGGAGGACGAGCCAGGAGACGGTTTCCGTCTCCTCCGGGTTCAGGCCGAGCTTGGGACAGAGTTCGGTGGCGATGCGGGCGCCCAGTTCCGAATGGTCGCCGCCCCGGCCCTTGGCGATGTCGTGCAGCAGCGCCGCCATGTACAGCGCACGGCGGGATTGCAGCTGGCCGATGAGCTCGCTGGCGACCGGGGCGACCTCGGTCAGCTCGTTGCGCTCGATCTGCTGCAGGACGCCGATCGCCTCGATGGTGTGCTCGTCGACGGTGAAGACGTGATAGGTATCGAATTGCATGAGCCCGACGATGCGGGCCCAGTCGGGGATGAAGCGGGAAAGGAAGCCCGTCTCGTTCATCAGCCGCAGCCAGAGCGCGGCGTCGCGGCCCGTCAGGATATCGAGGAAGAGGGTATTCGCCTCCGCCTGGCCGCGCAGTTCCGCGGCATGGTGCGCATTGCGGATCAGCGCGCGGATGGCCAGCGGATGGATATCGATCTTGCGGTCGCGCGCCGCCTTGACGATGCTCAGCATGAGGACGGGTTCGCGGGAGAAGTCCCGGTTGGGCGGGGCGGCGACCAGCTTGCCGTCGGCGAGCGCCAGCCCGGCCTCGGCCAGCGCCGCATCGCCCTGGCGGCGGACGGCGGGGGGGCCGAGCGCCGCGCGTTCGATGGCCGGTTCCAGCACCCGGGTCAGGCGGAGCACGTCGCGCACCGTCAGGAACAGGTGCTTCATGAAGCGCTCGACACCGTCCTGCCGGCCGCGCGGGGTATAGCCCATGCGGGCGCCGACCACCGGCTGGAAGTCGAAGGTCAGGCGTTCCTCCGCCCGGCCGGCGACGTAGTGCAGGTGGAAGCGGACGGTCCAAAGGAAGTTCCAGGCCCGGCGGATGGCCCGCGCCTCGTGCTCGGTCAGCAGGCCGCCGCCGGGGCTTTCGGCGCCCACCAGTTCCGGCATGCGCTGGGTGCCGAAGGCGTAGCGGGCGAGCCAGTAGAGGGTCTGCAGGTCGCGTAGCCCGCCGCGGCCTTCCTTGACGTTCGGCTCGACTAGGAAGGGGCTGTCGCCGTAGCGGGCGTGGCGGCCGGCGCGCTCGGTCCGCTTGGCTGAAAGGAAGGGGGCAAGGCCGCGGTCCTTCCGGGCCTTGTCGAAGACCACCAGGAACCTCTCGAAGACCGGCTTCTCGCCGACCAGGAACCGGGCATCGACCAGGGCGGTGAGCACGGTCGCGTCGCGCCCGGCTTCCTCCATACAATCGCGGATGCTGCGGGTGGCGTGGCCGACCTTCAGCCCGAGATCCCAGAGCAGGTAGAGGATGAACTCCACCACGCGCTGGGTGCGCGGCCCGGCCTGCTGGTCCGTCAGGAAGAGCAGGTCGATATCCGAATAGGGCGCCAGCACGCCGCGGCCATAGCCGCCTGTGGCGACCAGGGCGAAGGGCGCTTCCGCCTCCTCCGCCGGGCTGCGCGGCGGGACCATGGCGAGGGCATAGCTCTGGATCGCCAGCATCACCCCATCGGTCAGCGCCGCCAGCCAACGGGCGGCGGGCAGGCCGGGGAGTTCCTGGGTCTCGAAGGCTTCCTGCACCCGGCCCTGGATCCGGCCGAGATGGCTGCGCAACAGGTCGAGCGCCGCCTCGCGGCGGATCGGCCCCGCCAGGAGGTCGGCGATCAGATCGGGAATAACCCCGGGCGCATCGGCCAACGCGGTGGGGCGTGGGGCCGAGCCCCGGGCGGGATAGGTCGCCGCGGCTGTCATATGGTTGAGCCTAACGCCACTCATGCGCCGTTGACAGCGCCATCCATGAGACTGCGGAGACGATAAATCATCTCTTGTGCCTCCCGCGGCGACAAACTGTCCGGATCGAGGGCAGACAGGGCTTCGAGCACCGGGTGTTGTTCAACCGCAACGGGTGCCGGGCCTGGGGAGGGGTCGGAGGACGTGCGCGAGAAGAGCGGCAGCTCATCGGAGAGCGGGTCGAGGCCGCGGGCCCGGGCCTCGAGGGAATTGAGGACCTGTCCGGCGCGCTGCAGCACGGCGCGGGGCACGCCGGCCAGCTTGGCGACATGGATGCCCCAACTCTTTTCCGCGGTGCCGGGGCCGACGGCGTGCAGGAAGACGACCTCCCCCTTCCACTCGCGGACCCGCATGGTGGCCGGGACCAGTTCGGGCAGCTTGCCGGCCAGTGCGGTCAGCTCATGGAAATGGGTGGCGAAGATGGTCCGGCAGCGGGTGCGGTCGTGCAGCGCTTCCAGCACCGCCCAGGCGATGGCGAGCCCGTCCCACGTCGCGGTGCCGCGGCCGACCTCGTCCAACACCACCAGGGACCGGGGGCCGGCGAGGTTCAGGATGGCGGCGGTCTCGGCCATCTCGACCATGAAGGTGGAGCGGCCGCCCGCGATGTCGTCGGCGGCGCCGACGCGGGAGAAGAGCCGGTCGGTCAGGCCGAGCCGGGCGGTCTCGGCGGGGACGAAGAGCCCGGCCTGGGCCAGTACGACAAACAGCGCATTCTGCCGCAGGAAGGTGGATTTGCCGGCCATGTTGGGGCCGGTCAGCAGGCAGATGCGGCGGCCGGGCGAAAGGTCGCAGTCGTTCGGGACGAAAGCTCCCGAACGGTTGCGGGCGAGCGCCGCGGCGACAACGGGATGGCGGCCGCCGGCGATGGCGAAGTCCGGCCGCTCGGTCAGCTCCGGCCGGCACCAGCCGCCGCCGCTGGCCAGCTCGGCGCTGGCGGCGTGGATATCGACCTCGGCCAGGGCCTCGGCGGCCCGGGTGATGCCGGCGGCGGCGGCGAGGCAGAGGTCGCGCAGGTGGCGGGTGATGAGCTTCTCCCGCCGGGCTGCCTGCTCGGCGGCATCCGCCAGGCGGCGGTCCAGGCCGGCCAGCGCGGCGCAGGTGAAGCGGTGGCCATTGGCCATGGTCTGGCGATGGATCGGGGCGAATTCGCCGCTCGCCTTGGGCGGGGCATCGCGCAGCAGCTTCTCCCCGGCGGCGGCGGGCAGCTCCGCGAGGTAGCCGAATTGCTGGTGGTGGCGGATCTTCAGCGCGGCGACGCCCCAGGCCTGGCAGAGATCGAGCTGCAGGGCGGCGATGGCGCCGCGGGCATCGTCCCGCAGCCGGCGCAGCCCATCGAGCTGGCCATCGTAGCCGGTGGCGATGATCCCGGCATCGTCGAGCCGGGCGGGCAGGGTTTCCGCCAGGGCGCGGGCGAGCTCTGGCGCGGGGTCCGAGCTGGGGCGGAGCGCCGCCGCGGCATCCCGCAGCAAGGGGGGGATGGCAGCGAGGCCATCCGGGTGCTCCAGCGCTTCCGCCACCGTGGCGGCGCGGGCGAGGCCGTCCCGGATGGCGGCGAGGTCGCGCGGCGCGAAGCGGTCGAGCGCCAGCCGGGCCAGGGCCCGGGCCATGTCCGGGGTGCCCTTCAAGGTGCCGCGCAGGGCGGCGCGCAGCGGATGCGCGGCGAGCAAGGTGGCGACCGCATCGTGCCGGGCGAGGATGGGGGCCGGCTCGGCCAGGGGGCAGGCGAGGCGGGCGGCGAGCAGCCGGCCACCGGCCGCGGTCATCGTGCGGTCCACCGCGCCCAGCAGGCAGTCCCGTGCGCCGCCACGTTCGGGGCGGAGGATTTCGAGGCTGCGGCGGGTGGCGGCATCCATCTGCAGCACGCCCTGGCTGCCGCGCGGCACCGGCCGCGACAGATGGGCGAGCGCGCCGGCCTTCTGGGTGGCCTTCACGTAGTCCAGCGCCATGGCGGCGGCGGCGATCTCGGCCGGGTGGTATTCACCGAAGCCATCGAGCGTCGCCAGACCATAGGCCTCCGCCACGCGGCGGGTACCGTCGCGCGGCATCGGCGTCTCCACCGCCCCGGCGAGGCCGAGGCTGGCGGGGGCCAGGACCTCCGCCGGCTCCAGCCGGGCGATCAGCGCGTGCAGGTCGGCCAGGGCCAGGGCCTCGGTCTCGAAGGCGCCGGTCGAGAGGTCGAGCCAGGCGGCGCCAAGCCTATCGCCACCGGGGGCCTCGGCAGGGGCGAGGGCGAGGAGCCAGGCGGGGCGGGCAGCCTCCAGCAGGGTTTCCTCGGTGACGGTGCCGGGGGTGACGAGGCGGACGACCTGGCGATGGACCGCGGGGGCACGGCGGCGCTTGGCTTCCTCCGGCGTTTCCATCTGCTGGCAGATCGCCACTCGGAAGCCGCGGCGGATCAGCCGGGCGAGGTAGCTTTCATGGCTATGGGCCGGAACACCGCACATGGTGATGCGGCGGCCCTGGTGTTCGCCACGGTGCGACAGCGCGATATCGAGCACTTCCGATGCGGCTTCGGCATCGGCGAAGAACATCTCGAAGAAATCGCCCATCTGGAAGAAGAGAAGGGCATCGGGATTCTCCGCCTTGGCGGCGAACCACTGGGCCATGGCGGGGGAGGCGCCCTCGGCCGTCATCGGAAGCGGGGCGGGCGGATGTTCGGTGGGGCTGGCCATCCGGGACAACCTAGCCTGGATCGCTGCCGCTTCCACCTACCCCTTCGCAGCCGCGAAGCCGCAGTCTTTCCCATTTGTCGCATGGCTGCGACACTGGCGGTTTACCGAAGGCAGGCCCCGCGCCGCCAGGACCGACCGAAGGGACGAAGACGAGTATGGACGACGCGCACAAGGGCACCATGCCCCCAATTTCGCTGGCGGATGTGCGCACCGCGCGGGTCACCCCGGAGGAGGCGCTGGCACTGCATGCCGAAGGGCGGCCTGGCAAGCTGGAGATCCGGCTCTCCAAGCCGCTGATCACCGCACGCGATTTGTCGCTCGCCTATTCGCCCGGGGTGGCGGAGCCCTGCTTGCATATCGCCCGCGATCCGTCCTTGGCCTATGACTATACATCCAAGGGCAATTTCGTTGCTGTGGTGTCGAATGGCACGGCGGTGCTGGGCCTCGGCAACCTGGGCGCGCTGGCGAGCAAACCGGTGATGGAGGGCAAGGTCGCCCTCTTCAAGCGCTTCGCCGACGTGGACGGCATCGACCTCTGCATCGACACCGAGGACGTGGACGCCTTCGTCAATGCGGTCCGCTACCTCGGCCCGAGCTTCGGCGGCATCAACCTCGAGGACATCAAGGCGCCCGAGTGTTTCGTCATCGAGCAGCGGCTGCGCGAGATGATGGACATCCCGGTCTTCCATGACGACCAGCATGGCACCGCCATCGTCGCCGCCGCCGGGCTGCTGAACGCGGTTCACCTGACCGGGCGCAACCTGAAGGACACCACCATCGTCATCAACGGCGCCGGGGCCGCGGCGGTCGCCTGCGCCGAGCTGATGAAGGCGATGGGCGTGACGCCGCGCAACGTCATCATGTGCGACACCAAGGGCGTGGTCTATCGCGGCCGCACCGAGGGCATGAACCAGTGGAAGTCGGCCCATGCGGTCGATACCGAAGCCCGCACCCTGTCCCAGGCGCTGGCCGGCGCCGACTGCTTCTTCGGCCTCTCGGTGAAGGGCGCCGTCACGCCCGAGATGCTGCGGGCGATGGCCGACAAGCCCATCATCTTCGCCATGGCCAATCCGGACCCCGAGATCACGCCCGAGGAAGCCAAGGCGGTGCGGCCGGACTGCATCATCGCGACGGGCCGCAGCGACTACCCGAACCAGGTGAACAACGTCCTTGGCTTCCCCTTCATCTTCCGCGGCGCGCTGGACGTTCGGGCCAGCACCATCAACGACGCGATGAAGGTGGCTGCGGCCGAGTCCCTGGCCATGCTGGCGCGGGAGGATGTGCCGGAGGAGGTGAATACCGCCGGCGCCGGTGCCGGAACCTCGCTGCGCTTCGGCCCGGAATACATCATTCCCAATGCCTTCGACCCCCGGCTGATCTCCCGCGTGCCGGTCGCCGTGGCCAAGGCGGCCATCGCCAGCGGCGTGGCGCGCAAGCCGATCGCCGACCTCGGCAAATATGCCCGCGCCCTGGCCGGACGGCTGGATGCGACGGCCAATGCGATGGAGCTGATCACCGAGCGGGTGCGGGCCAATCCGCGCACCGTGGTCTTCGCCGAGGGCGAGGAGGAGAAGGTTATCCGCGCCGCCATCGCCTTCCACAATTCGGGCTACGGCTCGCCCGTGCTGGTCGGGCGGGAGGATCGGATCCGCGCGACGCTGCTGACGCTCGGCGTGCCGCTGCCGGAGGGGATCACCATCCGCAACGCGCGCAATTCGGACAGCAACCGCCGCTACGCCGAATACCTTTATGCCCGCCGGCAGCGCGAGGGCTTCCTGCTGCGGGACTGCCAGCGGCTGGTGAACCAGGACCGCAACGTCTTCGCCGGCTGCATGCTGGCGCTGGGCGATGCCGATGCCGTCGTCACCGGCGTGACCCGCAGCTATGCGGTGGCGCTGGAGGGGATCACCACCGCGATCGACCCGGCGCCGGATGGGGTGATGTTCGGGCTGACCTTGCTGCTGGCGCGGGTTTCGGGAACGGTCTTCGTGGCGGATACCGCCATCCATGAACGGCCGGACGCGGCGACCCTGGCGGAGATCGCGGTGCAATCCGCCGCCGCCGCCCGCCGCCTGGGGCATGAGCCGCGGGTCGCCTTCCTGTCCTTCTCCACCTTCGGCGACCCCAAGGGCCATATCCCGGGCAGCCTGCGGGAGGCGGTGAAGCTGCTCGACGAGCGCAAGGTCGATTTCGAGTACGACGGCGAGATGGCGGCCGACGTGGCGCTGGACCCGGAGCTGCGGGCGCGGCTCTATCCCTTCTGCCGGCTGACCGGACCAGCCAACGTGCTGATCATGCCGGGCCTGCATGCCGCCCATATCCTGACCAAGGCGGTGCCGCGGCTGACCAGCGGCACGGCGATCGGGCCGCTGCTGATGGGGCTGTCCCGGCCGGTGCAGATCGTGCCGATGGATGCCAGCGTGACGCAGTTGATGGACATGGCCTGCCTGGCGGCGCATGCCGCGATCGCGCGCTGAGCCTGGTGGTGCCGCCACTGTTCACCATCGGCTACGAAGGTGCGACGCCGGCGCGGCTGATCGGGACCCTGCGCGAGGCGGGTGTGGCGACCCTGGTGGATGTCCGGGCGCTGGCGAATAGCCGGCGACCCGGCTTTGCCAAGACGGCGCTTTCCGCCGCATTGGCGGAAGCGGGGATCGGCTATGCGCATCTGAAGGCATTGGGCACGCCCGCCGAGGGCAGGGCGGCGGTACGGGCTGGACGCCCGGCCGAGATGCGGCGCATCTTCGGCGCTCATCTCACCGGCCTGGAAGCGCAGGCGGCCTTGGCAGGGCTGGCTGAACGTACGGGACGTGAAACAATCTGTCTGCTATGCCTGGAGGCGGATCCGCAGCACTGTCATCGGACCCTGGTCGCCGAAGCGGTAGCCGCGGAAACCGGTGCTGCGGTCAGCCATCTGCATCCGGTTTAAGGAGCGTTGAAAGCGATGTCGCTCTGCCTCGTCCTGCATGACCTCGGCACTGCGCCGGCGGCGGCGGAGAAGGTGTTCTTTGAGGCGATCTTCGAGATCGCCCCCGAGCACTGGCCGATTACCCCCAGAGCCACAATGGTGGCGACCGGGGTCTCCCCCAGCTACCTGCGCGACCACCTGCTGCGGGCGCTGAAGAAGGAAGATGCACCCGATGTGGTGTTGACCGTCACGCGCGTGTCCGCCGATGCCGCCTGGCACAACCTGCCGGCCGAAGGCGAGACCTGGATGCGGGATATGCTGGAGGACTGAGGTCTGGCTCAGGCGCGGCCGCGCATGTATCGGCGTTCCGGCCGATAGGTCAGCCAACGGCGAAGGCGGGTAACCAGCAACTGGACCATGAAACAGGCTTCCGGCGCGAGGGCTTCGGGCGGGGGCGTGGGGTTAACCATTTCTACCGGAATGGGTCCCGCGCTGAAGCCAAACTCGCGGATAAGTGTTTCCTGTTCCTTTCGCCATGGCGGCCCATGACTTTTTGAGACGACTGCGTCTCAGCCCAGGGCTGCCGCGATGCGGGTGGCAAGGCGTTCGGCCACGGCGCCTTTGGGCATTTCCGGCCAATCCTCCACCCCGGCGGCGGTGATGAGATGAATCCGGTTCACGTCGCCGCCCATGACATCGCCCGAGACGTCGTTGGCGACGATCCAGTCGCAGCCCTTGCGGAGACGCTTGGCCGTTGCATGTTCCACCACCTTTTCCGTCTCCGCCGCGAAGCCGACGACGAGGCCGGGACGCTGGGCATGGCGGGACAGAGCGGCGAGGATATCGGGGTTCAGCGCCATGGTCAGGGTCGGCGCATCGGCCCCGGGTTCCTTCTTCAGCTTCTGCGTGGCTTCGCGGGCGACACGCCAATCCGCGACGGCGGCGGCCATGATCGCGATATCGGCCGGCAGGGCGGCTTCGCAGGCGGCCAGCATCTCCCGCGCGGATTCGATGCGCCTGACGGTCACGCCCGGTGGGTCCGGCACGGTCACCGGGCCGGAGACGAGGGTGACCTTGGCGCCCAGCGCGGCCAGCGCGGCGGCGATCGCATGGCCCTGCTTGCCGCTGCTGCGATTGGCGATGTAGCGGACCGGGTCGATCGGTTCATGCGTCGGGCCGGAGGTGACAAGGGCGTGGCGGCCAGCCAGGGGGCGGGACGCCGGGGTCAGGAGGCTGGCAACGGCGGCGAAGATCTCGTCGGGTTCGGCCAGCCGGCCGGGGCCGCTTTCGGGCTCGGCCATGGCACCGGTGCCGGGGCCGACCACCGCGACGCCACGGGCGCGTAGCGCGGCCATATTCGCCCGTGTCGCCGGGTGGTCCCACATGGCGGGGTTCATCGCCGGCGCCACCAGCACCGGGGCACGGGTCGCCAGCAGGATGGTGCTCGCCAGGTCATCGGCCAGCCCATGCGCCATCTTGGCCAGCAGGTCGGCGGAGGCGGGGGCGACCACCACCGCATCCGGCATCCGGGCCAGGCGGATATGGCCGATCTCGGCTTCCGCGGCCCAGAGGTCGTCATGCACCCTCTGGCCGGTGATGCCGGCCAGGGCTTCGCGGGTGACGAAGCGGGCACCGCCGGCGGTCAGCACGCCGGTGACGGCGGCGCCCGCCTTGCGCAGCAGCCGGGTCAGCTCCAGCGCCTTGTAGGCGCTGATGCTGCCGGAGACGATCAGCAGGATGCGGCGATCCGTGAGCCCAGGCTGGGTCAGGAGCATGGGCTGGGTCAGACCGGCCGGGCGCCCTTGACCGTGACGCGGTTGCCGTAGCGGCGGTTCGGCCAGTAGTCCCACATCGCCCGGTGCTGGGCGCAGCGGTTGTCCCAGAAGGCGACCGAATTGGCCTGCCAACGGAAGCGGCACTGGAACAGCGGGTTTTCCATGTGCTCATAGAGGTAGCGGAGGATGCCCTCGCTCTCGTCCACCGGGATGCCGAGGATGCGGGTGGTGAAGCCCTTGTTCACGTACAGCGCCTTGCGGCCCGTCACCGGATGGGTACGGATCACCGGGTGTTCCGCCCGCGGATAGCGCGCCTTGTCCGCCACGCCGTCGTTGGCGAACATGCCGCGATAGACGTGCTCCCCGTCATGCACGGCGGTGAGGCCGGCGAGATAGGTCTTCATCCGGTCCGACAGCGCCTCATAGGCCGCGTACATGCTGGCGAACAGCGTGTCGCCGCCGGCCGGTGGGCATTCCTTGATATAGAGGATGGAGCCCAGCGGCGGCTCCTCGTCGCAGGAAACGTCGGAATGCCAGCCCTCGCCATTGGCACGGACCGAATTGGCATCGGCCTTGATGATCATCAGCTCGGGGTGGCCGGGCTCGCTCGGGGCGGCGGGGTGCAGGTGGAGCGGGCCGAACTGGCGGCCGAAATCCAGATGCTGCTCCTGGCTCATGTGCTGGTCGCGGAAGAAGATGACCAGGTTCTCGGCCAGGGCGCGGTGGATTTCGTCCATCTGCCGGTTCGAGATGGGGCCGCCGAGGTTCACGCCGCTGATCTCGGCGCCGATGACCGGCGTCAGCTTGTCGAGCTGGATGGTCTCGTAGGGGGCGCCGGCCTCGCTGAGCTGCTTGATGCGGGGGCCGCTGAGGGCATTGAGGGACATTGGCGGTTTTTCCTTCCCAGGCCGTGGCCGGAAGCTAAACCCGCCGAGGCCCGGGCGCCAAGCCCTGCTGCGGCGGCCTACTCCGGGCGGCGGTCGTCCAACAGGATCAGCCTATGGAGACGGCGGCTGTACTTGCCCTCGTCCCATTCGGTGGCCCGGTGCAGGCTGCAGCGGTTGTCGCTCATCAGCACGTCGCCGGCCTGCCAGTGGTGCTCATGGACGAACGGCGGCTGGATCATATGCGCCAGCAGTTCGGCGAATAGCGCCTGGCCTTCCTCGGGCGGCAGGCCGAGGATCTCGGATCCCCATTCGCCGCCCAGGTACAAGCCGCGCCGGCCGGATTCCGGGTGGGTGCGGACCAGGGGGTGGATCACGTCGGGAAAGCGGGCGGCCTCGGCCTGGCATTGCTCCTCGGTGGCGTCGGGGAAGAGCTCCCGGTACAGCCGGGCGCGGCTATGCAGGACCTTGAGGCTGCCGATGCGCTGGCGGGTCGCCTCCGGCAGGGCTTCATAGGCGGCGATGCCATTGGCGTATTTCGTCTCCCCGGCCACCGGCGGGATGCTGATGGCATGGAGGAAGGTGAAAAGCGCCGCGTGTTCCAGGTGGTAATGGTCGGTGTGCCAGTTAAGCCCGACCTTGGGGGCACCGGCCGGCTTGCCGTCCTCCACCACGTTGCCGACGACGAAGATCTCATGGTGGTCGCGGTGGCAGAGGTCGCGCCGGCTGTGCAGATCCATGTCCTCGCCGAAGTGCCGGGCGAAGCCGAGGTAGCCGGCCGGCGTCAGATGGTCCTGGCCGCGGATCAGCAGCAGGGTGCGTTCCACCACGGCGCCGCGGAGGATGGCGGTGATCTCGGGATCGGCCGGGGCCATCAGGTCCAGCCCGGTGATCTCGACCCCGATCGCCGGTTCCAACTCCCGGATGCCCAAGCCGCGGTTCGCGGCGGCGGCGCGCCAGAAGGCGAGGCCGGCACCCATCAGGCGGTCTCCTGCACCAGCTTCAGCCGGGCCTTGTCGGCCGCGGTCTGGAGGAAGCGGTCATAGAGGGGGCGGGCTGCGGCCTGGAAGGGGGCCTTGTCGGGGTCGGTGATGGTGACGCCGCGGGCGCGGACCTCCTCGACCAGCCTGGCCTCGCCGTCCACCACGAATTGACGCTCGAAGACGGCGCTTTCCTCGCCGGCCTGCATCAGCGCATTGCGCAAGTCAGGGGTCAGCGACTGAAACTTGCGTTCGGACAGCACAACCGGCGCTGTCAGGCTCAGCCAGCCGACGGTGGTCCAGTACTTGGCGACTTCGAAAAATTTCTGCGCGACGAAGTTGGTATAGGCGGCCTCGGCGCCATCGACGACGCCGACCTGGATGGCGCTGTAGAGCTCGCCATAGGCCAGCGGCGTGGCATTGGCGCCGAAGGCGTTGAAGGCGGCGACATGCACCGGGTTCTGCTGGGTGCGGATCTTCTTGCCGCGCAGCTCGGCCATGGTGGTGACCGCGTCACGGGTCATCAGGTGCCGCACGCCGGAGGAATAGAGCCCGAGAACCCGGAAGCCGCGCGCCTGGGCCGCCGTCGCCAATTGGGCGATGGCCGGGGTGCCGGCGACGCGGGCCAGATGGCCGTAGTCGCGGATCAGGAAGGGCATGTCGAGGAGCTGGTACTCCTTGACGAAATTGGCGAAGGCGGCGTGGGAGGGCACGGCGAGGTCGATGGTGCCGAGCGCCACGCCCTCGACCATCGGGAGCTCGTTGCCGAGCTGGCCATTGGGAAAGATTTGCAGGCCGAGCTTGCCGCCGGTGATCTCCCGCAGCCGGCGGTCCATGAAGCGTAGGCCCTCGTCCTGGACCTCGCCGATCGCATTGGTATGGGCGGCGCGCAGCTGCATGGTCTGGGCCATTGCGGGACGGGCGATCCAGGCGGCGGTCAGGCCGGCGCCAAGGGCGCGGCGGGTCAATCGGTCCATGGTTGTCCCCATCACAGCAAGGCCCGCGGCAGCCAGAGCACGACCGAAGGCACGTAGGTACAAAGCATCAGCACCAGCACGAGCGGGATCAGCGGGATCCAGATCACCCGGGCCACGGCGCCGACCGGCCGCCGCGCCACCGCGCAGGCGACGAACATGCAGATGCCGTAGGGTGGCGCGACCAACCCGATGCTGAGGTTGATGGACATGATCAGCCCGAAATGCAGTGGGTCGATGCCGAGCTTGATGGCGACGGGCATCAGCACCGGCATCAGGATCAGCAGTGCCGAGATTTCCTCGAAGCACATGCCGACGAACAGCATCAGCAGGTTGACCATCAGCAGGAACAGCACCTGGCTGCCGCCCGCGGCATCGAACCAGCCGGCGATCATCTCCGGCACGTTCTGGATGGCGACCAGCCAGGCGAAGATCGAGGAGGTGCCGACGATGATCATCACCGCGGCCGAGATGCCGACGGTACGCAGCATCAGGTCCGGTAGGGCCGAGAGCTTCAGCTCCTTGTAGATCAGCAGGTCGATGGCGAGGCCGGCGGCGACCGCCAGCACCCCCGCCTCGGTCGGCGTCACCACCCCGCCGACGATGCCGCCGACGATGATGACCGGCAGCACCAGCGCCGGGATCGCCTGGATGAAGGCGGTGCGCAGCCGGGGCAGGCTGAAGGGCTGGGTATCCGTGTAGCGGGCCGGGTCGCGGCTGGCGTAGAGGTAGTGGGTCACCATCAGCCCAAGCGAGGCGATCAGCCCCGGGATGATGCCGCCGAGGAACATGGCGCCGACCGAGAGGTCGCAGACCATGGCCAGCACGACCATGATGATGGAGGGCGGGATGATCGGCCCGAGGGCGCCGGCAGCCGCGACCACCGCGACGGAATAGTCGATGTCGTAGCCGCGCCGCCGCATTTCCGGCAGTAATATCGAGGAGACGGCGGCGGTATCCGCGCTGCCGCTGCCGGAGATGCCCGAGAGGAAGGTGGAGGTGACGGTCGCCACCATGAACAGGCTGCCGCGCACCCAGCCGACCAGGGCCGCCGCCAGCCCGACGATCGCCTTGGCCAGCCCGCCATGTTCCATGATGAGGCCGGAGAGGATGAAGAAGGGGATGGCCATCAGCGGGAAGCTGTCGAGCCCGTTGTAGAGCCGCTGGGCGACCACCACCATCGGCACCTCGGTGGCGACCACCAGGGTGAGTGCTGCGGCGACGCCGAGGACGAAGACCATCGGCGCGCCGGCGACCAGCAGTAGGGTGAAGGAGCCGAAGGTGAGACCCATCAGTCCACCCTCACGCCGCCGCCGGTGGTAACCTTCTCCAGGCCGAGGATTACCGCGCCGAAGGCCAGGCCGGCTTCCAGCGCGAAATAGGCCGAGCCGATCGGAATCATCGCATAGGGGATGTCCATCGGCACCTGCAGCCCGGGGCTGGTCTGCCAGGACCCCACCTGCATCAGCTGCAGCCCGCCCTGGAACACCACCCAGAGGAACCAGAGGCAGAGGCCGGAGACCGGGATCAGCAGCAGCCGCGCCATGACGACCGGCAACCGCTCGATCACCAACTCGATGGAGACATGCAGCCGCTGGCGCATGGCATAGCCGGCGCCGAGCAGCACCATCCAGATCTGCGCGAAGGTCGCCGCCTCATCCGCGCCGGGGATGGACTGGTTGAAGACATAGCGGGCGACGACCTGGACGAAGACGATGCCGACCATCAGCGCCAGCAGCAGGATCAGCGTGAGATCGACGACCCGGCGCAGGCCGGCGACCATGCCGCGCGCCAGGCGCAGGGCAGGCGGGGCCAGGGTCGGCGTCTGCAGGGTTGCTTCGGTCATGCACCGAAGGCTGCCCGGCCGGGCGCGGCGTATGCAAGGCCCATGGCCGCAGTTCCAGGCGCTGCCAAGCCGGTTCAGCCCAAGCCGCCGGCACCCCCCGCCTTGGCTGCCTGCGTCAGAGGCAGCGCGTCAGGTGACGCGTTCCATTTCCTTGTCGTCGAGATTGCCGGGCACGATGGTCATCGGTACCCGTACGCTCGAGGCGTAGCGCCCGGTCAGCGCCGCGATCAATGGCCCCGGCCCGCCGCCGGTGGAGGAGGAGGCGAGCACCAGGATGGAAATCCGCGGATCCTCCTCGAGCAGCGCCAGCAACTCGTCCCGCGCCTGGCCCTCACGGATCATCAGGATCGGCAGGCCGCCGGTCACCTCGTTCACCTGAGCGGCAAGGCCGGAGAGCAGCTTCTCCGCCTCCTCCCGCCGTTCCTCGGCCATCATGGCGCCGACGCCGGCCCATTCGGTCATGCCCTCGGGTTCGATCACCCGCAGCAGCATCAGCCGGCCGCCGCCGTTGCGGGCGCGGAGGCAGGCATAACGGAGCGCTACGGCGCGTTCCGGGCTGTCGTCCACCATGACCAGGAAGACGCGGTCGCGCTTGCTCGCGGCTTCCTGCTGTTCCCTGGTCTCGCTCATCAACCCCTCCGGAACAGGACGCTGCCCAGCCAGCCGGCGAGCGCGGCGAATATGATGCAGGCCAGACCATAGACGAAAGGCAGGTCCTCCGCGACGGTGGCGATGCGGTCGGCGGTGCCGACCCGGTCCACCCGGAAGGCGAGTTCCTGTCGGGCGACGATCCGTCGGGAGCGGACCAGCAGGACTTCCACCTTGTAGTCGCCCGTCGGCACCGCGGCGGGCAGCGGCAGCCGGGCATGGAACAGGCGGCTGCCGGCGATCTCGATGGCGGAGGTATCCTCCAGCCAGAGCCCGCTGGTGCTTTCGAGGCCGAGCAAGGCGGCACGGAAGGCCGGGGAGCGGGCGCCGGTGCTGGTCAGCGGCAGGCTATCCAGGCCGAGGCTGTTCCGTTGGCGCTCCTCCTCGGGCAGCAGCTGCCAGGCGGGGCGGCTGCCGGCGATGAAGTAGAAGCCAGGCACCTCCGCGAAGCGGGCGGAGGGGCCGTTGACCCAGATGATGCCGGCGACCGGCACCTTGCGGCGCACGACGACCGGCCGGGTCGGGCCGCGGGCGACCACCAGGATCTCGTCGCCACCCGGGCCGATCGGGGCCTCGGTGCTGCCGAAGACCATGAGGGAGGCGCCGGTGAAGCCCGTGGTCACCTCGACCGCGGTCTGCGAAAGGGCAACCACCAGCGGGGCATCCTGCGCGGCGGCCCGGCCGGCCGGAGCGGCCAGCAGCAGCAGGACGAGGAGCCAGCGGCTCGCCCAGGGGATCACAGCGCGGGGCCGCTGCTGAACAGGTTCGCCGGGGTCCGCAACAGGCCCCAGAGCAGGCTGAGCGCGACCGACAGGACCAGCAGGCCAAGCAGGGCCCGGGTCTCTTCGCCACGCAGCTTGGTCCCCATGGCGGCGCCGAACTGCGCCCCGGCCACGCCGCCCAGCAGCAGCAGCATGGTCAGCAGGATATCCACCGTGCCGAGCTGGACCGCCTGCAGCATGGTGACATTGGCGGCGACGAAGACGACCTGGAACAGCGAGGTCCCGATGACCACCGAGGTCGGCATGCCAAGCAGGTAGATCATCGCCGGCACCAGCATGAAGCCTCCGCCGACACCCATGACGGCCGAGAGCACGCCGATGCCGAAGCCGACCAGGAAGGGCGGTATGACCGAGATATAGAGCCGCGACTTGCGGAACCGCATCTTCAGCGGCAGGCCGTGCATCCAGAAATGCTCGTGCAGCTTGCGCTTCACCGCGCTGCGGCGGCGAAGGATGGCGCGCAGGCTTTCCATCACCATCAGCGCACCGACGGTGCCGAGGACGACGACGTAGAACAGCGAGACGGCCAGGTCGACCTGGCCGACCCGTCGCAGCAGGGCAAAGAGCTGGACGCCGGCGAGGGAGCCGAGCACGCCGCCGACCAGCAGCACACCACCCATCTTGGCGTCCACGTTGCCGCGCCGCCACTGGGCGATGAGACCCGAGACGGAAGCACCCAGGGTCTGGTTGGCGCCGGAGGCGACGGCGACCGGGGCGGGTATGCCGATGAGAATCAGCAGGGGCGTCAGCAGGAAGCCGCCGCCGACGCCGAACAGGCCCGAGAGCCAACCCACGCCAAAACCGATGCCCACCAGCAACAGGGCATCCACCGACATTTCGGCGATCGGCAGGTAGACCTGCATCGCGGGATCCGCATCAGACGAAAGGCCGGAAGGCCGGGGAAGGGCTCAGCGAAGGGATACGCGCAGGCCGGGGCCATGGCGCGGGGCGGGTTTGAACCGGGGGTGTGGCGGGAGCAAGGCACAAAGCGGATGCGCCACGCTTTGCCTCGCGAACTGTGTTCGGGACGCAGCGTTCACCCCTGCGCGAACCACAAGGGGGATCGAGCTTTGGCCATACAAACCATGGGTACGGAAAGCACGATGGGCACTGGCCTGCCTGAAGGTGCCCCGGCCCTCCCGCCTCGCATGTCCTGGGGCTCGGTCCTCGCGGGCGGCGTCGTCGCCGTGGCGGTCGGGACCATGCTCTCGATCCTGGGCGTGGCGATCGGCGCCGGCGCGGTCGACGCCACCCATGCGGCGACGCCCGAGGCCGGCCACTTCAGCATCGCCGCCGGGGCTTGGCTGCTGGTTGCCAACCTGATCGGCCTGCTGGCCGGCGGCTATGTCGCGGCACGGCTGTCCGGCACGGCGGATGGCACGGATAGCGCGCTGCACGGGCTATCGGTCTGGGCGATCGGATACCTGCTTTCGGCGGTGCTGCTGGGCAACGTGGTTGCCGGCACGGCGAGCACGGCGGTGCAGGGCGCGGGCTCGGTGCTGGGCGGCGTGACCCGGGCGGCGGGCGAGGCGGTCGGCGCGGCCTCCGGTCCGGCAGGGCAAATGGCCAGCCAGGTGGATCCGCGGCAACTGATCGAGCGGGCGCAGGTGGCGCTGCGGACCGGTGGTGACCCGGCACAGATGAACAGCGACCAGCGCAATGCCGAGATCGGGCAATTGCTGACCCGCCGCGTGACGGACGGCAACTTGCCGCAGGCCGATCGTGATCGGTTGAGCCATCTGGTGGCGGCCGAGTATGGCATCAGCCCGGATGAGGCGACCCGCCGGCTGCAGCAGGTCGAGCAGCAGGCGACGGAAACGGCGCAGGCGGCCGAGCGGCAGGCGCGCGAGGCTGCCGATGCCGCGGCAACGGCAGGTGCCGTGGCAGCCTACTGGGCCTTCGCGGCGATGTTGCTGGGGGCGGTAGCGGCGGTCCTGGGTGCCCGCATGGGGACGCGGACGGTGGTACCGACGCGGCGCTACGCCTGAAGGCTGACGGTGGCAGCTCCCGGTCCGGGGGCTGCCATGTATTTATCAGTGCAGCCGGACGCTGCGCGGACGGGTCACCGAGGGAGGATGGGCGGCGGCCGGAGCGGCCGTTTGCGGCATGAGCGAAGCGGCCAGAGCTGCATGGCGTGCCGCATCCGTGGCACCGATGCGCAGGCACTCGGCCTCGACGTAGGACAGCATCAGGCGAAGCGCAGCGTAGTCAGCATTTTCGGTGTCAGCCTCAGCCTCGAAAGGCTCGATAGCGACGCGCATCCCGCAGGCTCCAGCTAACGTGATTGGCCAAAACACATACTATTGACAGGCAAAGACAGCAACACGGAAATCGTTGGTTGGTTGCGGTGTTTCTCACTGTTTCTAGCATTCAGACAGGGTTTCATCCCTGCGATGTTTAGTCGGCGGGGTCTTCTACCACTGATTAAATCGAGGCCATCTTCGTTTGGTAAAGCCCGCTTGACAGCGTTTCATGGTGGCTAAACCTGTCATCGCGAGTATTTGAGACAGCATCAGAATTTCTCAACCCAGGGGCGAAGTTCCAGTTCCCAGCTCCAGGCGTCGCGCCGTTGTTGGATGAGCTGGAGGTAGCTCTCCGCGATGGAATTAGGATCGAGCAGGTTATCGTCGCCGGTTTCCGGCCGCCGGCTGCTGCGGATCCCGCCGTCGATGACGACATGCGCGACATGGATACCTTTGGGATGCAGTTCCCGCGCGGCCGACTGGGCCAGTCCGCGCAGGGCGAATTTACCCATGGCGAAAGGTGCGCTGAGAGGGAAGCCCTTCACCCCCGCACTGGCGCCGGTCAGCAGGATGGTGCCGCGCCCGGCCGCGAGCATGCGCCGGGCCGCCTCGCGCACCGTGAGGAAGGCTCCGAAGGCGCACACCTGCAGGCTCTTCTGGACTTCAGCCGGATCGAGCTCGGCGATAGGGCCGCGGGTACGGTAGCTGGGATTGTAGACCACCACCTCGGCATCGCCTTCCGTGGCGAACAGGGCGGCGACGGCGGCGGCATCGGCCGCATCCGTCCGGTGCAGGCTGGCCCCGGTTTCGGCCGACAAGGCTGCGAGCTTGGCGGTGTCGCGGGCAGCCAACGCCACCGCATAGCCGTTCCGGGACAGCAGCCGGGCGAGGGATGCGGATAGCCCGTCCCCGGCGCCGATGATCAGGGCTTTCGGCATGGCGATCTCCATCAAGTGGCGCCGGAAACAAAGTTCCGGCCCCGGGACGTGTCATGATGGCCACGGTGCGCGATGCGCGGGGCCCCAGCAAGCAGGACATGACCATGCCGATCAGCGTCGATCCCGAGAATGTCCGGGTGACGGATGACCTTTATGCCGCGGGCCGGGCGGCCTTTCTGGCTGGCGCCTCCGTGGTGGAGAACCCGCTGCCGAATACCGGCCATTACGGCCGGGCCTGGTTTGCCGGCTGGCTGGATGGCCTCGCCGACCGGCTGGATGGCAACAACCGGGCCGACCGCGCCTATCCGCTGCTGCTGGCGCGGGATCAGGTCGACCTGTTCTAGCTAGTCCAGGGTTTCCAACAGCTCGCACAGGGTGGCGCAGCGCGGCGCCAGATCCGCCCAGCGGATATGCTCCTCCGGTGCATGCGCCCCGGCGCCGGTGCAACCGAGGCCATCGAGGGTCGGGATACCCATGACCGCGGTGAAATTGCCGTCCGAGCCGCCGCCGCGATGCTGCTTGGGCAGGTTGTAGCCCTGGCGGGCGGCGATCCCGCGCGCCGTCTCGAACAGCGCCAGCCCGGCCGGAGTTTCCGGGAAGGGTGGGCGGTTCAGGCCGCCCTTGAGGGTGATGCGGATGCCATCCTCCTCCACTCCCAAGGCGCGGATGGCGGCGACCACCTCCTCGGCCGCTTCCAGGCTCGGGGCACGGAAGTCGATCCGGCAGCCGGCCTCGGGCGGGATGACATTGGGCCGGGTGCCGCCCCAGACCGGGGCGACGTTGGTGGTGATGCCCCGGTCGAGATCGGTCAGCGCATGCACCGCCAGCACCAGCCGGGACATGGCGACGACGGCGCTACGGCCTTCCGACCAGTTGCCGCCGGCATGGGCGCTGCGGCCCTCGATGGTGACGCGGAAGCCACCGGTGCCCTTGCGGCCGGTGACGCAGGCGCCTTGGGTGCCGCCGGCTGGCTCGGGGATCAGCACGGCGCGGGCGTCGCGGGCGGCGGCCTCGATGGGCGCGCGGCTGGTGGGGCTGCCGACTTCCTCATCCGGGGTGAGCAGCAGGGTGATGGGGCGCTTGGTCCGCGTACCCTGACGCAGGATCTCCCGCACCGAGTGGAAGGCGAAGAAGCTGCCGGCCTTCATGTCGTAGATGCCGGGGCCATGGGCGCGGTCGCCCTCGACCCGCCAGGGCATGGATTTGGCCAGGGTGCCATGGTCCCAGACGGTATCGACATGGCCGGCGACCACCAGCGGCGCGCCCTCCCCGGGGGTGCGGGCGATCAGGGTATCGCCATAGCCGTCGCGGCCGGGCAGGCGTTCGATCGCGGCGCCGACGCCGGCGAGGTCAGCCTGGCAGCGGTCCAGCAGGGCATTCACCGCGCCGGCGTCGGTGGTCGGCGTCTCATGCTCCACCCAGCCACGCAACTCGGCGAGGAGACGGTCGGAGGTGCCGATATCGGTCTGGGGCATGGGGCGCGTCCTGCTGGGAGGCTTGCACTGTGGCCACGGCGCGGCGCTTGTCCAGGCGCGCCGGCGCCATTAGACCCCGCAGGCACCACGGGAGCGGCGCGCCGATGTCGGATGGCATGTGTTTCGGAGACCTGACGGTCGGGATGAAGGCCAGCTTCGGCACGACCAATATGGAAGCGGATGTCATGCCATCTGCTGCCGGGCGGATCACCGAGCGGCTCGGCATCCAACAGCCCGGGCCGGGTACCATCCCTCTGTCGCAAAGCCTGACATGCCGCGCCCCGGTCCGCATCGGGGAAACGGCGGAAGTGCCGGCGCTGCCCGCGGCCGCCGCATGACCCCGCCCATCGTCGTCACCCATCCCGGCCGGGTTCCGCCGGAGCTGCGCGGCGCCACCGTGGCGCTGGGCAACATGGATGGGGTGCACCTGGGCCATCGGGCGGTGCTGGCCGCCGCCCATGCCGCCCGGCCGGAGGCGCCGCTCGCGGTGCTGACCTTCGAGCCGCATCCGCGCGAGCATTTCCGCCCGGACGACCCGCCGTTCCGGCTGACCCTGCTGCCCGCCAAGGCCGCGGCGCTGGGCGACCTCGGCGCGGCCCTGGTGGTTGCGCTGCCCTTCGATGCCGAGCTGGCGGCGATGCCCGCCGAGCGCTTCTTCCGCGAGGTGCTGCGCGAGGGGCTCGGCGCGGTGCATCTTTCCTGTGGTCAGGACTTCGCCTTCGGCCACCGCCGCGGCGGCGATGCCGGCACCCTGACCCGGCTGGCCGAGGCCGCGGGTATCGGGCTGACGGTGGTGCCACCGCTGGTCGATGGCCAGGGCCCCATCTCCTCCACCCGCATCCGCCGCGCCCTGCAGGATGGCTACCCCGAGCGGGCGACGGCGATGCTGGGCCGGCCCTGGGAGATCCGCGGCGAGGTGGTGCATGGCGACAAGCTCGGCCGGGTGCTGGGCTGGCCGACCGCCAACCTCTGGATGGGGCGCTACCTGGAGCCGGCGCGGGGGGTCTATGCGGTGACCGTGGTGCTGCCGGATGGGCAGGAGGTGAAGGGCGTCTCCAACATCGGCCGCCGGCCGACGCTCGGCGGCGACCCGCAGACCCGGCTCGAGACCTATATCTTCGACTGGTCCGGCGACCTCTATGGCCAGGAGATCGGCATCCGCCTGCGGCACTTCCTGCGGGCCGATGCCAAGTTCAACGGGCTGGAGGAGCTGAAGGCCGCCATCGCCCAGGATGCGGCGGATGCGCGGGCGGTGCTGGCTTAGCGGCCGTGCTTGACCCGCCGGCCCTCTCCTCCGCATAAGCCTGCCATGCTTTTCCCGCAGGCCATGCCGCGAATTACGGGCCCGGCCCTCCCCTGAGGGCCGGGACCTCGCGCGCCTGCACCCGCTGACCCGCCCCGCACCGCCGGCGGCCGGAGATCACCCGATGACCGACACCCCCGCAGAAGCCCCCGCCCGCGACTACCGGGGCACCGTTTTCCTGCCGCAGACCCCCTTCCCGATGAAAGGCGACCTGCCGAAGCGGGAGCCGCAATGGCTGGAGCGCTGGCAGAAGCTGGACCTCTGGGGGACGCTGCGGGCGCAATCCGCCGGCCGGCCGCCCTTCATCCTGCACGACGGCCCTCCCTACGCGAATGGGCCGCTGCACATCGGCCATGCGCTGAACAAGATCCTGAAGGACGTGATCAACCGCGCCGCCCAGATGTCGGGCTATAACGCGGATTACGTCCCGGGCTGGGACTGCCACGGCCTGCCGATCGAGTGGAAGGTCGAGGAGGAGTACCGGAACCCCAAGGGCAAGTACCAGGGTGGCCGCGGCAAGGATGCCGTGCCGGTGCTGGAATTCCGCGCCGAGTGCCGCGCCTATGCCGCGCAATGGCTGGACGTGCAGCGGGAGGAGTTCATCCGCCTCGGCGTCGCCGGCGACTGGGCAGGCCGCTATGCGACGATGGATTTCCCCTCCGAAGCGCTGATCGCCGGGGAGATCGGCAAGTTCCTGATGAATGGCTCGCTCTATCGCGGGCTGCGGCCGGTGATGTGGAGCCCGGTCGAGAAGACCGCGCTGGCCGAGGCCGAGATCGAGTACCACGACCATGTCTCGCCGACCTTGTGGGCACGGTTCCGGCTGGTCGCGGCGCCGGGCGATCTACTCGGCGCCAGCGTGGTGATCTGGACCACCACGCCCTGGACCATCCCAGCCAATCGCGCCGTCGCCTATGGGCCGGAGATCGACTACGCGCTGGTGCATGTCGAGGGTATCGGCGAGGGCTCGTATCTCGTGCCGGGCGAGACCCTGCTGGTCGCCTTGCCGCTGCTGCCGCAGTTCGAGAAGGACGCGAAGCTCGGCGCGCATAGCATCAAGCGCGTCATCAAGGGCGCCGAGCTGGAAGGGGCGCTGGCGGCACATCCGCTGCGCGGCGCCGGCTACGACTTCGACGTGCCGCTGCTGCCCGGCGACTTCGTCACCACGGAAGCCGGCACCGGCTTCGTCCATATCGCGCCCAGCCATGGCGAGGACGACTTCAACCTCGGCCGTGTCCACGCCCTGCCGGTGCCGGAGACGGTGGCCGACGACGGCACCTTCACCCATTGGGCGCCGGGCTTCGAGGGGCTGCATGTCTTCAAGGCGCATGACGCGATCTATGCCGCCTGCGAGGCGGCCGGCACGCTGGTCGCCAAGTCCAAGCTGAACCACAGCTACCCGCATAGCTGGCGCTCGAAGAAGCCGGTCATCTTCCGCGCGACGCCGCAGTGGTTCATCGCCATGGACGATGCCAATGCCATCCGCACCAAGGCGCTGGCCGCGATCGACGCCACGCATTTCGTCCCCGACCAGGGCCGCAACCGCATCGGCAGCATGGTCGCGGCGCGGCCCGACTGGTGCATCAGCCGGCAGCGCGCCTGGGGCGTGCCGATCGCGGTTTTCGTCGATAAGCAGACCGGCGAGCCGCTGCGTGACCCGGCGGTGATGGAGCGCATCCTCGACGCCTTCGCCGCGGAAGGGGCCGATGCCTGGTACCAGCCCGGCGCTGCCGCGCGCTTCCTCGGCGAGGGCCGCGACCCGGCGGCCTATGAGCAGGTGATGGACATCGTCGACGTGTGGTTCGAGAGCGGCTCGACCCATGCCTTCGTGCTGAAGGCGCGCGGCATGCCCTTCCCGGCCGATCTCTACCTCGAGGGGTCCGACCAGCATCGCGGCTGGTTCCATTCCTCGCTGCTCGAGAGCATCGGCGCCAATGGCGTGCCGCCCTTCAAGGCGGTCCTGACGCATGGCTTCGTGCTGGACGAGTCCGGGCGGAAGATGTCGAAGTCGCTCGGCAACGTCACCGCCCCGCAGGAAGTGACGAAGCAGTATGGCGCGGACATCCTGCGGCTCTGGGTGATGAACGCGGATACCGCGGACGATCTGCGCATCGGCAAGGAGATCCTGAAGCAGCAGGCGGAGCTGTACCGCCGGCTGCGCAACACGCTGCGCTGGCTGCTCGGCAACCTCGATGGCTTCGATGCGGCCGAGATGGTGCCCCATGCCGAGCTGCCGGAACTGGAGCGCTGGGTGCTGCACCGGCTGACCGAACTGGACGCGCGGCTGCGCAAGGCAGTGCGGGACTACGATTGGACCGGCGTCTATCCGGACATCCACGGCTTCTGCAGCACCGATCTGTCGGCCTTCTACTTCGATATCCGTAAGGACGCGCTGTATTGCGACGCGGCGGACAGCCACCGCCGGCGCAGCGCGCGGACGGTGCTGGACGTGCTGCACCGTTGCCTCTGTGCCTGGCTGGCCCCGGTGCTGGCCTTCACCGCGGAGGAGGCTTGGCTGTCGCGCTTCCCGAGCGAGACGGATAGCGTGCATTTGCACGATTTCCCGGTGCTGCCGGATGCGTGGCGGGACGAGGCGCTGGCGGAGCGTTGGGCGAAGCTGCGGGATCGCCGTGCATCGGCGACGGGACTGCTGGAGCAACTTCGGCGGTCTGGCGAGATCGGTTCGTCGCTGCAGGCGAAGGTGAAGGTTCCGCCAGCCGGAGAGGCGACATTCGATCCTGGCTTCTGGGAAGAATTCCTGATCGTCTCGCAGGTTGAGCAGGGTATCGAGTTAGGCGAGATGTTGGTCGATAAGGCCCCCGGCACCAAATGCGACCGCTGCTGGCGCGTCCTGCCGGAGGTCGGCGAGTCCGCCGCCCACCCGACGCTCTGCCGCCGCTGCGAAGCCGTGGTCACCGCATGATGCGCCTCGGCCTGCTGCTGGCCGCCGTGCTGCTGGCCGCCGACCAGGCCAGCAAGTACTGGGTGCTGGAGGTCCTGGACCTGCCCAACCTGCGGTCCGTGCCGCTGTTCGAGGCGGGGCCGGTCGGGCTCAACCTCACCATGGTCTGGAACCGGGGGGTCACCTTCGGGCTGCTCTCGGGCGATGGGCCGTTGAACCACATCATCCTGGCCGTGGTCGCCGCGGCCATCGCGGGCTTCCTGCTGCGCTGGATGGCCAAGGCGGAAACCCGGATGATCGCCGCCGCCCTGGGCGCGGTGGTCGGCGGGGCGATCGGCAATGTCATCGACCGCTTGCGCTTCGGCGCGGTGGTGGACTTCGTCGATGCCTATGGCTGGGGCTGGCACTGGTACGTGTTCAACATCGCCGATGCCGGGATCGTCTGCGGCGTCGGGGTGTTGCTGGCGGATGCCTTGTTCCGCCGCGCGCCCCCGGCTAAGGAAGCGGCATGAGGATGCGCCGCTCCCCAGGCTCTGCCCTGGTCCTGTCCAGCCTGCTCGTCGCCAGCCTGGCGCTGCCCCTGGCCGGATGCGGGGCCAATACCGCGCGGACCTTCGGCTTCACCCGGGACGCCCCGGATGAGTTCCAGGTGACCACGCGGGCACCGCTCTCCATGCCGCCCTCGCTTGGGGGCAGCCTGCCGGTGCCGCGCCCCGGCGCCGACCGGCCGCAGGAGGTCTCGACCCGCGCCGCGGCGGAAGCCGCGCTGGTGCCGGGCTCGGTGCTCGGCGGTCCCGCCAGTGGCCCGCGCAGCAATGGTGAGGCTGCGCTGCTCTCCCAGGCCGGCCGGCCGGTCGGGGATGACATCCGCCGCCGCGTCGATGAGGAAAGCCTGCGGCTGGATCAGCCGGAGCGTGGCCTCGTGGATCGGCTGATCTTCTGGCGTGGCCCGGAACAGCCCGGCGTGGCCCTCGATGCCCGGCGTGAATCGCAGCGGCTGCGGGAGAATTCCGCCCTGGGCCGGGACGTGACCGAGGGCGAGACCCCGATCATCCAGCGCAGCCGCAGCAGCAACCCGCTGACGAACCTGCTGGAAAGCATCTTCTAGAAGCTGCCGCGCAGCCTGAGCGCCAGCACCGGCACCGGGCCACGGTCCGCGTTATGGGCCGGGTTGGCGATGAGCTGGGCATCGGCGGTGAGCACCGTGCCCGGCGCCAGCCCCCAGACGTAATAGGCTTCCGCCGCCAGTTCCGGCCGGTAGCGCAACCTGCCGTCGCCGGCGATGAAGCCGAGGCCGCCGGCCGCCAGGAAGCGTCGGTGCGGGCCGGATAGCCCCCCGATATTGGCCGCCAGCCCGACCGCATCCGCGGCGCGGCCCCAGCCCGCGCCGCCCCAGACCAGCCCCGCGGAGGCGGCCCAGTCCATCTCGGTGTACATCCACTGCTGGGTTCGGCCATCGTTCCAAGAAAGCCGGGTGAAGCCGCCGAGGTTGGTGGCCAGCTCCTGTTCACCATTGACCACCAGCATCAGCTTGCCGGCTGTCCCGCCGCGCAGATTGGTTTCGGTCTGGCCCAGGTCGCCGCCAAGCAGTGCCGCGTAGCTTTGCGAGCGGGTCTGCGACCAGCCGCCAAGCAATCGCAGGGCGCCGGGATGACCACCCCAGTCGAAGAACCGGTCCGCCTGCAGCAGGATCTGGTGCCCGCGCAGTGGCTTGGGGTCGAGCGACAGGGTATTGATGCGCTTGGCCACCTGCATCGCCCCGGCGCGCAGGCCCCAGCCACCATTGTCCCATTCCAGGGCGATACCATTGGTATAGCCCTTGGCATCATTGGCGAAGTCGAAGGCGCCGGCGGACACGAAAGCCCAATTCAGGAATTGGGTCCGCGGATCATGGGCATAGCGGTTGTCGTCGAAGATATCGAAGACTGCGATCTTGCCGGCGGTGATGGTCAGCCTTTCCCGCGGCAGGGGACGGGCGAAGCGATAGGGATCATCCTCGGCCACGTCCCCTTCGCCGGATAATGCCACGGTCTGTCGGATGAAGGCGCGGGTGAGATAGAGGGCGGGGCCCTCGCTGCCGGTGCGGAAAGCCTCGCCATTGGGGAAGGCGGCTGCGCCGCGTGTCCCCGATAAACCGAAGCCGCGTGAAACCTGCGGGTTGAGGATGAGTTCGGCACCCTCCCAGAGGGTGCGGCCCAGGACCATGTCAGCCGAGAGCGTATTCCGCTGCATCGCCTTGGCCTGCATGCTGTTCTCCCCACGATAGGGGGAGGGAAAGCCGGGATGGCCCTGTTCGATGAAGGTAGCCTGACCACGTAACAGCCAACCCGCCGGCAGATCCGGTTCGGCCGCGACAGGCGCTGCGAACAGCGTCAGGCTGCAGGCCACTGCCAGGACATATGAAGACCTGTCGAGATGCAGAGGTGATGAGGTTTTATAGAGGTTTTTCAGGCACATAAAAGGTAATGACGGAATCATTGGCAGATCGCAAGCGGTGCTGGCGCGAAACCCCAAGCATCCCCACATCGGAGCAATGCCCAGCGTGACCCGCAGAACTGCCCTTCGCTCCGCCGCCGCCTTGCCGGTGGCCATCGCGGCGCCGCCAGCCATGGCGCAGGCCGGCCCATCCACGCCTGCCATCATCGCACCGCCGGACAGGCCGGTGGACCGGCCGCTGTTCGGTGCGACAAGCTGGACCTTGCCGAATGGGCTCCGGGTGGTGCTGGCGGAAAGCCGGCGGGTGCCCGTCGTCTCCCACTATCTGTTTTATGCGGCGGGCGCCGGGGAGGACCCGGCGGGCAAGTCCGGCACCGCCCATTTCCTCGAGCATATGATGTTCAAGGGCAGCCGCACCCTGGCACCCGGAGCGATGTCCCTGGTGGTGGCGCGGGAAGGCGGGCAGGACAATGCCTTCACCTCGCGCGACGTCACCGCCTATCACCAGACCGTCGAGGCCTCCCGCCTGCCGCTGGTCATGCGGATGGAGGCGGATCGCTTCGCCTTCCCGCTGCTGCCGGAAGCGACGGTGGACCCTGAGCGCGCCGTGGTGCTGGAGGAGCGTGGCCAGCGCACCGGCAGCAACCCGCGCGCCCGCTTCTGGGAGGGCTTCGAGGCGGCGATGTGGGGGCCGCAGCATTGGCGCGGCCGGCCGATCATCGGCTGGGAGGACGAGATACGGGCCATCACCCTGGCCGATCTGCGGGGCTTTTATGACAGCCGCTATGCGCCCTCCAACGCCGTGCTGGTGGTGACCGGCGATGCCCGGGAGGCGCAGGTGAAGGCACTGGCGGAGGAATTCTACGGTGTCGTCCCGGCCCGTGCCGCCACCCTGCGGGACCGCGCCGCGCCGGGGCCGGTCGGCCAGGCGCGCTTCATCCAGCATGATCCGGCGGTGCGGGAGGCGAGTTTCATGCGCGCCGCCATGGCCCCCAGCCTGACCTGGGGCGAAACGCAACACGCCTGGCCGCTGGAAGTGCTGGCACATCTGTTCGGCAGCGGCCCGGGCAGCCGGCTGCACCGGGCCCTGGTCGAGACCGGCCTCGCCACCAGCGCCAGCGCTTCTTATGACAGCGAGACGGTCGGGGTCGGGACCTTCAGCATTTCCGCCACCTGCCGCGCCGGCGTCGCGCCGGGGCAACTGGAGGCGGCGGTGGATGCCGCCGTCGCCAGCCTATTGCAGGAAGGACCGACCGAGCTGGAATGCGCCCGCTCCATCCGCCAGCTCACGGCGGGTGCCGTGCTTTCGCTGGATGGCATTGGCGCGGCGCCGCGGATGCTGGGGGGCGTGCTGGCGATCGGCCTGCCGCTGGAGACAGTGGAATTCTGGCCGCGCTACCTGCGCGCGGTGACCCGGCAGCAGATCGTCGATGCGGCCCGGGCCGTGCTCGGCACGCCGGTGGGCACCACGGGCTGGCTCCTGCCGGGGGCGCCGGCATGAGCGGCAGCGTCGGCTTCTCGCTGCCGATCCAGACCATCGAGGTCGATGGCATCTCCGCCTGGCTGGTCGAGGACCAGTCGGTGCCGGTCGTCTCCATCGCCTGGTCCTGGATGGGCGGCGCGGCGCTGGACCCGGAGGGGCAGGAGGGCGCCGCTTCCATGGCTGCCTCCTTGCTGACCGAGGGGGCTGGCGCGCTGCGGGCGGTGGATTTCGCCGATGCGCTGCGCAACGAGGCGATCAGCCTGAATTTCTCCGCGGACCGCGACAGCTTCGAGGGCAGCTTCCGCAGCCTGAGCGATGCCTTGCCGGAGGCGCTCCGCCTTGCCCGGCTGGCGATGATTGAGCCGCGCCTGGATGCGGATGCGGTGGAGCGGGTCCGGGCCCGGGCCGTGGCCGGGGCGCGCCGGGCGCTGGAGACGCCGCGGGGACAGGCGGGACGGGCCTTCTGGGCCGCTGCCTTCCCCGGCCATTCCGCTGGCCGGCCCAGCAGCGGCACGGCGGATAGCCTGGCGGCGCTGCCGCCCGAGGCGATCCGTGCGGCGCTGTCGCGGCAGATGCGGCGGGAGGGGCTGCTGGTGGCGGTCAGCGGCGCCATCACCGCGGAGCAGTTGCGCGCCGCGTTGCCGCCGCTGTTTGCCGGCCTGCCGGCAGGGGTGCCGCCGGCGGTGCCGGCGCTGCCGGCCTTTCGGCATTTCGGCCAGCAGGTGCTGCCGGTCGCCTCGCCGCAATCGGCCGTGGTCTTCGGCCAGGAGGGCCTGCCGGCGACGGATCCGGATTGGGAAGCCTCGCAGGTCATGCTGCGCATCCTGGCCGGCGGTGGCTTCACCTCCCGCCTCATGCAGGCGGTGCGGGAACAGCGTGGCCTGGCCTATGGCATCGGCGCCGGGCTCGACCTGCTGTTCCACCACGGCGTGATCGTCGGCAGCGTGGCGACGGAGAATGCGCGGGTGGCGGAAACCCTGGCGGTGACCCGGGAGGAATGGGGCCGGATGGCGGAGGGTGGCCCCACGGCGGAGGAATTGGCGGATGCGGTCGCCTTCCTGACCGGGTCCATGCCCTTGGCCTTCACCGATAGCCGCCGCGTGGCGGATACCTTGCTGACCCTGCGGCAGAACAACCGGCCGACGGATTGGCTATCCGGCCGCCCGGCCCGGCTGCAGGCGCTGACGCGGGAGAAGCTGGCCCAGGTCGCGGCGCGGGTCTTGGCACCGCGCGACCTCTCCGTGATCATCGCCGGGCAACCGGCGGGGCTCTGACCTCGTTCCGGCCGGGAACGGGAGGGCCAAGGATGGCACAGGATGGGACAGGCGCCTGGGCGGCGGTCATGGCTTTGGCCCAGGCCCCGCGGCCGAATGGCAGCGCCGCCGATTCGATCCGTTCCCTGTTCGAGGCCGAGCCCGACCGCTTCGCCCGTTTCTCCTGGTCGGCCGATGGCATCCTGCTGGACCTGTCGAAGACGGCCCTGACCAGGCCGGTGCTCGATAGGCTGCTCTCGCTGGCGCGGGCGATGGATTTGCCTGGCCGACGCGATGCCATGGCGGCGGGCGAGGCGGTGAATGTCACCGAGGGTCGTGCTGCCCTGCACATGGCCCTGCGCGCCCCGGCCAGTGCGGGCTTTCGCGTGGGTGCGGAGGATGCCTCGGCCGAGGTCGCGGCGACGCTGGCGCGGATGCGGGCCTTTGCGCTGGCCGTGCAGGACGGCAGCCTGCGCGGGGCGACCGGGGAGCGCTTCACCGATGTGCTGAACATCGGCATCGGTGGCTCGGACCTCGGGCCGGCGATGGTCGCCCGGGCGCTCTGGACGCCGGCGGCGCCGCTGCGGGCGCATTATCTCGGCAATGTCGATGCCCATGCCTGGGAGGAGATGCGCCACCGGCTGGATCCGCGGCGGACCTTGGTCCTGGTGGCGAGCAAGACCTTCACCACCCAGGAAACCATGACCAATGCCGGGCTGGCGCGTGGCTGGCTGGCCGATGCACTGGGCGAGGCGGGGGTCGGCGGCCATCTGGCCGCGCTCTCCACCAATCTGCCGGCGACGGCGGCTTTCGGCATTGCGCCGGAGCGGGTCTTTCCCTTCCGCGACTGGGTCGGCGGACGCTTCTCGCTCTGGTCCGCCATCGGCCTGTCGCTGGCGATCTCGCTGGGCTGGGAGGCATTCGCCCGGTTGCTGGCCGGTGCCCGGTCCATGGACCAGCATTTCCTGACCGCGCCGCTGGAGGCCAACCTGCCGGTGCTGCTGGCGCTGGCCGAGGTCTGGCATGTGGATGGGCTGGGGCTCGGGGCGCGGGCCGTGCTGCCCTATGATGAGCGGCTGGCGCGGCTGCCGGCGCATCTGCAGCAGGTGGAGATGGAAAGCCTGGGCAAGCAGGTGACCTTGGCCGGTGAGCCCGTCGTCCAGCGAACCGGCCCGGTGGTCTTCGGTGAGCCCGGGACCAATTCGCAGCACAGCTTCCTGCAATTGCTGCACCAGGGCACGACGCCGGTGCCGGCCGATATCATCCTCGTCGCCAGGCCGGACCACCCTTACGCCGATAGCCATCGGAAGCTGCTGGCCAATGGCCTGGCCCAGGCGGCGGCGCTGATGCGCGGCAAGTCCGCGGATGAGGTCCGCGCCGAGATGCAGGCCGCCGGCGCCGGCGAGGCCGAGATCGCCCGGTTGCTGCCGCACCGGGTCTTCCCTGGCAACCGGCCGACCACGACCATCCTGCTGCCGCATCTGGACGCCTTCACCCTGGGCCAGTTGATCGCGCTTTATGAAAACAAGGTCGCCAGCCTCGGTATCCTTTGGAATATCAATGCCTTCGATCAATGGGGCGTCGAGCTCGGCAAGCAATTGGCCGGACCAATCCTGAAGGCGCTGGAGGGTAAGCCAGGGGTAGCCCAGGACAGTTCGACCGAAGGCCTGCTGGGTGCGATCGGTCGCTTGCAGCAGAGTGTCTGACCGCGCTCCGGCAATTGCTGGTACAGGGGGCTGGGCGGCCCTGGAGTGGACCCTGAATGCGCATTGCCGTCCTCGCGGATATCCATGGCAACCTTCGCGCCTTGGAGACGGTCCTCGCCGACCTGCCGCGGCGCGGCGCCGATCTGGTCGTGAATCTCGGCGATTGCCTGTCCGGGCCGTTGCAACCGGCCGAGGTAGCGGATCGGTTGATGGATCTGGGACTGCCGACGGTGCGGGGCAATCATGACCGGCAGCTGCTGGATCGGCCGGTATCGGCGATGACCCTCTCCGATGCCTTCACCGCGGAACGGCTGACGGTTGTGCAGCGGGACTGGCTGGCAGCGCTGCCGCCGGTGCTGACGCCGGCGGAAGGGGTCTTCGCCTGCCACGGCACGCCGGAGGACGACCTGACCTATGCGTTGGAGGTCGTCGCCGGGCCGCAACACCTGCGCCCGGCGACAGCCATGGAGGCTGCCAGCCGGATCGGCCCGACACCGGGGGCCAGCCTGGTGCTGTGTGGCCATTCGCATCTGGCGCGGGTGGTCCGGTTGCCGGACGGTCGGCTGGTGGTGAATCCGGGCAGCATCGGCCAGCCGGGCTATACGGATACCGTGCCTTATCCGCATGTGGTCTTCACCGGTACGCCGCATGCCCGCTATGCCGTGGTCGAGCGTGGGCCTGCTGGCTGGTCCGCGGAATTCATCGCCATCCCTTATGATTGGAATGCCGCCGCCGCCGATGCGCTGGCGGCGGGCCGGGCGGATTGGGCCCAGGCCCTGGCGACCGGACACATGGACCCTGCCTGAGCATGGCGATCCGCCTCCTTCCTGAGACCACCGCCAATCGCATCGCCGCCGGCGAGGTGGTGGAGCGGCCGGCCGCGGTGGTGAAGGAGTTGGTGGAGAATGCGCTGGATGCCGGGGCCACCCGGATCAGCGTGACGCTGGAGGAAGGCGGCATCGGCCGCGTGGTCGTCGAGGATGATGGCGCCGGCATGGGGCCGGCCGACCTCGAGCTGGCGGTCGAGCGGCATGCCACCTCCAAGCTACCGGAGGAGGCGATGCTTTTTCGCATTGCCACATTGGGCTTTCGCGGCGAGGCGCTGCCCAGCATCGGCGCGGTGGCGCGGCTTTCGATCACCACCCGGCCGCAGGGCGGCGATGCCCATGCGCTGCTGGTGGAAGGCGGCCGCAAGGGGCCGGTGGTTCCGGCCTCCGGCGCGCTTGGCACCCGGATCGAGGTGCGGGACCTGTTCTATGCGGTCCCGGCCCGACGCAAATTCCTTAAGTCTCCACGCTCCGAGGCGGATCATGCCGTCGAGGCAGTGCGTCGGCTGGCGCTGGCCTGGCCCGGGGTCGGCTTCCGGGTAACGCAAGATGGACGGGAAGTTCTGAACCTGGCGCCGGCCGAGCGGGATGCGCGAATCGGCGACCTGCTCGGGGCAGATTTCGCCGCTGCGGCGCTGCCGGTCGCGGCGGAGGGCGGTGGGCTGATGCTGTCGGGCCTCGCCGCCCAGCCGGCCTATACAAGGGCGACGGGGACCGAGCAGCATCTGGTGGTCAATCGCCGTCCGGTGCGGGACCAGCTGCTGCGCACCGCGCTCCGGGTGGCCTATCGGGACCTGATCACCGTCGGCCGGCATCCGGTGGCCGCGCTCTTCCTCGAGATTCCGCCCGACGCGGTGGATGTGAATGTTCACCCGATGAAGACCGAGCTGCGCTTCCGGGACGAGGCCGGGGTGCGGGGCATGCTGATCTCGGCGCTGCGGCGGTCGCTTTCGGCCGGGGCCGGTGTGGCAGCCCCGGCACCGGCCCTGACGGCCTATGCGCCCCGTAGCAGCTGGTCCGCCGGGGCCTGGCGGCGGCCCGAACCGGCACCGCTGCCGGCGCAGATCGGCTTGGCCGAAATGCAATTGGCGCTGACGCCGCCACCCGTGCCGACCGCGGTCACCGGCGCTCTGTCGCTCGGCTTCGCGCCGCCGCGGCATGCGCCGCCGGCGGTGGAGCGGGCCCCTGCGGCGCATCCGCTGGGCCATGCCCTGGCCCAGCTGCTCGATACCTACATCCTGGCCGAGGCACCGGATGGCGCCCTGGTTCTGGTCGACCAGCATGCCGCGCATGAGCGGCTGACACATGAGGCGTTGCGGACCCAACTCATCGAAGGTGGCGTTCGCGCCCAGCCGCTGCTGCTGCCCGCCGTGGTGGATCTGCCGCCGGCCGATGCCGCCCGGTTGCTGGGCTTTGCCGAAGACCTCGCCCGGCTGGGTCTGGAGATCGAGGGATTCGGTCCCGGCGCGGTACTGGTGCGTGCCCTGCCCGCCTTGCTGGGCGCGGCCGACCCGGCCCCGCTGCTGCGCGACCTGGCGGAGGAACTGGCCGCTTTCGCCGAAACTACGGCACTGGATCGCCGGCTGGATGCGGCGGTGGCGCGGCTGGCTTGCCATGGCTCGGTCCGGGCGGGACGGCGGCTATTGCCGGCGGAGATGGATGCGCTGCTGCGGCAGATGGAAGCGACACCGCGTGCCGCGACCTGCAGCCATGGACGCCCGACCTTTCTGCGGCTGGGTGCGGCGGAGCTGGAAAAGCTGTTCGGCCGGCGTTGAGCGCGATCGCCTGAGGGGAAACCTTCAAATAATCATAAGAGACAATAGGTTAGATCGGTCTGCACTGCTGGTGTCAGGCCGGCTGCCGCAAGGCGGCCGTGAGGCGTTGGGCCTGCCCCTGCCAAGTGATCGAGTCCCCTGCGGTAGCCGGTGTCTCCCGCATGACCTGACTGACGGCCCGGGGCAGCAACTGGATCAATGCGGTCAGCATCTGGCGGTCCGGCTGGGCCGGCAATCTTTCCACCAGATCGCCGGCGAGGTCGCTTTCCCGCAGCAACAGGTAGGGACCCCAGGAATCGGCATCGGTGCTGGGCCAGCCGGTGAACATTATCGGCCAATCCGGCCGTTTGCGGAATTCGATCACCGGGCCCTCGCCCCGCAGGGCGAATTTGAAGCGGAGCCGGGGCCAGCGGAGGCTGCCGGCGCGGACATCCTCCAACCAGATATCGAGATGCCGGTAGCCGCCATCCGGCGTGGCGAAGTGTTCCTGAAGGCGGGCCAGGGCCATATCCACCACATGGCTGCGGGGCGGTGCCGGGGCAGTCTGCGGCGGTGGAACGGGCGCGATCGGCGGGGCGCCGAAGACAAGGGTCGCCTCCGCAGGCTGTGGCGGGGGCAGCGAACGGCCTGGCATCGCGCGGGGCGGCGGACAATGGCCGCGCAGCCCGATCAGGTCGGTCCATTCCACGCGTAGCGGCTGATCGGGCATTCTGCCCAAATGCCGCAGCACCAGCACGACCGTCACGCGGCGCGGGCCATGCAGCGGCAGCGCCAGGGGCAGACGAAAGGCGCCGCCCTGGGGTGGCGGGCTGCGCCAGCCGCTCCAGCGCGCCTCCGGTTGTTCCAAGGACAGGTCGGCGTCGGTTGCCAGCCGGGCCTCGTCCGGTTGCAGCCAGAGCGCGGCCTCGAGCAAGGCCGGGTCTCCCCGGCCCACGGTGACGATCGCCTGCAACAGGTCCAGGCCATTCACCGGTACGCCGGGCAGGACGATGGCGACCCGCCGGCCAGCCCCGAAGCTGGCGAGCAACCGCGGTGTCTCCGA
The DNA here is from genome assembly GCF_979252845.1 of Belnapia sp. AC561. NCBI lineage: Bacteria > Pseudomonadati > Pseudomonadota > Alphaproteobacteria > Acetobacterales > Roseomonadaceae > Belnapia > Belnapia sp. AC561. Next base: position 124,890 of record NZ_CEEDBP010000013.1, read on the forward strand.
CCCCAGCGCTACCCATTCGACCTGACCGGCCGGAAAGCGGGCGGATTCCCAGAGCTGCGCCGGAAGGCGGGCCGGCACCGCCGGCGGCTGGCCGAAGGGTGCCAGGACAAGGCCGATTGCTTCGGCATCCCAATGCTGCGCGAGGACGAAGCGGCGGCCGAAGGGCGCGCTCCAGACCCTCAGGGCCAGGGCCCGACCCAGGTTGCGGCCCAAGTCTCGGCCGAGGTCGCCATGATGGGTCTCGTCCTGCACGGCGACGGCCCGTTCGGCGCTGCATTCCTTCTGGTCGAGGGACAGGGAGAGGATGTCACCCGTTTCCAGCTCCGCGGTGAGGTCGAGGCAGGCCGTTTCCCGCAGCGGACCGATCGGCGTGGGCAGGTCCAGCGTGAGCCAGCCCGGCACCAATGCCCCCCCCGGCACCAGCCAAGCGCCGAGGATACGGCCGCTTTCAGCCCCATAGAGGCGCAGGCGCAGCAGGGCATCTGGCGCGGCATGGGCTTCCGCCAGATGCAGCGCCAAGCCGGACAGGCCCTCGACGGGGATGCCGAGGTTCTGGCCCGCGGCCAGACGGCCGTCGATGGCATGGATCACCTGTCCGGCGGTCGAGGGCGCCAAGGACAGGATGCGGGCCGGTGGCGCCGGCTCCGCCGTATGGACGCTGTTCTGGATCAGCGAGACCATGGCCTCGCGGCTTTCCTCCGCGTCCTGCCGGGCTGCGACCAGCGCTCGGTGGAGGCCGGCTGCGCTGCGGGCCTGGTTGCCGAGCGCGGCGATCGCCAGCCGGGCGAGTTCGGGCAAGGCGGCTTCGGCACTGGCGGCTTCGAGCAGCGGCGGCAGGTCCGGACCGGTGGCTGACCACCACGCCAGCAAGGGGCCGGCGGCGGCGGCATCCTGGGCGATGATGGCAAGCACCGACGCGGGGGGCAGCGGCACCGGCAAGGTGGCAAGCCCTGGTGCAATCCCCGGTGCGGCGCCGGGCTTGTGCAGGCGCATCGCGCCATCCGCCTGGGTAACCTGCCAGGACAGCAGACCGGACAATGCCAGCGTCGCCGCATCGCAGCCATCCAGCACGAGGATCATGGGCTGGCCGGTATAGAGTTCGGCGAGATCCGCTGCGGCGATCAACAGGGTCATCGCGGGACGTCCAGGCGTTGGGAGGAGGCATTCGGGGCAAGGTGCCGGTGCCGAGCCGGCTGGCTCGGCACCGGCTTGGCAGGGGGCGGCACCAGCTGATCCAGGTACTGGATGAAGGGATGCATGGTGGCGGGCCAGCCGCAGCGTGCCACCCGTGCCGCGGCCTGGCTGCCCAGGGCATGGACGGCGGCGCGATCCGCGGCCAGGCGCAGCAGCGTGGCGACGAAGTCGGCGACGATCGCCTCCTCCGCCTGCTGATGTGGGATGAGCAGGCCATCCTCGCCATTGCGGATGATCTCGGCGACGGCGCCGACATCCGTGGCGACCACGGCGCAGCCCATGCGCTGGGCCTCGAGCGCGACCAGCGGCACGCCTTCGAAGCGGGATGGCATGATGAGCACATCCGCCCAGGCATAGGCGGCATCCAGTTCCTCGGGCCGGAAGACCGGAGCTTCCGCCGGGACAGTGAGAGTAGCCGCCGTCCCATCCGCGAGGACGGCGCGGCCGATGACGCGCCAGGTGATGCCGCTGTCCTGGGTGCAGCCCATGATCGCGGCGAGGCGGTCGAGCCCCTTTTGCCGGTCCAGCCGGCCAAGATACAGCACCTGGAGCGGCCGATGCGCCTGCGTCGCGCGTGCCGACAGGGCGGCGGTGATGCGGTGCTGAGGGCTTGGGTAGCCCGGGGCATTGCGGATCACGTGGATCTTCTCGCCCGGGATGCCGGCGCCCAGGCACCAGTCGCGCAACTGGTTGGAGATCACCATGATACCGTCATAGGCGTGTTCATAGGCGGCCTGGACATTCGGGGTCCCGCGCGGCTCGCCATGCGGGCCCCGTTCCAGCAGATGCAGCCCGCCGAAGGTCCGCACGCCGAGGCGGCGCAGCGGCGCCATCAGCGCCTGGGCCGCCAGCGAATGGACATTCACCACCACATCCAGCGCGGCCAGTACGCCGAGCACGTCGCGCGCCGCCTCCGACCCACCGAAATGCGAGATGCCGGCGCCGAAATAGCCGCCTTCCCAGGCGATCGCATTCTCACCCAAACGGTCCATGAGCAGGACGGAATCGAAAGCGGCGGAGAATTCCTCGCCGCGGTCGATCCAGGCGGACCCGAGGACGATGAGGTGGGTACGCCAGCCGCAACCACGGAGGACCGCAGCTTGGTTCAGGATGACCTTTTCCAGCCCGGCGAACGAGAACAACGGCACGATGAAGCCGATGTCCCGCCGGCCCGGTGCCGGCATGCGGGGCAAGATGGGGCCCAGGCCCTGCAGCGCATGGGCTGCGGCCGCCATGCGGCTACGCGGCGGCCGGTACTCCTGCTTCCAGGTTGCTGCGATGGTGCTGCGCTTGGCACGGATGCGGGCCAGGGCGGTGACTTCCAGCAGCAAGAGCCGCAGCGCCACCGGACTGGCGACAGCAGCGCCGACCGGCAGGTGCAACCGCAGCAGCGCAGTGATCGGCTGCGGGTCCGCCGACTGCAGGCTTTCGATCCAGAGCGGTGAAGGGTCGCCGGCAGCTTCCCACAGGGGTTTGCTGCGGGCGAGGAGCAGAGGTGACTGGGCGACCTGTCCGGCCGCGCTGCCTGGACGTTCCAGGGAGAGTATGGGTCGTCCTGCCGGCACGATCTGGAGCGCTACGACATGCGCATCCCGGAGCAGCCTTTCGCCCCACCACAGCACCATATGCAGCACGCCGAATTGCGACAGCAACTCGAGCGTCGTCGCCTCGGTGAAACAGAAGCACTCCGGATAATGGACCGCGCCGGGCTGTTCCATGGCGCGCATCATCTCGGCGCGGGCGGTGCTGGGGGGGACGCTGGTCCAATCCGGCGCGGCCGGGTCCAGAATCAGCCGGATATGGCCATCATCCGGCATGTGCAGCGCGAAGCGTGGTGCCTCCCGCGCCTCCAACTCCAGTAGCTGCTTCGGCGCCAGCAGCGCGGCATGCTTGCGATGAAGCAGACCGAGAAGCTGCGGCCGCAGCCTTTCGGAAGCCGAAAGCATGCTTTCGGGACGGCGGCGATAGCGGAAGCCGGCCATGGGCAGATGCTGCCCACGCCAGCCGCGTTCCGCCGCAGCCAGCCAGAAATCCCAGTCCTCGAAGCCATCCCGCATGGTTTCGTCGAACCGCAATCCGCTGGCGACCAGATCGCGCCGGACCACGCTGCCGGCATCGCAGTAATTGGCAATCAGCAATTGCAGAAGGGAAAAGTCGCCGCCGGTGGTCCAGTCCACCCTGCCGCCGAATTCATCGATATCGGGATAGACCCAACCGACCTCGGCCGGGGCGGCATCCAATGCTGCCAAGGCACGCGCCAGCACATGCGGTTGCAACCGGTTGTCGGCATCGAGGAAATGCAGCGCGCGGCAATGGGGGAAAGCCTGGAGGGCGAAATCGATCCCGGTGTTGCGGGCCGCGGAGAGGCCGCCATTGGGCCGGCGCAACAGGAAAACCCGCCCTGGATAGGCTGCGGCCAAGTCGAGTGCGGTATGCCTGCTGGCGGGATAGGGGCACCCATCGTCCACGATGATGACGGCGACAGGCGGGGCCGCTACCTGATCGAGTACGGAAACGACCGCTTCGGCCAATAAGCTAGGCTGCTTATGGGACGGAATAATAACTGAAATTTGAATGTCGATAGCAGTCCAAGCATCCTGCGGGGCAGCAATGATATCCCCTTGGTATGCCTTCAACTGCATGTTCGTATTGGCTTTCCTGAGCGGATGGAGGTCAGCCGGAACGGCTGTGACTACCCTCGGCGTGGCAAATCCGGAGTAACGTGAAATATTTACCTTGCATGAATTCTGGGGTTTGAATCTGAAGATGAGACAGCGTTGCGGTGCTCGAGCAGGGTTCGCTGCACTTCTTCGTTAACATCACGGATATGTGGGTTGTCAAGGCAACGACAGTTGGTTCGGGAACCACGCTGGCCATATCCGTCGCCTGGTCACCGAAGCATTCCACTGCCGCCGCCGTGGCAACGATAGGGCAGCCCAGTGCCAGGGCTTCCAGGGCAATAAGGGGGCAGCCTTCCAGGCGGGACGGCAGCACCAGGGCATCCCCGGCCAATAGCCAATCCGCCACGTCGTCGACCTGTCCCAACAGGCGCAGCGGCCCCGATATGCGTGCCGCTGGATGCTGGGCAAGTCGCGTCTTCAGCGGTCCTTCTCCGAGCGCGGCCAGGGTGGCTCCGGTCTGCTCGTGCATTCGTTCGGCCAAGGCTGGCAACAGGTCGGCGCCCTTTTTCTCTTCCAACCGGCCTGCGAAGATCACCAGCGGTGCCGAGGACGACAGGCCAAGGCTGGCTCGGCGTGCCTGCCGTTGCTGGATGCGGCGGGCCGGGTCGGCCGGTGGGACCGCGACGGCATTCGGAATCACGGTGACGGTATTCGGCGGCAGGCCGAAGCTGGTGGCCAGGCGTCGCGCCACGGGCAGCGAAACCGCGGCCCAGGAAAAGGGCGCGGTCTCCAACCAAGCGCGAAGCGCGGGGGGCACCGGCTCAGGTTCCTGTGGTGCCAGATGGGCGACGATCAGGCTCGGCAGGTGCTCAGCGGCCAAGGCTGCCTGGAGGCCGAGCCCATGGCTTGGCCAGGGCAGGGGCAGCAAGGCTGCATCCGGCTGCAGCCGCATCAACAGGGGCGCAAGAGCATGGGACTGACGGGCTGCATTGGCGGTAGGATCCTCGATATCCCGCCAGGCGATCGGCGCGGCATGCAACTCGGCGGTGCTGCCTAGCAGGGCACCCAGCCTTTCCAGCAGTTCCGGCGCGGCGACGACCGAAACACTCACACCGGTTTCCGCCAGGGCGCGGACAAGGGTGGCGGTATGGGCTTCCGCCCCACCCAATCCCGCGGAAGGCAATGGCACCAGCAACCGCCGAAGCCGGCGGACCGCCGGAGTCACGGGGTCGGGTCCAGCCGCAGGATGAGGAGATGGGCCGCACCATGGGCGCGCTCGGCCAGCACGGCGAAACCGGGCGGCGGCGTGAGGGGAGCACCAGCGGCATATTCGGCGCAGATCAGGGCATCCGCGGCGATCCAGCCAGCGAGGCCCAGGGCGGCGAGGGCCGCTTCCATCACCCCTTCCCGATAGGGCGGGTCGAGGAAGACAAGCCCGCAGGAGGCCTGGGCGCGCGGCGGCTTCAGCGCATCGGCCGCCAGGGCATTGCAGCGGGCGGCTTCCTTGCAGCTGGCAATATTGGCCCGCAGCGCAGCCAGGGCGGCCCGGTCGTTCTCGATGAAATTCGCCTGGATCGCGCCCCGTGAGAGGGCTTCCAGTCCCAGCGCCCCGGTCCCGGCGAAGGCGTCCAGCACTCGGGCGCCTTCGATCCGCTCGCGCCCCGCCCAGGGTGCGTGCCATAGCATGTCGAACAGCGCCTGCCGGACACGGTCGGCGGTGGGACGGGTCCGGTCGCCCTCGGGGGCGATCAGGCGGCGGCCACGGTGGGCTCCGGCAATGATCCTCAAGCCGATGAGCCCGGTGGGGGCGCCCGGTGGCGACCCTGCTGCGGCATGTCGTTCCTCATGCCGAGCTGCTCGCGCATGACCTTGGGGTTCACTTCCTCCACCGCGCCCCGCGGCAGGGCACCGAGCTGGAAGGGACCATAGGAGACGCGGATCAGCCGATTGACCACCAGGCCGAGGAATTCCATCACCCGGCGGATTTCCCGGTTGCGGCCTTCCTGCAGGCCGACGGTCAGCCAGGCATTGGCGCCCTTGCGGCTGTCGAGCCCGGCCTCGATCGGGGCATAGCGCACGCCGTCGACGACCAGGCCCTTGCCCAGCTCGGCGAGGGCGAATTCATCGACATTGCCGTTCACCCGCACGCGGTAGCGGCGGATCCAGCCGTTCGAGGGCAGCTCCAGCTTGCGCGCCAGCTCGCCGTCATTGGTCAGCAGCAGCAGCCCCTCGGAGTTCAGATCCAGCCGGCCGATGGAGACCAGGCGGGGCAGGCCGGGGGGCAGGGCATCGAAGACCGTCTTGCGGCCCTTTTCGTCCTTGTGGGTGGTCACCAGCCCATCCGGCTTGTGGTAGCGGAACAGGCGGGTGCGCTGGGCGCCGGCCACCACCTTGTTGTCCACCAGCACAGCCATGCCCGGCAGGATGAAGGTCGCCGGCTTGCCGATGACCTTGCCATCCACCTTCACCCGGCCCTCGGCGATCATCTTCTCCGCGTCGCGCCGGCTGGCGACGCCGGCGCGGGCGAGCCACTTGGCAATGCGCTCGCCGCGCTCGCCGTCCTCCTCGTCGTCCGGAAGGCCGGGTTCGGCGTTCATCGGCAGGCCGCCACGAAGGCGGCGAAGATCAGCGGGTCGGCCGGGTCCACCGCATATTCCGGATGCCATTGCACGCCCAGCGCGAAGCGGTGGCCGGTGGATTCCAGGCCTTCCACCACGCCATCGGGTGCCAGGGCATTGACCAGGGCGCCGGTGCCCGGCGTCGCCACCGCCTGATGATGGGCGCTGTTCACCGCCATGCGCGGCTTGCCGATGATGCGGGCCAGCAGGGTATCCGGGGCGATCGAGACCTCATGCCCGGGCTGGTCGCGCGGGTTCGGCTGCTCATGCTCGATGCTGGTCTGGATGCTGTCCGGGATGTGCTGGATCAGCGTGCCGCCGAGCGCCACCGCCAGCAGCTGCTCCCCGCCGCAGATGCCGAGGACGGGCATGTTCCGCGCCAGGGCGCCGCGCGTCACCGCCAGCTCGAAGTCGGTGCGGTTGGCCTTCAGGGTGACGGTCGGGTGGGTCTCGCCGCCGCCGTAGAGCGAGGGGTCCACGTCGAAGGCGCCGCCGGTGATCATCAGCCCATCGATCTCGTCGAGGTAGGCCTCGGCCAGCTCGGTCTGGTGGGGCAGGGCGACCGGCAGGGCGCCGGCCTCGGCCAGCGCCGAGAAGTAGTTCTTCCGCAGCGCATACCAGGGCAGCTTGGAGTAGCCGCCAGGCTCCTCCGCATCCAGGGTGACGCCGATGATGGGACGGTTGCGCATGGCGCGTTGCTAGAACCTAACGGCCCATTGGGGCAAGCTTGGCCCATGCCCTCGCCGATCGAAATCGCCCTGGAAGAAGCCCGTGCCGCCGCCGACCGGGGCGAAGTGCCGGTTGGTGCAGTGGTGACGGATCCCGCCGGGGTGGTGCTGGCGCGGGCCGGGAATGCGGTGGAAGTCGGGCACGACCCCTCCGCCCATGCCGAGATCCTGGCGCTACGGGCGGCGGCGGCGGCGCGCGGCAGCAAGCTGCTGGCCGATTGCACCCTGACAGTGACGCTGGAGCCCTGCCCGATGTGCGCCCAGGCCATCAGCTTCTTCCGGGTGAAGCGGCTGGTCTTCGGTGCCTATGATCCGAAGGGCGGCGGGGTGGACCATGGCGCCCGGATCTTCGCCGCCGCGTCCTGCCACCATGTGCCGGACGTGGTGGGTGGCGTGCGGGAAGCCGAATGCGGCGCCGTGCTGCGGCAGTTCTTCGCTGCCCGCCGGTAGAGTCAGGCCGGCACCATCTCGGTATCCTTCTTCGGGATCAGGTCGTAGGGCAGGGCGAAGCCCGGCATCGCCGCCAGCCGGCGGGACCAGGCATGGACATTCGGCCAGCGTTCGATCTCGAGCCCGCCCTCGGCCATGAAGACCATGCGGCCCCAGCAACCGATGTCAGCGATGGTCAGCCCATCCCCCACCAACCAATCGCGCCCGGCCAGGGCCTCGTCCACCCGGGCGACGGCGGCTTCGGCCAGCGGCCGGAAATAGGCCATGACGGCCGGGTCCACCGCGCGGAAGCGGCTGTAGTGCCGCACCTTGGCGACGTTGGTGATGTTGTCCGCCTCCCAGGAAAGCCACTCACGCGCCGTCCATTGCTCCTGCTCCGTGGCGCCGGCGAAGTGGCCGGTGGTGCGGGCGAGGTAGTCGAGGATGACGTTGGACTGCACGATGGTCAGCCCGCGATGCCGCAGTGCCGGGACCTGGCCATAGCGATTGATGGCGAGATACTCGGGCTGCTTCTGCACGCCGTTCTTCAGGTTCACGGTGCGGAAGGAGAAGGGCAGCCGGGCCAAGGCCAGATAGAGCATCGGCTTGTAGCTCGAGCTCGAGGTGAAGCTGCCGTAGAGCGTCAGTTGGTCATCTTGCATGGCCGTGGCCTTCCTGGACCACGGTATCCTGGGCGCCGCCGGGAAGCGCGGCAAGCGTCAGCCCTTGGCGGCGGGCAGTTCCGGCTGCTGCGGTTCGGCATCGGCGATCTCGGCCGGTGGGGTGTCGACATTCGTCGCTGTGGTTACGGCTGCCGCGCTGGCCAGGCTGGCCGAGAGGAGGATGCGCCGCAGGAAATCCGCCCAAGGGTCGGTGCGCCGTTCCATGCGCCTCACTCCCCTGCCGACCCGGTGCGGCGCGCAGCGATCCTGCGTGGCATCCTTCGTTCTCCTGCCTGCAAAGGCATAATGCACGGTTGTTGTGGCGCGATGTGGGCAAAGTAGAAACCAAATGTATCCCGAAGCTTGACCGATGACGTTTATAGGGTCACGAAGCGGTGATGTTTCGGTTCCGCGCCGGTTTTGGCGCTGCGAATACCCTGTTCGGCACGCGTAGCTGAAATACCAGGTAATAAATCCGGAGCTGGGCAGGCCTCAGAACTTCATGGCGGTTTGTGCCGAAAGCGAATCTCCATCACGGCCTGATGTCATGCTGCGCTCCATTGGTTGCGATGCCGTTAAGCAAGCCACCCGGCGTGCCGATGGACCAACGGGCAGAGATGGTTCAACTGAGGGCAACGAAACCCGCCACCGAGGACGCTCATGACCACTCGCCGCGCGCTGCTCGCCCTGCCTTTCCTTGCCGCCAGCGCGCGCGCCCAGGATGCCGCCTGGCCCAACAAGCCGGTCCGCATCGTGCTGGCCTATCCGCCGGGCGGCAGCACCGATGTCCTGGCGCGGGCCCTGGCGGAACGGCTGGCGGCGGCGATCCCCGGCAGCAGCTTCATCGTCGACAATCGCCCCGGCGGCGCCGCGGTGGTCGGCACCCAGGCGGTCGCCACGGCGGCGCCCGACGGCTACACGCTCAGCCTCGGCAACAACCAGACCCATGCGGCCAACGCGGCGATGGTGCGCGACCTGCCCTATCGCCCGGTCGAGGATTTCACCGCCATCGGCAAGCTGGCCGAGGTCCACCATGCGCTGGTGGTGCCGGCCGGATCGCCCGCGAAGACCCTGGCGGAGCTGGCCGCGCGCGGCCGCAACGGCGGCAAGCTGACCTATGCCTCCTCCGGCGTCGGCTCGGCTAGTCATGTGATCGCCGAGAGCTTCGTCCGGCGGGAGGGGCTGGATGCGACCCATGTCCCCTATCGCGGCGGCGCCCAGGCGGTGACGGACACGGTGGGCGGCGTGGTCGATGCCTTCGTTTCCACGTGGCCGCAGGTGGTGGCGTTGGTGAAGGATGGCCGGCTCCGCGCGCTCGGCATCGGCGCCCCGGCCCGGCTGGCCGAACTGCCGGAGGTGCCGACCTTCGCCGAGGCCGGCGCGCCCTACATGGCGGTGGATGCCTGGTTCGGGCTCTGGGCTCCGGCCCGTACCCCGGCCCCGATCATCGCCCGCCTGTCCGAGGCATTGCCGGGCATCCTGGCGGAACCTGCGCTTGCGGCGCGGCTGGCCGGGCTTGGATTCACCCCGTCACCCCTGCCGGCTGCAGCCTTCGCCGCCTTCCAGCAGGCCGAGGTGGAGCGCTGGAAGGCGCTGGTGGAGCTCACCGGGATCAGGCTGGATAGCTGACGACTTCAGGAAGGAGACGGCCGATGCTGACGCTCTATACCGCGACGGGAACCTGTGCCCTGGCGAGCCACATCGCGCTCGAGGATGCGGGGGCGGAGTACCGGATCGTAAAGCTCGGCTTTGCCGATGGCGACCAGCGCAGACCCGACTACCTCGCGGTCAATCCGAAGGGCCGGGTCCCCAGCCTGGTGACCGAGCGAGGGGTCCTGACCGAGACGCCGGCCATCCTCGCCTATATCGCCCAGAGCTTTCCGCGGGCGGCGCTGGCCCCGCTGGCGGATGCCTTCGCCTTTGCCGAGGTCCAGGCCTTCAACAGCTACCTCTGTTCCACCGTGCATGTGGCGCATGCCCATAGGATGCGCGGGCATCGCTGGACCGAGGATGCGGCGGCGCAGGCAGCGCTGAAGGCCTTCGTGCCGAAATCCATGGGCGATGCCTTCGCGCTGATCGAACAGGGCATGCTGCGCGGCCCCTGGGTGATGGGCGAGGCCTATACGATCTGCGATCCCTATCTCTTCACCCTGGCGCGCTGGCTGGAAGGCGATGGCGTCGATCTCTCGGCGCTGCCGCGCGTGCTGGAGCATCGGCGGCGGATGGAAGGCCGCCAAGCGGTGCAACGGGTCCTGGCGGGCGAAGGACCTTAGGGGCGGGCCACCGCCGGACTTCATTCGGAAGCCGCCGCCTACACGCCGAGCAACGGACTCGCCAACCCCCTCCCGGTCACCTAGGCTGACCGAAAAGACCAGGGAGGAAGCAATGCTGACCCTTAATCGGCGTAAATTCGTGCAGGCGTCGGTAGTGGCAACCGGCGCCCTGGCCACGGGCCTGGCGCGGCCTGCCCTGGCCCAATCCGGACCCATCAAGATCGGCTGGCTGCCGGCGCTGACCGGTGCCTCCTCCTCGACCGGTATCGGCATCGGCCGTGGCGTCGCCTTCGGCGTGGCCGAGATCAATGCGGCCGGCGGCATCAACGGTCGCAAGATCGAGCTGATCATCCGCGATACGCAAAGCGACCCGACCAAGGCGGTGAATGCCGCCTCCGAACTGACCCGCAGCGAGAAGGTCAATGTGCTTTACGGCCCCGGCAACTCGGGCGAGGCACTGGCCTGTACCGCGGTGATCGCCCGGTCGCGGACGCCGCAGGTCAATCCCTGCTTCGTCGATGAGCTGATGGACGTGGAGAAATATCCACTCGCCTTCCGCGCAGCTCCCTCCAACCAGCAGGTCGGTGCGGCGGCCAATCGCTATGTGCTGGAGATCCTGAAGATCAAGGAAGCCGCGGTCATCAGCGATACCACCGGCTATGGCACCGCTTCGGCGAAGGCCTTCGTGCCGATGCTCACCGCGGCGGGTGGTGCCGTCGTTTATCAAGGGGCGATCGATGCCAACCAGCCCGACCTGCTGCCGGACATGATGCGGATGCGCAGCGCCGGGGCGAAGGCGATCATGCCCTGGAGCGTCAATCCCGGCCTGCTGGCGCGGATCCTCAATGTCCGGGCGACGATGAACTGGGACGTGCCGGTGGTCGGCCAGACGACGCTGGGCTCGGGCCAGACCAGGGCCTTGCTCGACCGGCCGGAGAATTGGGAGAAGGTCTACCAGACCAATTTCCGTAGCTGCTGCTTCAGCGAGGGCGGCAACCTGCCGGCCCGGACCGCGGATTTCGTCGGGCGGCTGAAGGCGGCGAAGGTCGAGACCGCCGATACGCTGCTGTGGTGGGTTGCCGCAGGCTATGATGTGGCCGGACTGGTGGCATCTGCCGTCAAAAGTGGGGCCGAGACTTCGGATCAGATCGCGGCCTATTGGAATTCGGGGAAGCCGCATCCGGGGGTCTATGGCGACTATGTCTGGACGCCGCGGGACCACAATGGCTACCCGGACAATGACGTCGTGATGTCCCAGGCGAATTCCTTCCAGGACGGCATGTTCAAGTTGGCGCCCGGCTACGCCTCCTAGCTAGGCCTTCTTCTCCCAGCCGCGATCGCCCTGCTGCCAATAGGACAGGGCATGCCCCGCCGCCTTCGCCGCGCTCCAGCGCCGCCGGGCGGCGGCGACGGCCTCCGGGTCCTGGCCATCGAACAGATCCAGCACCCTGTCATACTCGGCAAGGCGGCTGCTTTCGGCGCCATCGACCAACACCAGGAAGCGGGCGCCGTTGGCCGCCGGAGCATCTTCCGTGGTCAGCCAGATCGGCTGCATCGTCGGGTGGCCGCTGGACTTGGTGCCATGCGGCAGCCAGTCCGGGTCGGGGCAGACCCACAACGCGGTGTCCAGCGCTGCCACTCTTTCCTCGCTGCCGCAGAGGACAAGGGCTCGCCCGCCGGTCGCCAGCACCCGGCCGAGCAGCTTCGGCAGGGCCTGTTCCAGCGGCATCCGCATCAGGTGGTAGAAGGCGACATCGGCCATGGCGGCTAGTGCTCAAAATACATCGAGACGAGGCTGTCCAGCAGCCTGGCGCCGAAGCCGGTCGGTCCTTTAGGGCCCAGCGCCCAGGCCGCGGCGTGGTCGTCCACGCCGGCAATATCCAGATGTGCCCAGGGTGCCGGCCCGGCGAATTCGCGCAGGAATGCCGCGGCATGGCAGGCATCCGGCAGGAAGCGGCCAGAGGCGCATTGCTTCAGGTCGGCAATGGCGCTGTTCAGATCGTCCCGGTGCGCCGTGCCGATGGGCATGGGCCAGAGCAATTCGCCCACCGCCTCGCCAGCGGCGGCCGCCTGGGCCAGCAGCGTCGCATCGCTGCCGAAAAGGCCGGCCCGATCGGCGCCGAGGGCGGTGACGATCGCGCCGGTGAGCGTCGCCAGGTCCAGCACCGCCTGCGGCTTGAAGCGTTGCGCGTAATGCAGCGCATCGGCCAGCACCAGCCGGCCTTCCGCATCGGTATCCACCACCTCGACCGTGTGCCCGGAGCCCATGCGCAGCACATCGCCGGGGCGATAAGCTGTCTCGCTGAAGGCATTCTCGGCCAGGGCCAGCACCGCGACGGCCGGCGCCGGGGACCCGCGGAGGGCCAGCGCCAGCATCGCCCCGGCGCAGGCGGCGGCCCCGGCCATGTCGGCCTTCATCGCCTCCATGCCTTGGGAATGCTTGATGCTGATCCCGCCGGTATCGAAGCAGATGCCCTTGCCGATGAAGGCAACGGGCGCCGCCGCGACGCTGCCGCGCCAGCGCAGTACTGCCAGCCGCGGCGGATTGTCGCTTCCCTGACCCACCGCCAGCAGGCCGCCCAGTCCCTCCCGCGCCAGCCGCTTGCGGCCGAGGATATCGACGGTGATGCCATAATCGGCCAGCGCCTCCAGCCGGGCGGCGAAGGCCCGGGTGGTCAGTGCATTGGCCGGTTCCATCGCCAGGTCGCGGGCGAAGAGGCAGCCGCGCACCCCGGCGGCTGCGGCGGCCCAGACCGGGGCGACCGCATCCGGGTCGTCCACCACCAGGTCGAGCGCCCGAAGGCCAGGGTTCGCCTGGTCCCGGTACCGGGTGAAGCGCCAGGCGCGCAGGCAGGCGCCCGCCGCCAGGGCGGCGGCGGCGGCCGGCGGCAGCCCGCGCGCATCGATTGTCAGCCGCACCGCATCAAGGACGGCGCCGGCCGCGGCTCCGCCGGCATTCTCCCAATCCGGCGGGCGCCGGCCCGGGCCAGCGCCGATCAGCAACCGCTGCCCTTCCGGCTGCGGCACCGCCACCACCTGACCGGCGGCGCCGGTGAAGCCCGCCGCTTGCGCCACCGCCCGCAACGCCGGCGGTACCGCAGCCACGTCCGGCAGCGGCAGTGCAAGCGGCTGGGCCGCGGCCTCCCGTGGGGCGCGGCGGAGCTTGACCTTCAGCATGGTGGGCGGTTCAGCCCTCGTAGTGCTCGGTCACCAGCCGGTCCAGCAGCCGCACCCCGAAGGCGGTCGCGCCCTTGGGCGCCGTCGGCAGGTCCTTGGTGCTCCAGGCGACGCCGGCGATATCCAGGTGGACCCAGGGCATCGGCCCGTCCTTGGTATTGACGAAACGCTGGATGAATTGCGCGGCGGTGATGGAGCCGCCGGGACGGCCGCCGACGTTCTTCATGTCGGCGATGTCGGACTTGATCTGCTTGTCGTAGGCCTCGCCCAGCGGCATCCGCCAGCAGGCCTCGCCCACCGCCTTGCCGGCCGTCATGACCCGCGCCGCCAGCTCCTCGTCGTTGCTGAACATGCCGGCATGTTCATGGCCGAGCGCCACGATGATCGCCCCGGTCAGCGTCGCCAGGTCGATCATGAAGCGCGGTGCGAAGCGGTCCTGGCAGTAGTGCATGACATCGGCCAGCACCAGCCGGCCCTCGGCATCGGTATTGATCACCTCCACCGTCTGGCCGCTGGCGGTCGTCACCACGTCGCCCGGGCGCTGGGCATTGCTGCCCGGCATGTTCTCGACCAATCCGACCAGCCCGATCGCATCGACCTTGGCCTTGCGCCCGGCCAGCGCCGCCATCAGCCCGATGACCGTCCCGGCCCCGGCCATGTCCCACTTCATGTCCTCCATCCCGCCGGCCGGCTTGATGGAGATGCCGCCGGTGTCGAAGGTCACGCCCTTGCCGATGAAGGCGACCGGCTTGGCGGCGGCCTTCTTCCCCTTGGAGACGCCGTTCCACTGCATCACCACCATGCGTGGCTCCTGCGCGCTGCCCTGGGCCACGCCGAGCAGGGCGCCGAAGCCGAGCTTCTTCATCTCCTTCGGGCCCATCACCTCGACCACCAGGCCGAGGCTTTCCAGTGCCTTGCAGCGGTCGGCCATCTCGGCGGGGGTCAGGATATTCGGCGGCTCGCTCACCAGGTCCCGGGTGATGAAGACGCCATCGGCGATGGCGCGCATCGGTGCCCAGGCGGATTTGGCGGCAGTGGCCGCATCGGTGGCGATGGCGAAGCGCTCCAGCTTCGGCTTGTCCTCCTCCTTCACCGCGGTGCGGTAGCGGTCGAAGCGGTAGCTGCGCAGCAGCACGCCCATGGCGAGGGAGGCGGCGATGCCGGCCGGCAGCCCCTCCGCGGCGACCACCACCTCACGCTCTGCCTGGATCAGGCCGCACAGGGCGCCGCCGGCGGCCTCCGCGGCTTCGGCGGACATCTCCTTGCCGAGGCCGATGGCGACGATCCGCGCCGGGCCCGCGGCGCCATCCGTGAGCGTTGGCGCCCAGATGGTGCAGCTTTGGCCCTTGCGGCCCTTGAAGCCGGCGGCTGCCAGAGCGCGCTGCACGGCACCGCCGGTCGCGGTGTCGATCGCCAGCGCGAGCCCGGTGACGGCCTCCGCGCCCTCGACGCATGGCAGGACCAGGGCGCCGTGGCGGGGCAGGGTGGGCTTGACGAAAGCGATGTCGATCATGCGACGAGTATCCCTAGTGGCTTGGCCGGCAGGATAGCACCCTCCGCGGCTGGCGGGACCAGAAGGACGGCGGTAAACCCGTCCCATGACCGATCCCGAATTGCTGGAACTTGCCGCCGGCTTGGCCCGCCGCGCCGCGGCGGCCATCCAGGCGGTCCGCCGCGCCGGCTTCGTGGTGGACCGCAAATCCGACGAGAGCCCGGTGACCGAGGCGGACCGGGTGGCGGAAGCACTGATCGTCGAAGGGCTGCGCGCCGCGGTGCCGGATATTCCGGTGGTGGCGGAGGAGGAGGTCGCCGGCGGCATCGTCACGGCCGCTTGCCCGGCTTTCTGGCTGGTGGATCCGCTGGACGGCACGCGGGACTTCGCCAAGGGGCGGGATGAATATGCCGTCTGCATCGGCCTGGTCCGGGAGGGGCGGGCGGTGCTCGGCGCCCTGGTGCTGCCGGCGACCGGGGAGGTCTTCGGCGGGCTGCTGGGCGCCGGGGCGTGGAAGGAGGACAGCCAGCCGCGCCGGGCCATCCGGGTGCGGTCGGTGCCGCCGGAAGGACTGACGGTGCTGGCCAGCCGGCAATATGCCGATGACCCACGGATCGAACCTTTCCTCGCGGGGCGGCCGGTGGCGGTGCGCCGCAGTGTTTCCTCCGCCCTCAAATTCTGCCGGGTGGCGGAAGGCGCGGCGGATCTCTACCCCCGCTTCGGGCCGACCATGGAATGGGATTCGGCCGCTGGCCAGGCGCTGGTGGAAGCCGCCGGCGGGGCAGTGACGCTGCCGGACGGCACCCCGCTGCGCTATGGCAAGCCGGGCTGGCGGAACCCGGATTTCGTCTGTTTCGGCGGCGCATGACCGCGCTGCTCTCCCCGGCCGAGGTCGATCGCGCCGCCGCCCTGCTGCGGGATGGCGCCCTGGTCGCCTTCCCGACCGAGACGGTCTATGGCCTGGGCGCCGATGCGCGGAATGCGAAGGCCGTGGCCGGCATCTTCGAGGCCAAGGGCCGGCCTCACTTCAACCCGCTGATCTGCCATTATCCGGATGCCGAGGCGGCCTTCGCCGATGTCCGCGCCGATGCCCGGGCCCGCGCAGTGGCGGCCCGCTTCTGGCCCGGGCCGCTGACCCTGGTGCTACCGCGCCGGCCGGAATGCAGCGTGGACCTGCTGGCCGGGGCCGGGCTGGATACGCTGGCGGTCCGGGTGCCGGACCATCCGCTGGCGCTCGCCCTGTTGCGGGCCACGGGCCTGCCGGTTGCCGCACCTTCCGCCAACCGCTCCGGCGAGGTCAGCCCGACCACGGCGGCGCATGTGCTGGCGGGGCTATCCGGGCGCATCGCCGCGGTGCTGGATGACGGGCCCTGCGCCGTGGGGGTCGAGTCCACCGTGCTCGACTTGACCGGCGCCGGCCCGGTGCTGCTGCGCCCTGGCGGGGTACCGGTGGAGGCGCTGGAGGCCTTGCTGGGGCCGATCGGCCGGCCGCTGGCGGCATCCGCCGCCATGGCAACGGCGACGCTGCGTTCGCCAGGGATGATGCTGTCGCATTACGCACCCGGCCTGCCGGTGCGGCTCGGCGCGACGGCGGTGGCGGCGGATGAGGCGCTGCTGGCCTTCGGCCCGGCGCTGCCCGGCGCCGCGATTGCCTGGAACCTCTCCGACACGGGTAACGTGCAGGAAGCGGCGGCGCGGCTCTTCGCCGGGCTGCGCTGGCTGGATGCCGAAGGCAGCGCTCGCGGCTGCCGTGGCATCGCCGCCATGGCTGTGCCCGAGGCAGGCCTGGGCGCGGCGATCAATGATCGGCTGCTTCGCGCCGCGGCTCCCCGCTAGGCGGAATGAGCAACTGGTGTAGCCTATGCGGCAAGGCGCTTCGAAGCGCTGCATAGGAGGAAGAACAATGTCCAAGCTTCGGGGCGCGATGGCCGCCCTTGCCCTGGTGCTGGCGCCATCGCTGGCGCCGGCCCAGACGGTATCCGATGATGTCGTCCGCATCGGCGTCTTGACCGATCTCTCCGGCCCCTACGCCGATTTTGCCGGGCCCGGCTCCGTGCTCGCCACCCGCATGGCGATCGAGGACCACAACGGCGGCCGGGTCCTCGGCAAGCCGGTCGAGGTGGTGAGCGGCGACCATCAGAACAAGCCGGATGTCGGTGGCGCGACGGCACGCCGCTGGATCGACACCGACCGTGTGGACATGATCATCGACATGCCCAATAGCGCCGTCGCGCTGGCGGTGCAGCAGGTGGGGCGGGAGCGCAACCGCATCATCATCAACAGCTCCGCCTCCACGACGGAGCTCACCGGTCGGCAGTGCTCGCCGGTCGGCTTTCACTGGACCTCGGACAGCTACGCGCTGTCCTCCGGCACCACCCAGGCGGTGCTCGGCCAGGGCGGTAAGACCTGGTACTTCCTGACGGTGGATTACGAAGGCGGCTATGCGCTGGAGCGTGGCTCCGAGGGCGTGGTGACGGCCGGTGGTGGCCGGGTGCTGGGCCGGGCGCGGCATCCGCTGAACAGCGGGGATTTCTCCTCCTTCCTGCTGCAGGCCCAGGCGTCCCGCGCGCAGGTGGTGGCGCTGGCGAATGCTGGGACGGATACCATCAACGCCATCAAGCAAGCTGGTGAGTTCGGGCTGACGCGGCAGGGCCAGCGGCTGGTCGGCATGTTCGTCAACATCACCGATGTGAAAGCACTGGGCCTTGCCACGGCGCAGGGCGTGGTGGCGACGGAGGCCTGGTACTGGGACCGCGACGACGCCAGCCGCGCCTTCGCCAAGCGCTTCTCTGAACGTCACCGCGGCGCGATGCCGACCCAGTATCAGGCCGGTATCTACTCCGCCGTGCGGCATTACCTGAAGGCGATCGAGGCGGCCGGCACGGATGAGGCGATGGCGGTTGCGGCGAAGATGCGGGAACTGCCGGTAAACGACATGTTCACCAGCAATGGCCGGGTCCGCGCCGATGGCCGCCACGTGCATGACCTGTATCTGGTGGAGGTCAAGAAGCCGGAAGAATCCCACGGCCCCTGGGACCTCTATCGCGTGCTTTCCACCATCCCGGCGGAGCAGGCCTTCAAGCCGTTGGATGCCGCCTGCACCCTGGTGCGGCCGTAATGCGGGCCGGCGGGGGCAGCGCCCCCGCCGTCGAGCCAAATGAAATCGGTGCGCCCTGCCATCAGGATCAGGTCGGGGTGCGTTCCAGCAATTCGATCGAGATATTCTCCGGGCCGCGGATGAAGCAGATGCGGATGCCTGGGCGGGGCGAGGTCGGCTCCATGGTGAATTGCACGCCCTTGGCCTTCAGGCCCGCGACAGCCTCGTCCAGACCGACGACGCTGAGGCCGAAGTGATCGATCCCCTGGTAGGGCGCGGATGGCGGCGCGGCCGCGGCGGCATCGGCCTGGATGATGAAGATATCGGCGCCGCCGACCTTCATGTCGATGCGCGGCTTGCCGGCCTGCATGCTGCGGATGATCCGGGCGCCAAGCTTGTCCTCGAACCAGGTCGCGGTCGCTTCCGGATCCGGGCTG
The DNA here is from genome assembly GCF_979252845.1 of Belnapia sp. AC561. Lineage (NCBI taxonomy): Bacteria > Pseudomonadati > Pseudomonadota > Alphaproteobacteria > Acetobacterales > Roseomonadaceae > Belnapia > Belnapia sp. AC561. The sequence goes on from NZ_CEEDBP010000013.1 coordinate 143,618, forward strand.
CGCAAATGGACGTGGTCGAAGGTGTAGTCAGGCATGGGTTCCTCCCGAGGCTGATCGCAGCCTAGGCCCGAAACCAAGTGGCTGGACAGGGGGCGGGCGGCGGGGAAAGCTGGTGGCAGGATATCCGGGGAAAGCCATGAACGCGTTCGGACGTCGTCCATTGCTGGCCGGCGCCAGTGGCCTGCTGGCGCGGCCCGCCCAGGCCCAGGCCCAGCCCCTTCGGGTTATCGTCCCCTTTGCCCCGGGTGGCTCGACCGATGTCGCCGCCCGGCTCGTGGTGCCGGCGCTGGCGGAAGCCCTGGCGCGGCCGGTCGTCATCGAGAACCGTGGTGGCGCCGGTGGCGTCATGGGGACCGAAGCCGTGGTGGGCGCGCCGGCGGATGGCGCGACAGTGGGCCTCTTCACCGTTTCCCCGGCGGTGCTGAATGCGATCATGCATCGCAAGCTGCCCTTCGAGACGCGGCGTGCGGTGACGCCGGTCTCCCTGGTCGGCACCATGCCCATGCTGCTGGTGGTAGGCCCTCATGTGCCGGCGCGAAGCTTGGCGGAACTGCTCGATCTGCTGCGGCGCAGCCCGCGGCCGCTGACCTATGGCTCGGCAGGGCCGGGGTCGATCAACCATCTCTCGGCGCATCTGCTGGCGATGCGGGCAGGGGCGCGGGCGGAGCATGTCCCGTATCGCGGTGCCGGGCTGGCCATCCCGGACCTGATCGCCGGCAACGTCGATTTTATGATCGAGGGGATCGCCTCGCTCGCGCCGCACGCGAAGTCCGGCGCATTGCGTGGCCTGGCGGTGACCGGAGAGGTGCGCAGCCCATTGCTGCCGGAGGTGCCGACGGCGATGGAGGCGGGCCTCGCCGAATTCCGCATTCTCAACTGGTTCGGCAGCTTCGCCCCGGCGGCGACGCCGGCGCCGGTGGTCGCCGCGCTTTCGGCTGGTTTCCAATCCGCGGTGAAGGCGCCGTCCGTCACGGCCCGGCTGGCGGAAAGCGGGATCGATGCGGTCGGCTCCTCCCCAGCCAAGCTTGAGCGTTTCTGGGATGCGGAGTTCCGGCTCTGGACGCCGGTGGTACAGGCTGCGGGCGTCGCACTCGACTGACGGCTTGACCCCTGCCGCACCGCACAACCATCTTCCGCCGATGGACCAGCAGACCGAACTCGCCAAGGTGAAGGCCCGGATCCGGGCGCTTGCCGCCAAGACCGTCGAGCGCGGCTGTTCGGAAGCCGAGGCCATGGCCGCAGCGGCCAAGGTCGGCGAATTGCTGGAAGTCTATGGCCTGTCGATGTCCGAGGTGGAACTGCGGGAGGAAGCCTGCGTGCAGGCACGCCTGACCGTTGCCGGCCCCGGCCGGCTGGCGCTGCGCTGGCTGTTCCCCTCCGTCCTGCGCTTCTGCGAATGCCGCGGCTGGACCGATGGGCGGCAGGATTTCGTCCTGTTCGGGCTCGAGCCCGATGTGCAGATGGCGGAATACCTGCTGCGGGTGATCGAGGGTGCGCTGACCTGGGAGGAAACCCAGTACCGCCGCAGCAAGGCCTATCTAGCCAATCCGCTGCCCGGCCAGTCGGTGCTGCGCAGCTTCCGCTATGGCTTTGCCGATCGGGTGGCCAAGCGGCTGGATGGGATGGTCGGGGAGCGTCAGGCCGCAGCCGAGCTGCGGCGGGCAGCGACCCCGACGGGCACCGCCCTGGTGCTGGCCAAGGCGGAGAAGGTGGATGAGGGCATGCGCGGCCTCGGCATCCGGTTGCGGACCGTGACCAGCAGCGCGACCGTGCGCGACCGCGGGGCCTATGGCCATGGGGCGGCGGCTGGGGGGC